>CAMNQN010000318.1 GCA_946549155.1 uncultured Lachnospiraceae bacterium | reverse complement strand
TATTGTACCGATGATATCGGAACAGACGTACCGTTCTGCCGGAATTTGCACGCAAATCGGGCACTTTATGCTTAGGATGTCACATTCCGCATGATTTTGTAAAGCTTTCCCTTCCTGCGTCCGGGTAATTAACAAAACACGAAAAATATTGACGCTACCCCCCGGCAAATGCTATATTTAATATGAATCGGATATCCGTTGCACGACTTAGAGATGCGCAGGAGACACCGGAGGTCTCTGTTCCGCATCCTTTTTTTATAAGGAGGATTATTATGGAGAAGGATAACAGACCCTACATACCATGGCAGCTTGCGGATGATTTTATGACGGCGGTTTTGGAGAAACTGGGAGTGCCGAGGGAGGAGGCCAGACTCTGCTCCGATGTGCTGCTGGAAAGTGACCGGCTGGGGATTGAGAGTCACGGCTGCAATCGTTTTAAGCCCATCTATGTGGACCGGATCAAGGCAGGGATTCTCAATCCGGTGACGAAGATTGACATTCTGAAGGAGACGCCCACCACGGTGGTTCTGGATGCCAATGACGGCATGGGAATGGTGGCCAGCAAGCGGGCCATGGACCTGTGCATCGGGAAGGCCCGCAAATACGGCATGAGTATGGCAGCGGTGCGCAATTCCTCCCATTACGGCATCGCGGGATACTGGGCCACTCTGGCCACGAAGGAGAACATGATCGGCATCACCGGCACCAACGCCAGGCCCTCCATCGCTCCCACCTTCGGCGTGGAGAATATGCTGGGAACCAATCCGCTGACCTTCGGCATGCCTACCGACGAAGCCTTTCCCTTCCTGCTGGACTGCGCCACCTCCATCATCCAAAATGGAAAGATTGAATATTATGCCCGGATCGGGCATGACGTTCCCGCCGGCATGGTGATCTCCAGAGATGGAACTGAGATGACGGACAGCGTTCAGATTTTAAAAGATATCCGAAGCCAGAAGGCCGCTCTCGCTCCTTTGGGCGGAATCGGGGAGCTCTTTGCCGGCTATAAGGGCTACGGCTACGCCACCGTGGTGGAGATTCTCTCCGCGGCGCTTCAGTCCGGCATCTTCCTGCGGGCCCTGGACGGCAAAAACGAAAACGGAGAACCACGGCCCTACCATCTGGGACATTTCTTTATCGTCATCGATCCGGAAGCGTTTATGGGCGCAGAAGCGTTTAAAAAGACCTGCGGCGATATTTTAAGAGACCTGCGAAATTCCCAGAAAGCGCCCGGCCAGGAGCGCATCTATACGGCTGGAGAAAAGGAATACGAAATGTGGATGTACCGAAAGGACAAGGGCGTGCCTGTTACGGAGGCCGTGCAGAAAGAATTTATCGCTCTGAGGGACGAATTTGGACTGACACAGTTTCAGTTTCCCTTTGAAGCCACCCGTTGACCGCCCCCATCCCGGCGTTTATGTATAAAATTCAGTTATGAAGCAAACTATCATTTACCTTACAATCGGGGGTGCCCTGCTTTTGGCGCTCCTTCTCCTGCTCCTTGTAAAATGGCTGACAGCGAATCGCTACCCTTACGAGGCCCGGCCGCTGCTGACAAAGCGGGAATATCATTTTTACAGGATGCTCCGCCGGGAGACAGACGCCAGAGGGCTTCTTGTGCTTCCAAAGGTGGGCGTGAAGGATCTTCTGCAGGTCACATCCCGGAAGCACTACATGAAATATTTTCACCGGATCGCCCAAAAACATGTGGATTTCGTCATCTGCGACCAGTCCCTCCATGTGCTCTTCGCCCTGGAGCTGGACGATGGCACCCACGATACCGCAGAAGCGAAGGAGCGGGATCATTTCAAGGATATGGCCTTCCGGGCCGCCCGCATCCCGTTAAAGCGCATCCGCGACTATGATGAAGCCGGAATACGGGCGCTGTTCTGAAGTCTGTGTCAGGAATTAAACAGAAATACCCCCGCGATGCTGATGCCCATCCCGATCACCTTCTGCCAGGCCAGCGGCTGTTTATCCACCCCGAACAGGCCAAACAGCTCGATCAGATAGGAGCCGATCAGCTGTGCAATCACGATGACCATGGCTGCCCCGGCAGGTCCCAGCTTCCCGGTGGCCTGAATCACGGTCATGGTGATAAAGGCTCCCAGCACCCCGCCCAGCAGCAGGTACCAGGGATACACCTTCCCCAAAGCCGCGAAGCTGCTGCGGTCCGTTAAAAGCCAGGCCGCCAGGCACAGAAGCAGGGCAGTAAACTGCACAAAGGCCGCGGACACCCACAGGCTGGTCTGCTTCGTCACCTGGGTGTTAAATACTCCCTGCGTGCTCATCAGCACGCCCGATACGATTGCAATAATAAATCCCCACATAAAAATCACCTCGCCGATTTACTTACTATAAGTATGCCAGGCGGGGTGATTTTTATACCACAGACATTTTTTCCTCAGGAAGGCGCTGATTCCGGTTTGTCCTTTTCGTGTTTTGTTAATTAACCGGACGCAGGAAGAGGCGGGCGCACAGGGCCACAAGCATCTGGAAAATAACTCC
>CAMNQN010000317.1 GCA_946549155.1 uncultured Lachnospiraceae bacterium | reverse complement strand
ATATGAACCAGAATCTCATGGATCTGACTGCTTCTCTTCTGCTCAATGGCGTAATCCAGATAATAAATCAATTCTTTTTCCATTTGTCTCAATATATGGTTCAACTCATGCTCACAGGTAAATTCCTCTGTGTTCAGCCTTTTGCTTTTGCCGCTTAATTCTTTCACCAGATTGATGATCTCCGGATAGATGCTGCCGGTGTGGATGCCAAACAGCTGATTTAATTCCTGCCGGATAAGCGGCTTGGCCTCCTTCGGGATCTGGATTCCACAGAACATATATTCCGGCAGATCCTCCGGCTCATCCCCTGGAAAAAGGATAAATGCCCCCTGTTGGGCAATAATCCTGCTGTTTAGCTTTGTATGGTCAATAAATTTGTGATTATTCCAAAAAAGGATATGATTCTGATACCATTCCTGATCTTGATTAATAATAGCATTATAGTTGTCATTGGTGTTGGATGCACTGGGGCTGAAGATCTCATCAATAAAAAACAGATACACCATGCCGTCCCTGTGATCCATGGAATTTTCTGCGTTGTGGTAATAGGGGGTCACCGCAAAGTACAGGGCAATCAGGCAATTGTAAGACACATCCAACAGACGACTGGGAAATTCCCCATGCTGGGCATCGATGGCATTATCCAGATACCGCTTCTCCCCTGTCAGTTTGTTCTGCCGCATGGTGTCAAAGAGATTCTTCTCAAAAAATCGGTTATTGTTTAATACATCCCTTCGAAAAATATTGGGTCTGCAGGGTTTGTCATAGACATCCGGTTCCCCGCGGTACACGACGACGCTGTCTCCCTGCTGTCTTTCCTTTATACAGCTTCCCACTCTGTACAAATACTGGGACACATTGTGAATGCCTGCCGAACCACTCATATGTTTCTCTTTTGGAAGAATATTCCTCTTTGTATGATCCATAACAACCTCCCCACTTAACATTTTGCTGCAATCGCGTTCATCCGCTCTCCCAGCTCTTTCACTTCTTTTAACAGTTCAAATTCCTCGCTGTTTAAGTTCCACACATTTGCGCTTCCTACAATATCCGCCAGTTCTTTTTCTGCTTCTGCCAAAAAGATCTTAACATTCCTCCACATTTCATTATCTTGTCTTATCCCGTTATGTTCATTTGTTCTATTATGACAATTTTTATGCTTCTTATAATCCGTATCCATCCGATCCCACTTATCGGTATCTCTGTCGTTATTGCTTCCCTTCCGGTACAGGCCTCTTTCCACGCTTTCCAGAATTCCAAGGGTCGCAAGCTGGGAAATAGCCCCTGACAGTTGGCCGATACTAAATGATTTCCTAGTTCTTTCCGTAATATACCATTTAAAATCATCAATCGGATGAACCTTCCCATCTTCCACGCATTCTTTCAGAAGTACTTTGATCTCCGCTGTTTTCAACCGCTCTTCCATGGTTTTTGCCCTCCTTTGTTTCTTCTATTATATCATAGTTCTGTTTGTTCTTTAATACCATTTTGTTCATTATTCATTAAAATATATTCTCATCCTCGGGTTCCTGTAACCTTACAATAAAACGGCATTCTCCTCCCTGCATCCTTCCACACGGTTCCAAGGCATTATCCCAGTGTGTTTCCAAATAGTACACATAAATCAAACGCATTGATACATCTCTCCTTTGGCATCGGCACATCACATTCCTATTTGGTGTTCCCCTTCCGCCTGTTTCCGCTTCTGGTACAGGAGCGCATCCACCGTCTTATTCCCTGTCAGATCCCCTTTAGCATCCAGAATAATTCTCCGCTGGAAAATACAAAAATAAGTATCTTATGGGATGCCTTTTATATTAAAAAGCATATATACATGACTTATAGCAATCATGTATATATGCTTTATTTTTTAATTCACCAAGTAATTTTATAACTTTTATAAGTTTCTATTACATAAGGTTTTAGTAAATAATTGAATATTTTCTAAAAATAACGATAATCGTTAATTATTTACCCATAACTGTTTTACCCGCTGTACGGCCAGATGTCATAGCTTCAAGCAAACCAGCAACTGTACGTCCACCAGTAACCTCACCAGCAGCATATAATCCAGGAATTGTATTGCCATCAGTACCAATGACTTCAGCACTTGTGTTAACCTTTAAACCACCTTTCGTAATATGAGCGGAAGGACTTCTCGGACCAGCGTAGAAAGGCGCTTCAAAGATACCAGGGTTACCATCAGGATTAATAAAGTCACCTCCAAAAGAAGCACGATTGAATTCCGGGTCAACACCTGTCTTAACAGCTTCGTTGAATTTTTCGATTGTTTCAACGAAAGTTGCAGAATCAACACCGATTAATTCGGCTAATTCTTCTAATGTATCAGCTGTCACAACAATACCTGCATCTAATAAATCCTGAATGTTTTGTCCGCCATAAGTGGTACCGTCTTCGCCGACACCAGAATTATTTTTATCACATACCATATAGAAAATCCCATCGGTTTGAGCTAAAGCGGCATTTGAAAGGGTATCTCTGTCAGAAAGTTCATTTACAAATCGTTTGCCTTCTT
>CAMNQN010000316.1 GCA_946549155.1 uncultured Lachnospiraceae bacterium | reverse complement strand
CCGGAGCAGTTTTCCAGAGGCATCTGCCCGCCCGGCTCCGCCTTTTCCTGCGTCCGAGTAGTTAACAAAGCACGAAGAACATTGCCGGCATTTTATTTACTGCCTTACCCGATGGCCGCAGTCCTTGCCTGAAAGCTCTGCAATCACATTTTCCACAGCCATCATTCCCATATTTTTTACGGACTCAAACGTATGCGCGCCTGTATGCGGCAGCATAATTACGTTCGGCGCACCATGCAGCGGCGAGTTCGTCGGCGGTTCCTGTTCAAAAGCGTCAAAGGCCGCTGCGAAAAGCTTTCCGCTTTTCAGGGCATCCGCGGCTGCCTGTTCGTCCACAAGACCGCCCCGCGCCGCATTGATCAGAACAGCTCCCGTTTTCATAGCTGCTATTTCCTTTGCGCCTATCATATTTCGCGTTTCATCCGTCACCGGAACATGTAACGAAATAAAATCGCACTCCTTTATAATTGTCTCAAGCTCCGCCTGATGGATTCCGTTTTCTTTCGCATAAGCCTCGTCAAAATACGGGTCATAGGCATAAACCTCCATGCCGATACCGCGCGTAATTGCACCGAGCTGACGGCCGATCGCCCCAAATCCGACAATTCCCACTTTCTTATTCAAAAGCTCCAGCAGCATCGTGTAGAAGGCGTTGCCCTGATCGGCTCTATGTTTATGAACAAAAACGTCTACTCTACCATAAAAAAATATCTGGGCCAGACCCCGGTCGTTGTCGTTAATGGTTACATTGATCTTCCAAATGTTTCCGGTATTATTGCCAACGAAACCATGGGGGTCACCCAGTGCGTGGAGCTTTTGACCTCCAAAGGAAAGCATTCCATTGTCTATGTGAACGATGCCGAGACGCCGGCAAACATGAATAAAAAAACAGGCTTCTACCTTGGCATGCAGCAGACAGGAGTCTGTACGGAAGAATGTCATATTTACAATACGGATTCCTCCATCGAAGGCGGCTATAATATTACGACACAGATTATGCGCGAACTGCCTCAGACGGACGGTATCATTTTCTCTGTTGATATTGTTGCGGCCGGAGGCCTGCGGGCACTTTCTGACCTCGGCTGCAAAGTCCCGCAGGATGTCTCCGTCATCGGCATCGACAACAGTATTTACGGTCGTATCACAAACCCGCAGCTGACCACGCTGGACAATAAGCCCTGGCGGCAAAGTGAACTGGCTGTCGATTTTCTGATCTGTGATCTGGAGGGCCATCCGCACGACAAAAAAGTGATGCTCGATACAGAGATCGTGGAACGGGAAACCACCTGACAGGCAGCCATACGATCCAAAAACAAAAAAAGTAAAAGCGATGATATAAGCGGTACGCAAAAATCCAGAAGGAATCAATAAATCAACGGATTCTTTCTGGATTTTTATATAATTAAAATTCTGATAAGAACGCCCTGACCTCACTGTCTGATGGAATGGAGGTATGCCCGCCTTTTCTGGTCACACAAAGGGCCGCGGCTGCCTGGGCATAATCAACGGCTTCCGTAACGGAGCTTCCGCTGCACATCTTTATTACAAACCCCGCGCTGAAGGTATCCCCTGCCGCCGTAGTATCCACTGCTTCCACCTGATTGGCCGGGACCCGCAGAAAATCCTTCCCGTCGTAGAGAAGCACGCCCCGGCTTCCAAGCTTTAAAACCACCCACTTTGGTTTCAGTTCCTGATACAGATAGACCGTCGCGCGTTCTGCTCCGCGCTCATCCCCCAGAGCAATTCCAGTCAGCGCTTCCGCCTCTGTCTCATTCGGCGATATGTAGTCCACCCCTTTTAGCCGTTCCAGCGGAATATGCATGGCAGGCCCGGCATCCAAAAACACCGGTATCCCTTTTTCCCTTGCCATCTCATAAGTGCGGTACACGGTTTCCAGCGGAATCTCCAGCTGCATCAGCACCATATCGTATGTATCATTCTCCAGTGCCCGCGCGACATCCTCCGGTGCAACATAGCCATTGGCCCCATTCGCAAATATGGAGTAGTAGGAGCCCCCCGAAAGGACACTCATAATGGCCATACCGGTTAAATGTTCCGGGTCCCGTACAATATATTCTGTATGTACCCCTGCGCTCTCCAGGCTCTTTAACAGCTTCCTTCCATTTTCATCGGTACTGCCCACACGGCCAACCATCACCGCGTCAGCGCCAAGCTTCGAAACCGCAAACGCCTGATTGGACCCTTTACCGCCCTCCGCATATTGATACCCGCTGCAGAAGGAGGAGGCTCCCATAACCGGCATCCCCTCAACTCCATACATGCACAGGTCCATATTGATGCTTCCAACCACTAATATCTTTGGCTTGCGCATTAAAAACGCCCCCTTTTTGTAAACCCTTTTATTCTATATATATCTTCCCGTATGCAAGTGCTTTCCTATTTCGGATTATATTTTACCAGGTTTTATTTGTCAACTCCAGCGCCGGCCGTTTTATTCCCCACCAGGACAGGCTGCTATTGTGCGGCGCCAATGTTCTTTGTGTTTTGTTAATTAGCGGGACGGACGCAGGAAAAGACGGGCGCGCAGGGCCACAAGCATCTGGAAAATAATTCGGA
>CAMNQN010000315.1 GCA_946549155.1 uncultured Lachnospiraceae bacterium | reverse complement strand
TCGAAGCAGTTTTTCAGATGACAGGGTCGGCTCCGCGCTTTCCCTTCCTGCGTCCGGGTAATTAACCAAACACGAATATAACATGATCTGCAAAAAATATTTTGTTAAATGCTTGACAGTGTAAAAGAACGGTGATATACTGCCCCTATCTCAAATAAAAGGGAGTAGCGAAACATCCGTTTCGGATGGGTTTGAAAACGTCAACCGATGCGAAAAAGCATCCGTATCAAATGAGAAAGCAAGACTTTTATTGTGGCAGTTGTCATGGTAGAAGTCTTTTTTGTTACAAAAAGCAACGACTTCCCATTAATACAGAATGCTCCATAGAACACTTAAGCATTTTTAAATGGCGGACTGCCGCACAGGCTTGTGGAAGGAGAGGATTGTATGGAAAGAAGAAACGAAAGAAAAGAGGAAGAAAGTAAGAGGAAAAGCGAAAGGCAGGAAATCCGGGAAGCAGTGGAGGCTGGGGAGCGGGCGCTTTTCAGTCTGCAGACAGCCAGAGAACAGTTAAACAGCGCTCGAAACTGGGGCATCTGGGATTTGCTGGGCGGCGGGTTTTTTACAGATCTGATGAAGCATTCCAAGCTGGAAAACGCATCCCGCTGTATTGAAATGGCAAAACAGGATTTGCAGGTTTTCGAGAGAGAGCTGCGGGACGTGACCGTGGATGGAGATTTAAAAATTAATATTGGAAATTTCCTTTTATTTGCTGATTTTTTCTTTGACGGACTGATTGCGGACTACATGGTACAGTCTAAAATCGCCGAGGCAAAACAGCAGGTGGATGAGGCGATTGAGCGTACAGAGCTATTGCTGATACAGCTCAGGGTTACAGACTGATCCGGTAAGAAAAACAGAAACAGTGGAAAATAAGGATATCTGAAATAAGGAGGAATGGATATGGGTTGTCTTGGAAATTTGTTATGGTTTGTGTTTGGCGGATGGATCAGCGGATTGAGCTGGTGTCTGGCCGGATGTCTGTGGTGCGTCACGGTGGTGGGTATTCCGGTGGGAATGCAGTGCTTTAAATTCGCCTCCCTCAGCGTCTTCCCCTTTGGGAAGGAAGTGCGCTATGGGGGAGGCGCCGGTTCCCTTCTGCTGAATATTTTATGGCTGATCATCACCGGACTGCCCATGGCGTTGGAACATGCAGCTCTTGGGCTGGCGCTTTGCATCACCATCATCGGGATCCCCTTTGGGCTGCAGCAGTTTAAACTGGCCAAACTGGCGCTGATGCCCTTCGGGGCGGATATCTGCTGAAGCCAGACAGAAAGAGTATCGTCCGGAAAGCAAAAAATTGGTGCTATACGGGCAAATATCAGCCCGCAAAAATGCATTCTTTGAAGTAACCTTGATAATATAATTCTGGATTTTCATCGGAGGGCTGGTATAGATACTCCTCACTGTCTGGGAACCAGCCTTCTTTTCCGTCCTGATTCACACATTTCAGGTATTTTTTCCCATTCACTATCGTCAATTCTTTCAGAGAAACCACATCCTCCGGTGATACATGATAGGCTGTCGTATCACTTTCCGGCTGATCGTAGACGTCAAAATCCATCCAGGCGGTCCAGGTTCGCGCCTCCTCCAGCTTCAGCGGGGGAGCTTTCTGGGTTACAGTGTCCCCGGAAATCTCATAATCCACGTAAATGGTCATGTTTCCAGTGGATTTCAGAGTGTCTGTCCAGGCAATGGCGACCACATTTTCTTCTGTGGACAGGAGGGCGCCGTAGCCCACCCGGGCCCAGCCGCTGAGCAGGCCGCCGCTGTTTTCCTCAGATTCTCTGGTCAGCTCAGGCAGGTCGGCCAGAACAGAGAGAGAGTCGTTTCCCTCCAGCCGGGACAAGATGAGGGCCTGGGAAGTCCAGTCGTTGTCGGATTTACTGACGGCCAGCAGGTAGGCGGATTCTCCCAGGGAAAAGCGGGACAGGCTCCAAGAATAGCTCCAGGACGGATCGGTGTAATTCCAGATCAGCGTATCGTCCTCATAGATTTCCAGCACTGCCTGGCAGCTTCCCTGACCATTATCGTTTTCATAGGTTTTGTAGGAGATTTGTTCCGCTTCCCCGTCTCCGTTCAGGTCGATTTCATAGACGGTATCCGGGAGCATCACAGCATCCTCCGTCAGGGAAGCCACGGCATCGTCGGATTCCTCCAATCCATTTGTATGGATAAAACGGTCTGCTTCCCGTTCTGTATCTGCTCCGATCAAAATAATATCATGGCTGCCGCTTTCCCCGGCCAGCGCAGTGGCGGACAAAGAGACTGCCAGCAGCAGAGTGATCAGCTTCCGGGCTGATTTTTTTCGGTTTTTTCCATGAAAGCTTATTTTTTGATTCATGATTAAATTCCTCCTGCACTGGAAAATTTTTCTGTTCTTTTTTTATTTTACAGAATCCCATGCAAAAGAGCCAGAGAATTATCATTGAGAGATTATTAATATTTTCTGAAAATCTGTAACCTTTTTTCCGGTAGGATGGTCTTAAATATACGGAATTACTGTTCTGGTGAATGTTCTTCGTGTTTGGTTAATTACCCGGACGCAGGAAAAGACGGGGCCGGGCGGGCAGATGCCTCTGGAA
>CAMNQN010000314.1 GCA_946549155.1 uncultured Lachnospiraceae bacterium | reverse complement strand
TCAACCTTCTTTCTCGGAATTCCTTATATTTGAATTATACAAGAAGCTCCTAAAATCATTAAATTTAATTGCAATAAAGCAAAATAAATTATATACTTTTATTAGTTTTCCTTGTTCTTGAAAAATTGTATTCCTACCATAATCAATTATATTCGATTATTTTTTGCCATAAACGAGGAAGGAGAAAATCATGTTAAAAAATGAACGTCAGCAATACATATTACAAAAGGTGAAGGAAGAGGGCCGTGCAATCACCACGGAAT
The DNA here is from genome assembly GCA_946549155.1 of uncultured Lachnospiraceae bacterium. Taxonomy (GTDB): domain Bacteria; phylum Bacillota; class Clostridia; order Lachnospirales; family Lachnospiraceae; genus Merdiplasma. Next base: position 2,336 of record CAMNQN010000314.1, on the reverse strand, counting down.
TAACAGCCGCGCTGGGAGTATCTGAGGATACTATTCGCAAAGATTTCCAGGCACTCTCCAAGGCCGGAAAAGTCATCCGAACCCATGGAGGCGTTCTCAAGCTTGATAATGAAAATGTGGATTTGAATATCCGTATCACCCAGCAGCCTCTGGTTAAAAAGGCGCTTGCCGCCAAGGCGGTTCATTTAGTGATGGATAAGCACATTCTTTTTATTGATGCCGGCAGCACAAATTTATCCTTTGCGGAACAGCTTCCCCATGATTATTATGGTACCGTCATTACAAATGACCCCTCCATCACCCTGCAATTATGTTCACACCCTAACATTAATCTCGTTATGCTTGGAGGCTCCGTGGATAAAACCTCCCGGTGCATCACCGGAATCAATACCATTAACCAGTTAGAATCATTGAATGTGGAATGCTGTCTGCTGGGCGTAGGGGCCCTGTCCCCGGAAAACGGCATCACCTATCCCACGCAGGAGGAAGCAATTTTAAAGCAAACCATCGTAAGACAAAGCAAATGCGTGATTACCCTGGCCACAAAAAACAAGCTGGGAAAAGTAACCACCTTTTTCGGATGCAATATATCAGATATGGATTATCTGGTAACCGATGAAACCGACGAACGGATTCTCCATGAATATGCGCAATCCGGTATCCATGTAATTTCCGTTCCGATGCAGGCAGCGGAAGTATCGCCTTCCCCCTTGCGAAACGCCGCAGTATAAAAAAGCCTGCTGATGGGGCTGTCGCAAAATAGCAGGAGAGCGTTACTGAATATCCAAGTGTACACATGTCCGAGACATCTGCCCGAAAAACACGGATAAAATTCGTGTATTGCGGACAGATATCGGAAGGACTAGGTGAACACGGGATATCAGTAACGCTCTCCTGCCATTTTGCGATAGCCCCATCAGCAGGCTTTTTTCTTTACAATTTTCAAAACGAATTCCAGATGAGGTTCCTTCTTCCGCCAGGTTATCCCTCTATCCTGCCAGTCGGATCCCCCTTTTGCTGCCTCGGCAGGATAGCGAAATCCCTTCGCAAAAGACCGGAGCCGGAGCATTTCATCGGTGTCCATAAAAAACCTTATGGACAGCTTTGGACGGCAGTACCCAGATACTCCTCCAGACACACCCCGGACCTGTAGATCTCCGCCGCCGCTTCCTTCCCCACATACCGGTAATGCCAGGGTTCTCCGGCCACTCCGGTAATATCTTCCTTTTCCTCCGTATAGCGCAGGATAAAACCATACCTGTAACTATTCTCATTCAGCCACTGCCAAATCACATAGGCATCCTGTTGGCTCCAATCGGCGGTGGTGATATCTACAGCCAGCCCCAGCTCATGTTCACTGGTCCCCGGCTCTGCCACCCAGCGTTTCGCCTCCTCCCTGGCTGCCTCAGCGGTATACCCCTGCCTCCCATACTCCTGAAGCTTCTCCTCCATCATCTGACGCTGCATCTCCTCTGTTCGATAGGAAGAAGAAATCACAGGCAAAAGCCCCTCCGCCCTGGCGTCGTCAAACATCTGCTGAAGCTCCGGGTAGATCCGGCTGTCCACGGATTGGTTGTTCTGAAGCTGGGTCAATGTAATGTCGTACTTTTCCGGAATAGGGTTCTGACTATTTACCAAAATTAGCTTCCAGTCATGATCCGCCTCATTCTCCTGATTTTTATATCCATCCAGCCCAGCCAGAAGCGTATCCGCACTGTAGCCCTTCACCTCCTTAAGCAGCGGTCCCGCACCCAGCAGAGTCCAAAGTACCACCGCGCCCAAAGCAATCCTCATCCTTCGCATAAATAATCCCTCCTCAATCAAAATGTTTTCCTGTTCAAAGCGTTTTCCCTCTACGCTGATCCTATTATAGGAAAAAACAATTCAGAATTATTTAACAGTGGATTGATGATTTCCTAAGAAAATATAAATATAGCGTCCGTCAGTTAAACGGTCATTCCAATCTGCCGAATCTCCTCTGCTGAAAGCCCTACGCATTCTGCGATTTCTTCCATCGTCAGCTTACCAAGCCGGAATAGTTGTTTTGCGGTGGCATATGCGCTCTCTATCATGACTCTCTCCGTAACCTCCCCTGTAACCTCTTTTGTAACTTTCTCCCGCACTTCCTCCGCCACCTGTGCACACATCTCCTGCAGCATCTTACACATTTTATCAACCTCCTTTGGATTTTCCTTAAAATACCTTACTCTGTCCGCCAGTTTCTTATAATGCATGTTCTCCGGCTTTCTGCAATGGAAATCCTGCAGTTCCCTGTAATGTCAATGTTCTTCGTGTTTTGTTAATTACCCGGACGCAGGAAAAGACGGGGCCGGGCG
>CAMNQN010000313.1 GCA_946549155.1 uncultured Lachnospiraceae bacterium | reverse complement strand
AGGTGTTCAGGTGCAGAATTGCACCTGAATCCCGAGGGCAGCAGCGCGAAATTGTGCCGAAGGTACAATTTCTGTGCATCGCGCAGCGTGTTACTGCGAACGAAGTGAACAGTAACCTGCAAAGAGGGAGATTCCATGAAAAGAAATGTGGATATAAAGGATATTTCGGATGGAAAACTGTACGGAAGCAATGATATGGTAAAGGCGGACACCGGCGGCTGCGCCGGGTGCTCCGCCTGTTGTCATGGAATGGGGACTTCGATTATATTGGACCCCTATGACGGATATCGTCTGTGCCTTGCTTTGGGCGTCTGTTTTGAGGAACTGCTGAAAGGGCCCCTGGAGCTGAACGTGGTGGACGGTATTATTTTGCCTAATCTGAAGATGAATGGGGAACGGGAGGCCTGCGCTTTTCTGGACGGGGAAGGGCGGTGTCGGATTCATTCAGCAAGACCGGGAGTGTGCCGGCTGTTTCCGCTGGGACGCTATTATGAGGGGCGGGATTTTCGCTATTTTCTTCAGGTGAATGAGTGCCGGAAAATGAACCGCGCCAAAGTGAAGGTGCGCAAGTGGATAGATACGCCGGAACTGGCCCGGTATGAGGCGTATATCCGGGACTGGCACTATTTTCTGGAGGATGCGCAGCATATTCTGGACGGCAGCGGCAATGATAATCTGAGAAAACAGGTGGATCTGTATATACTGCAGGAATTTTTTGTGAAGAGCTGGGCGGATGGGGAGTTTTATCCGCAGTTTGAGGAGCGGTTGGCGGCAGCGAAGCGCTTCCTGGGGAAACGCTGATTCATTCAGCATTTCCTTGGGTTTAGCATAGAGGCTGAGGGTACGGGCCGCCAATTTTTTGCGGGGGAATGAGATGGAGGAAGCAAATATTATTGTGTTTATAATGGAGCTGGTGGGCACCATCGCCTTTGCTTCTTCCGGAGCTATGCTGGCGATGCGCAAGGAGATGGATGTGTTTGGCGTCTGCGTGTTAGGTGTGGTTACATCCGTGGGAGGTGGCCTGATTCGGGACCTGATACTGGGAATTGTGCCGCCGGGGATGTTCCGCAAGCCGGTTTATACGCTGGTGGCAGTGGGGGTTTCGGTGCTGATGTTTGCGGTGGTTTATACCCGGCACAGCTGGATGAAGGGAAAAGCGGCAGTGGCCTATGATTTGACCATGATGGTTTTTGACGCCCTGGGGCTGGGGATTTTCACCGTGGTGGGCGTAAATACCGCCTGGGGCGCAGGATACAGACAGCGGTTCCTTCTGGTTTTTGTGGGTGTACTGACAGGCGTGGGCGGAGGGCTGCTGCGGGATGTGATGGCCCAGGTAAAGCCATATATTCTCCATAAGCACATTTATGCCTGTGCGTCCATTGCCGGTGCTTTGGTCTGTGTGCTGGGAAGAGCGGTCATAGGGCGGCTGGGAGCCATGATGGCCGGCGCGGCGGTGGTGATTCTGATCCGGTTTCTGGCAGCTTACTATCGCTGGAACCTTCCGCGGGTGCGGATGGAGGAGAGCGAATAGCTGCTATTCAGGTGCAAATGTTTTTTGGGTTTTGGTGATTAGCCGGACGCAGGAAGGAAAAGGGCGAAGCCGACACTGTCATCTGAAAAACTGCTTCGAATACCAAGAAAATCTAAGATGGGGTCAACCCCGAATTGACCCGGTGCCCCAAATTGGGGTTCGTCCCCACCTAAGATTTTCTATGGTATTCTGCGCAATGTTTTTCAGATGACAGTGTCGGCTTCACCCTTTCCCTTCCTGCTGTTTTCTGGCTGAATTTACAAAATCATGCGAAATGTGGCATACTAAGCGATAAAATGTAGCCTGCGTCCTGCTAATCAACAAAACACAAAGAATATTAACACCTGAACGGTAACGAATACAAATGATATGCTTTCGCGGAAGTGCTTCAAGGTGCAGTCACGCGGAAAAAAGAATTGACAACGGCCAGCGCTGGTGTTAAATTAGACAGTAAATAAGAACGAGGGCGTTCAGAAGGATTTCTTCTGGACGCCTTTTTTAATGGCAGAGATTCTGGATTTCCGGATGGGATGCAGTTTCAGGACAGGAGGATAAAAATGTACGAGTTGGATGCGGTTGACAGCAAAATCTTATATTTTCTGCAGAAAGATGCCAGAATGTCGCTGAAGCAGCTGGCCAGGGAGGTATTTTTGACTTCGCCGGCTGTATCGGCCCGAATCGACAAACTGGAGCGGAAAGGAATTATTCGGGGCTATCATGCGCAGATCTGTCCGGAGGCTTTTATGCTGCAGATCAAGGCATTTATCAATGTAAAAATGGATCCGTCTCAGAAGAGCGGGCTGTATGAGTATGTGCAGGGAATTGATAATGTGATTCAATGCGATTGCGTTACGGGGGACTATGAGATTTTTATGGAGGTGCTGTTTTGCAGTACGGTGGAGCTGGATCAATTTATTGACAATCTGCAGAAATTCGGGGAGACAAAGACGCAGATTGTGTTTTCCACGGCAGTGGAGCATAGAGGAGTACCCATTGAACTGGGGTAATATTCTAGTTTTGTTAATTATCAGGACGCAGGAAGAGGCGGGCGCGCAGGGCCACAAGCAGCTGGAAAATAACTCC
>CAMNQN010000312.1 GCA_946549155.1 uncultured Lachnospiraceae bacterium | reverse complement strand
CATCGACACCTGAGTACTTTTCAAAAGTTCTCAGTACAGGTCCCCCCTTAGGAGGAGAACGCTCTATCCTGCTGAGCTATAGGAACTTCTTTTTTATTCGCTACTATATTATAACAGATTTTTTAAGAAAGAAAAGCATTATTTTGAAAAATTTATTTTTCCCTGGAGCCAGATGACTCCCTTGAATCTTCTGCCCACATCCGGCTCTCCCAAAAGATCTCTTTTATTGATACAGACATCAAAGGTCATTCCATTGCATTCCACTGTCATCTGATACAGAGTTTCCCGGGTATAGCTGTTAAATATACGGGTACAGAAGGTGATAGTCCCCATAATATGATATTGGTCGCACTCCATTCCGTAGGGCATGAAAAAAGTATCCACGATGGAGAATAAATCCTCCTTCTCCACTCTCCGGGACAGCATGGAATAGATATCCATATCTTCCATGGTCAAACTTTCTATCGCTTCCTGATTTCCATTTTTCGCAGCAGAGACCATAATATTACGGTTCGTAAAATATCTTTCCTGCTCTTTTTCCCGGGTATCATTCTTCTTTACAGGAAGAATAATCGTTGCATGCAGAGAAAGCCCGGAAAATGTAGTGGTAACTTTTTTTTCCTTCAGGTGTTTTAAGAGGGTTTCCTGACAGTAATCAGCAGGATTCTGAAGGTAAAAAATCAGAGAAACACCTACCCGGCCATCGTCACAGACCCCGGTAAAGGAATCACCGCTGACTTTATTCTCCACCGCCACATTCTCAGAGGTGGTGATTCCACTTCCATTTAAATAAGGAAAGTAATACTGCCGGTGAAATCCATGCTCATCCAATTCCCCGCAAAGTCTGATTCCGATATCTGGTCCGAAAAGCTTGGACATTTCCAGAAATGCTCTCTTTCCATCCTCTGATTTCACCACTTCGCGGTGATCATAATTTTTATAAATGTCGTCCAGCAGCAGCTCCACATCATGTTCAGAGCGCACTGTCTCGCCAAAGCCGATGGCCCTTAAATAGGAGTGCATGAATTTCACCTCTTTTATCTATATCATCATTTTACAGTGATAACCTTCTGTCCGCCCATATACGGCTGCAAAGCCTCCGGAATCTTCACACTGCCGTCCGCCTGTAAATTATTCTCCAGGAAAGCAATCAGCATTCTGGGCGGAGCCACCACCGTATTATTCAGGGTATGCGCAAAATATTTCTTATTATCCCTGGATTTCACACGAATCCCAAGCCGTCTCGCCTGTGCATCTCCCAGGTTGGAGCAGCTTCCCACCTCAAAATATTTTTTCTGGCGGGGTGACCAGGCTTCCACATCCACAGATTTCACCTTCAGATCCGCCAGATCCCCGGAACAGCACTCCAGTGTACGCACCGGAATATCCAGCGTGCGGAAAAAGTCCACTGTGTTCTGCCACAGCTTGTCAAACCACATGGGACTGTCCTCCGGCTTGCAGACAACAATCATCTCCTGCTTTTCAAACTGATGAATCCGGTAGACACCCCGCTCCTCAATACCGTGAGCGCCCTTCTCCTTGCGGAAGCAGGGAGAATAGCTGGTCAGAGTATAGGGAAGCTTCTCCTCCGGATGAATCGTATCAATAAATTTACCGATCATAGAGTGCTCACTGGTACCGATCAGGTACAGATCCTCCCCCTCAATCTTATACATCATGGAATCCATTTCCGAAAAGCTCATAACACCGGTAACCACATTGCTGCGGATCATATAAGGAGGAATGCAGTAGGTGAAGCCTCTTCCGATCATGAAATCTCTGGCATAGGACAAAATAGAAGAATGCAGTCTGGCAATGTCTCCCATCAGATAATAGAAACCGTTTCCAGCCACCTTTCCGGCCGCGTCCATATCAATGCCGTCAAACTTTTCCATGATCTCCGTATGATAAGGAATCTCAAAATCCGGAACCACCGGCTCACCGAAACGCTGAACCTCCACGTTCTCACTGTCATCTTTGCCAATCGGCACAGAAGGATCAATGATATTCGGAATAATCATCATATTTTTTTTCAGATCGGCCTCCACCACTTTTTCTTTCTCAGCCAATTCCTCCATACGTTTTGCAAATTCCGCTACCTTCTTCTTCGTCTCCTCCGCCTCTTCCTTCTTGCCCTGGCCCATCAGCTTACCAATCTCCTTAGAAATCCGGTTTCTGTCCGCCTGCAGCGTCTGAAGCTCCTGCTTAATCTCCCGATTCTCCTTATCCAGCCGTATAACCTCATCTACCAGAGGCAATTTCTCATCCTGAAATTTCTTTCTGATATTCTCCTTTACAACATCGGGATTTTCTCGAACAAATTTGATATCTAACATTTTTTATTCCTCTCTTCTACCACGATAACTTTATGGGTTGTATTCCCCATCCTGTTACCATTTTAATTATTATCCTGTTCATAAGGATTTATTATCGGGCAATAATAAATCCGCTGTTTATCATAATAACACAGATATTTGTGAATACCAAGTATCTATTTAAAAATTCATACATGGATTTTGTACTACTGTTCAGGTGTCAATGTTCTTCGTGTTTTGTTAATTAACCGGACGCAGGAAAAGACGGGGCTGGGAGGGCAGATGCCTCTGGAAAACTGCTCCGGATACAAGAAACGCTAGGATGGAGCCG
>CAMNQN010000311.1 GCA_946549155.1 uncultured Lachnospiraceae bacterium | reverse complement strand
TATTTTCCAGATGCTTGTGGCCCTGTGCGCCCGCCTCTTCCTGCGTCCTGATAATATTTTTTAAACAAACAGCATATAACAGTTGACAACAGTCCTATTCTGTTATATACTGTTTACTACAGAGGAGGAACGATATGAACATTATAATTAATAACTCATCCATGGTTCCCATTTATGAGCAGATCGTGGATCAAATCAAGGTGATGATACGAAAGGAAGAGTTGAGGGAAAATGATATTCTGCCATCGGTTCGTTCTCTGTCCAAGGAATTGCGAATCAGTGCTCTTACAGTGAAAAAGGCCTATGACAGCCTGGAGCAGGAAGGATTTACGGTGACGGTTCACGGAAAAGGTACCTATGTGTCTGCCGCCAATAAAAACCTGATTCTGGAGGAGCAGAAAAAGGAAATCGAAACCGATTTGGAACTGGCCATCCAAAAAGGAAAACGATTTGGGTTATCAAAGGAAGAAATCAGAGAGTTATTCGAGCTTATTTTGGAGGAGTAGACAATGATAGAACTGGAGCATTTAAAAAAGAGCTATGATCATTTTTATCTGGATTGTTCTTTGAGCGTAAAACCCGGATGTGTCACCGGATTGATCGGACAGAATGGCGCGGGAAAAAGCACCACCTTTAAGGCTATATTGGGACTGATTTCCACCGATGGCGGAAGCGCACAGATACTGGGAAAGGAACCGGGAGAACTGACGCCAAAAGACCGGGAGCGGATCGGTGTGGTTTTATCGGATTCCGGTTTTTCCGGATGGTTTACGGTAAAGGATGTGGCTGTGGTGATGGAGCATCTGTATCGCCAGTTTGACAAGGCCTGTTTTCTGGAGCAGTGCAGGTACTTTCATCTTCCCGAGGACAAAAAAATCAAGGAATTTTCTACAGGGATGAAGGCGAAGCTGAAGGTGCTGGCGGCCATCAGCCATGGAGCCTCCCTGCTGCTTCTCGATGAACCCACCGCCGGACTGGACGTGGTTGTCCGTGACGCGGTGCTGGATATGCTGCGGGGCTTTATGGAGAAGGACGAAAACAATTCTATCCTGATCAGCTCCCACATTTCCACCGACCTGGAGAGCATCTGCGACGATCTGTACATGATTCATGACGGAAAAATTGTCTTCCACGAAGAAACGGATGTGCTGCTTGACAATTACGCGCTGCTGAAGGTAAACCCGGAGCAGATGAAGCATCTGGATAAAGAACATTTGCTGCGGATACGGCAGGAAGGCTATGGCTATAGCTGCCTTACGAATCAGAAGCGCTATTATAGGGAGAACTACCCAGACATCGCGGTGGAGCGCGGCAATATTGACGAATTGATTACTATGATGGTGAAGGGGGAGGCATTATGAAAGGATTATTGATAAAGGATTTTCGCCTGTTGGCCTGTCAGAAAGCCTACTATATGGTAATCCTGTTGGTTGCCATGGCTCTCTTAATCACCCAGGGTAATTCTGAATTTGTGGTAGGATACCTGTCCTTCCTCTGTACAATGTTTGTGATAAATTCCATCAGCTACGATGAGGCAGATAACGGATATGCCTTTCTCTTCTGTATGCCGGTGGACCGGAAAAGCTACGTCCGGGAAAAGTATGTATTCAGTCTCTGCCTGGGGGCCGCTTCCTGGCTGCTGGCCGTTGGAGTTTCCGCCGCTGTTTCTATGGCGCTCTCCCAGAATCCGGACTTGAAGGAATTATTGGTGATTGGGGCGCTTTGCGTGCTGATTTTTCAGGTATTCGCGGCGATGGTTATTCCCATCCAGCTAAAATTCGGCAACGAAAAGGGAAGAATTGCTATGATAATGGTTTGGTTTGGCGCGTTCGGCCTGCTGTTTCTGGGATTTAAGGCGGCAGAAAGCCTGAACATCGATGTGACCGGTATCCTGAACCGGCTTCTGGAAACGGAACAACAAACCATGCTGCTGGGAACCGCACTGGTCGTGGCGGTGTTAATGCTGGTGAGCATGAAAATCGCGGAAAGGATTATCGTAAAACGGGAATTTTAAGGATAACATATCCAAAAGCGAAACATTCATGAGGAGGTATAACATGACCGGCGATACTGTTTTTCTCTCTGTTCTTGCGGCGCTTTCTCTTTTATTTGCCGTATTTAATGTGACCTGCTTTATCCTGAAACGCAATAAGACAGCGCAAACGACGGGAACCGTTATTTCCCTCCGCTCCCCCAACCCGGAAAGCGCAAAAGCCCGCAATTCAAAATGGGCCAGAGTTTCCTATAAAGCAAATGGCAAAGCCTATACTTCCCAGAATCGCGTGCAGGTTCCCATGACAGCACAAATCGGCAGTCCGGTGACCGTGCGTTATGACATGGAACATCCAGAAACGCTGTACAGTTTTTCTGCTGTGAGAATTATTGCGTCACTCTGTATCTGCGTTATTTGTACCATAATAGCCGCCTGCCTGTATTTAAATGCTCAATAAAAGTAACGCAAAATAGGATTGTGAAAAATCAGATAGTTTCTACTTAGTATGATTCTGTAAATTCAGCCAAGAAACAGCAGGAAGAGGCGGGCGCGCAGGGCCACAAGCATCTGGAAAATAATTCGGAGGATGCCATAGAAAATCTTAGATGGAGACGGACGAAAATTTCGGGAGAGCTGGCAGCCCTCAAGGCTGACAGCTCAGGGGCGCTGAGCTGGGAAAT
>CAMNQN010000310.1 GCA_946549155.1 uncultured Lachnospiraceae bacterium | reverse complement strand
ATGTGGCCCTGCCGTCCCGCCTCATCCTGCGTCCGGGTAATTAACAAAACACGAAGAACATTTACCTGAGCAGTGATTTTCTCAGAAAATCAGTCCGCACAGGATTTTCACCAAGAACGCGCACACCCACGCGATAGCGCACTGAGTGAACACCACAAATGCCGCCATCCTTCCGCCCAGCTCCCGTTTGATGGCCGCGATAGCCGCCACACAGGGCGTATACAGCAGGCAGAATATAAGCAGTGCCGCCGCGCTCACCGTAGTCAGCGCAGCCTGGAGGCTGGCCGTGCTCCCGAAGAGAATATTCAGCGTGGATACCACACTCTCCTTCGCCATCAGGCCCGTGATCAGCGCCGTGGAGATTCTCCAGTCCCCAAAGCCCAGCGGAGCGAAAACCGGCGCGATCACACCGGAAACCGCCGCCAGGATGCTGTCCTTCGAATCCTCCACCATCTGAAGGTGCAGGTTAAAGGTCTGCAAAAACCAGATCAGAATCGTGGCAATGAAGATCACCGTGAAGGCACGTTGCAGAAAATCCTTGGCTTTCTCCCAGAGAAGCTGCGCCACATTTTTAACTCCCGGCATCCGGTAATTGGGCAGTTCCATGACGAAGGGCACCGCCTCTCCCTTAAAGAAACTGCTTTTAAAGATCAGCGCCACAATCACTCCCACCAGAATTCCGGTAAAATACAGCCCCACCATCACCAGACCGCCGTGCTTCGGGAAAAAGGCTGCCGTAAAAAAGGCATAAATCGGCAGCTTGGCAGAGCAGCTCATAAAGGGGGTCAGCAAAATCGTCATTTTCCGATCCCGCTCAGAGGGCAGCGTGCGGCTGGCCATGACGCCAGGGACCGTACAGCCAAAGCCCACCAGCATGGGCACAATGCTTCTGCCGGACAATCCGATTTTCCGCAGAAGCTTATCCATCACAAAGGCCACCCTGGCCATATAGCCCGTATCCTCCAACAAAGACAGGAAGAAAAACAGAGTCACAATAATGGGCAGAAAACTGAGCACGCTGCCCACGCCGTTGAAAATACCGTCAATCAGCAGGGAATGTATGGCCTCATTCACCTTCCAGGCAGTCATCAGACCATCGGCCATGTCCGTAAGCCAGGAAATCCCCATCTCCAGCAGGCCCTGGAGCCAGGCTCCGATCACATTGAAGGTCAGCCAGAATACCAGGCCCATGATGCCCACAAAGGCAGGAATTGCCGTATACTTTCCAGTGAGTACCTGGTCAATTTTGCGGCTGCGGCTGTGCTCCCTGCTCTCTCTGGGTTTTACCACCGTTTTCTCCACCAGATTCTGAATAAAATCAAACCGCATATCCGCGATGGCTGCCGCCCGGTCAACGCCCCGCTCCTCCTCCATCTGACAGATGATATGCTCCGTCATCTCCACCTCGTTGGAGGAAAGCTTCAGCGCCTCCAGAATTGCCTGATCCCCCTCCACCAGCTTCGTGGCAGCAAAGCGCACCGGAATACCGGCGGCCTGGGCATGGTCCTCAATCAGATGCATAATACCGTGCAGGCATCTATGTACGCTTCCGTCGTGCTCATCCTTATCGCAGAAATCCGTTCTGCCGGGCCTCTCCTGATACTTGGCCACATGCATCGCATGGCGGACCAGCTCATCCACGCCCTCATTCTTCGCCGCGGAAATGGGGACCACCGGAATGCCCAGCATCTCCTCCATCACATTGATATAGATGGAACCGCCGTTGCCCCGCACCTCATCCATCATGTTCAGGGCCAGAACCATGGGCACATCCAGCTCCATCAGCTGCATGGTCAGGTACAGGTTCCTCTCAATGTTCGTGGCGTCCACAATATTGATAATGCCCCTGGGTTTTTCATCAATGATAAACCGGCGGGTCACCAGTTCCTCACTGCTGTAGGGAGACATGGAATAAATGCCCGGCAGGTCTGTGATCTCCGTGTTCGGATACCCCTTGATCACTCCGCTTTTCCGGTCCACCGTCACCCCAGGAAAATTGCCCACATGCTGATTTGCGCCGGTAAGCTGGTTAAACAGCGTGGTCTTACCGCAGTTCTGATTGCCCGCCAACGCAAAGGTCAGCTTCTCCCCCTCCGGCAGCGGATGCTCATCCGCCTTCACATGATACTTGCCGCCCTCGCCCAGGCCAGGGTGCTCCACATTTTTGATATTTTTCTGCACATAGGCCTTCGCCTCACTCACCGGACAGATCTCGATCTTCTCCGCATCCGCCAGCCGCAGTGTCAGCTCATACCCATGAATCCGCAGCTCCATGGGATCCCCCATGGGGGCGTACTTCACCAGCGTCACCTCCGCCCCCGGAATCACACCCATATCCAGGAAATGCTGCCGCAGAGCGCCCTCGCCGCCGACGACGGTAACGATTCCCGTCTTTCCAATTTCCAAATCCTTCAATGTCATCGTGCCATCACCATCTCCAAATATATTGCTGATAATTCCTCACAGCTATCCGAGGTTAGTATATGCTTACCATCAAAATATGTCAAGCGTTCCTTTCCAATTTCGCCGCACCTATTTTCAAACAAGGTTACGGTTCAGATTCCGCTGTTCTTCGTGTTTTGTTAATTACCCGGACGCAGGAAGAGGCGGGCGCGCAGGGCCACAAGTATCTGGAAAATAACTCCGGATGCCAAGAAAATCTAAGATGCAGCCGGACGAAAAT
>CAMNQN010000309.1 GCA_946549155.1 uncultured Lachnospiraceae bacterium | reverse complement strand
AGATGGAAATTCAGGCAAGTCATTTGGCGAAATGTAAATGTGTCAGTACACTAGTGGGTCTTTGGGAGGCAGATATGAGCCAAAAGTGTATAGGAATCGACATTGGAGGGACCACAGTAAAAATCGGTGTGTTCCAGGCGGATGGGACTCTTTTGGAAAAGTGGGAAATTCCCACAAAGAAGGAAGAGAATGGGAAATATATCCTCGGGGATATTGCAGCTTCCATCAAAGAAAAGACAGCCGGGTGGAGTATGTCCCTCTCCGATTTTGCCGGAGCAGGCATGGGACTTCCGGGGCCTGTTCTGGACAACGGATATGTTACGTTCTGTGTGAATCTGGGCTGGAGAGACATGAATGCCCAGGAGGAATTAAGCCGCCTTTTAGACGGGATGCCGGTAAAGAGCTCCAACGATGCTAATGTGGCGGCCCTTGGTGAAATATGGCAGGGCGGCGGCAGAGGATACAAGGACATGGTCATGGTGACTCTGGGGACCGGGGTCGGCGGCGGTATTATCTTAAATGGAAAGATTTGGTCAGGCATGCAGGGAACCGGAGGAGAGATCGGCCACATGCATGTGGTAGAGGGAGAGACAGAACAGTGCAACTGCGGCGGTTACGGATGCCTGGAGCAGGTAGCCTCTGCTACAGGAATTGTCAGGGTGGCCGCCCGGCTTCTGGCAGCGGATAAGCGGCCTTCATCCTTAAGGTCCATAAGGAATATCACAGCTAAAAATGTGCTGGATGAGGCGAAAAAGGGAGATCAGCTGGCGGCAGAGTCTGTGGAGACTTCCTGCCGTTACCTGGGCTGGGCGCTGGCCAGTATTACCATGGTACTGGATCCGCAGGTTTACTTAATCGGCGGCGGCGTTTCAAAAGCAGGTGAATTTTTAATTGAGAAAATCCAGAAGTATCATGACGAGATGTCTCCGATGGCGGTCGGAAAGGCTAAAGTATTATTGGCCACCCTGGGAAATGATGCGGGGATTTATGGTGCGGCGAAGCTGATTTTAGAATAAATGAAAAAGGAGAGCTGTACGCGGGCCGATAAGAATATCGGTCCGTATACAGCTCTTTCCGCCCATCGTAAAACTTAAGTACTTTTGGAAGTTTCCATGCCCTCATCTTTGCGGCGGCTTTTCCGCTGGGGCGTGTTTAAATATTGCTTTAAAATGAGGAGACCCCGGTCGCGATAACCGGGGCAATTATGAAAAATCTATGTGCAATTTGTCTAATTTGAGAGGTAAAACTCATTTGCTTCTATGCATTTAGTATAAAAAGCGTATATGAATAAAATGTGAACACAGTGTAAACAGATTATGAAAGTTACAATTTACAGAGCAGGGAGAGCCAGACAAGAAGATGTCCCCTGTGAACAGTAACTTATGAAACATAGTGACTCAGATGTCGAAAAAAAGTAAGAGCCATTCAGAGAGGAGTATGTTATAATCGTAATAGCAAAAGCCGGATATGAATATCTCCTGAAAGTGGTTCATAATCGTAATGGTTCAGCATCCGTTACTCATAATCAACCATACATAACAGAAAGGAACCGACACATGCCAAATCAGGAAAAACAGAAAATCTTAGTTTTAGGACATCGAAATCCCGACACAGATTCTATCTGTTCCGCTATCTGCTATGCAAACCTGAAGCAGCTTTTAAACGGGGAAGAATACGAACCTTGCAGGGCAGGAAATGTGAACCCGGAAACTCAGTTTGTATTGAAGCATTTTAAAGTGGAAACTCCGCGGCTGGTAGAAAATGTAAAAACGCAGGTAAAGGACATAGAAATCAGAAAGACAAAGGGCGTTGACCGCGGCATTTCTCTGAAAAATGCATGGAGCCTTATGCAGGAAAACAACGTGGTTACGCTTCCAGTTGTCGCTGACGGCGGTATTTTAGAAGGGGTTATTACCATTGGTGACATCACGAAATCCTACATGGATTTGTATGACAGCAGTATTATCTCCAAAGCGCACACCAAGTATGCAAATATCTTGGATACGCTGGAGGGAAGCATTGTTGTAGGGGATTCGGAATGTTATTTTGACAGAGGAAAAGTCCTTATCGCTGCCGCCAATCCGGATCTGATGGAAAATTATATTGAAAAGCATGATCTTGTGATTTTAGGAAACCGTTACGAGTCCCAGCTCTGTGCCATCGAAATGGAAGCGGGCTGCATCATTGTCTGTGAGGGTGCGGGCGTTTCTCTTACCATCCGCAAGCTGGCGCAGGAGCGCGGCTGCACGGTAATTACAACTCCGTATGATACCTATACAACGGCCCGCCTGATTAACCAGTCCATGCCGGTGAGTTATTTTATGACCACGGATCATATTGTGGCTTTTTCTGATGAAGATTATCTGGATGAAATCCGCGAAATCATGGCCAGTAAGCGCCACCGGGATTTTCCGATTTTAAACAGCGATGGAAAATATCTGGGTATGATTTCCCGTCGAAATTTACTGGGGGCCAAAGGAAAACAGATCATCCTTGTGGATCACAACGAGAAAAATCAGGCGGTGGAAGGCGTGGAAAGCGCCGATATCCGCGAGATCATTGATCATCATCGTTTAAGAACTGTAGAAACCATGTCGCCGGTATTTTTCAGAAATCAGCCTTTGGGCTGCACAGCGACCATTATCTGCCAGATGTATCAGGAAAACGGTGTGAAAATTGATAAAAAGACTGCGGGCCTCCTATGCAGCGCAATTATTTCT
>CAMNQN010000308.1 GCA_946549155.1 uncultured Lachnospiraceae bacterium | reverse complement strand
CAATTAACTAAACACGAATTGAACACATCGCGCCTATTTTTATAAAATAAATTTTTCATAGACGAAACGGAAGAAAGCGTATATAATACAAGGCGGGATGGAAATTTCTGTTTTTGTCCCAGGGCTGTGATGCGGCAGGGCGCCGCATGGCACGCGGAATGACTGGATATAATAATAGAAGGAGTTTGTATACTGTGATGAAAAAAGACGTGATACAGGTGGCTCTTCTGGGATTGGGCACGGTGGGAAACGGCGTCTACAAGGTGATGAAGCTGCAGGAACCGGAGATGGCCAGAAAATTGGGCGCTGTCCTTAAGATCAAGAGGATACTGGTGCGCGATCTGGAGAAAGCCGCTAAGAAAGTGGATGATCCGTCCGTATTGACCAACGATTGGCAGGAGATTATACAGGATGACAGTATTGACATTGTGATTGAGGTGATGGGAGGACTGGAACCTGCGGGGACTTACATTAAAGAAGCGCTCCGGGCCGGGAAAAATGTGGTGACTGCCAATAAGGATCTGATTGCGGTCCGGGGAGGCGAGCTGCTGGACGCGGCGGCGGACCATCAGGTGGATTTGTTGTTTGAGGCGGCTGTAGCCGGCGGTATTCCCATCATTAATCCGTTGAAAAACAGCCTGTCTGCCAACTATATCAGCGAAGTGATGGGGATTGTAAACGGTACCACCAACTTTATTTTGAGCAAGATGACCGAGGAAGGGATGGATTATTCCCAGGCTTTAGCCATAGCCACCGAGCTGGGGTATGCGGAGGCGGACCCCACAGCCGATGTGGAGGGACACGACGCGGGGCGGAAGATGGCGATTATGGCGTCCATTGCCTTTCATTCCAGAGTAACGTTCCAGGATGTTTATACCGAGGGTATCACGAAGATTACTGAGCAGGATATTGCCTATGCGAAGGAGCTGGGCTGGGTGATTAAGCTGCTGGGTGTGGTGAAGAATACGCCGGAGGGCGTGGAGGCGCGGGTGCATCCCATGCTGCTTCCCAAAAGTCATCCCCTGGCTACGGTGTCAGGCTCCTACAATGCGGTGTTTGTACACGGCGACGCGGTGGACGACGTGATGTTTTACGGAAGAGGGGCTGGGGAGATGCCTACCGCCAGCGCCGTTATGGGCGATGTGTTTGAGGTGGCGAAAAATATTGCCTGCGGGATTACCGGTTCCACCCACTGCGGATGCTACAAGAAGCTTCCGATTAAGAAGATTGATGATATTGTCAGCCGCTACTTCCTTCGCATGGAGGTGGAGGACAAACCGGGCGTGCTGGCTACGGTGGCCAGTGTGCTGGGAAATAATTCCGTCAGCATTGCCCAGGTGGTTCAGAAGGCGACATCCGGTGATGACGCGGAGATCGTGGTGATCACGGACCGGGTGCGGGAGCGTCATTTGAAGGATGCGCTGCTTACCTTTGAGCATATGTCGATCATTAAATCTGTGTCTGCGCTGATTCGGGTGTACGGATAAGAGCGAGGGAGCAGTGAGCGGTAAGCTGCAGAAAGAGCAGCGTATCAGGGATTGAAAATGGAAACGGACAATAACCGGGAGCCAGAAGTGGCCCCGTCAGATAAAAAGGAGAAAGAATCATGAGTAAAAGACCAACTGTTTTGATGATCCTGGATGGATATGGACTGAATGAGAAAAAGGAAGCCAACGCCATTGCCCAGGCCAATACCCCGGTGATGGACAAGCTGATGGCGGAGTGCCCCTTTGTGAAGGGCAACGCCAGCGGCATGGCAGTGGGACTGCCGGAGGGCCAGATGGGCAACTCAGAGGTGGGCCATCTGAATATGGGCGCAGGCCGTATTGTGTATCAGGAGCTGACCAGAATCACGAAGGAGATTCAGGATGGAGATTTCTTTGAGAATAAGGCTCTGATTCACGCCATGGAGAACGCGAAGGAGAAGGATTCCGCACTTCATATGTACGGGCTGTTGTCCGACGGCGGCGTTCACAGTCATAACACTCATCTGTACGCACTGCTGGAGATGGCGAAGCGTCATGGACTGAAAAAGGTATATGTACACTGCTTCCTGGACGGACGGGATACTCCGCCGGAATCCGGCAGAGATTTCGTGCAGGAGCTGCAGGATAAGATGAAAGAGATCGGTGTGGGGGAGATCGCCACGGTGATGGGACGTTATTACGCCATGGACCGTGACAACCGCTGGGACCGTGTGGAGAGAGCGTACCTGGCGCTGACAAAGGGCGAGGGAATCCCGGCTGCTTCCGGCGTGGAGGCGGTGGCCCAGTCCTATGAGAAGGGGGAGACCGACGAGTTTGTACAGCCTTCCGTGGTGATGAAGGACGGCGCTCCTGTTGCCACCATTCAGGACGGCGATTCCATTATTTTCTTTAACTTCCGTCCGGACCGGGCCAGAGAGATCACCCGCACCTTCTGCTGCGATGACTTCACCGGCTTTGAGAGAGGGCCCCGCAGGCAGGTGACCTACGTCTGCTTCAGCGAATATGACGTAACCATCCCCAACAAGGAGGTGGCATTCCAGAAGGTGTCCGTGACCAATACCTTCGGTGAGTATCTGGCGGCTCATCATATGACCCAGGCCAGAATTGCCGAGACGGAGAAATATGCCCATGTGACCTTCTTCTTTAACGGCGGTGTGGAGGCTCCCAACGAGGGGGAGGATCGGATCCTGGTAAATTCCCCCAAGGTGGCTACCTACGATCTGAAGCCGGAGATGAGCGCTTTCCAGGTATGCGATAAATTTGTGGAGGC
>CAMNQN010000307.1 GCA_946549155.1 uncultured Lachnospiraceae bacterium | reverse complement strand
TGGTATCCGGAGTTATTTTCCAGATGTATATGGCCATGGAGCCCCGACTCATCCTGCGTCCTGATAATTAATTAAACACGAATGGAACAATCCTCCGCCCTAATATTCCAGCATAAAGCCCTGGGCCTGATGCGCTTCTATCAGATCGTCGCACATGGATACGATATCATCCAGCGACAATTCCGCAGCCGTATGGGGATCCAGCATGGCTGCCTGGTAAACCGCCTCCCGCTTTTTGGAGCGTGCCGCCTCGATGGTAAGCAGCTGGACATTCACATTGGTTCTGTTCATGGCTGCAAGCTGTTCCGGCAGATCGCCGATGTAAACCGGATGGATTCCTGTTCCGTCCACCAGGCAGGGCACTTCCACGCATGCGTTGTGCGGAAGATTCGTGATGAGGCCTGTATTCTGCACATTTCCGCCAATCCGGTAGGGCGTATCTGTCACCACCGCTTCCATGATATGGGACGCGTACTCCCGGCTCCTTGTGTGGGAAACCTGCCCGCCTGCGAAAATCTCCTCCTTCTGCTGCTTCCAGTCCGCGATCTGCTTCACACATCTTCTTGGATATTCGTCCAGCGGAATCTGATATTTTTCAATCAGCTCCGGATATGTTTCCTTTATGAAAAAGGGATTGTATTCGGCGTTATGCTCGCTGCTTTCCGTACAGTAGTAGCCCAGATATTTGATATACTCCATCCGCACCATGTCATCGTGCTTTTCTGTGGCGTTCTTTGCAAGGGCGCGCTCCCGGATCAGCGGGTACAGATCCCGTCCCTCGCTGTCCGTAATCTCCAGCAGCCAGCCCATATGATTGATGCCCGCGATTTTATCCCGGTACCCTTCCACCTGTATATCCAGTTCCCGAAGGAGGGTTTCCGAGCAGACCTGCACGCTGTGGCAGAGCCCCACCGTGTTTACCTTTGTGTAACGCTGCAGATAGCCGGAAAGCATCCCCATGGGATTGGAATAATTCAAGAGCAGCGCATCCGGGCATACCGCTTCCATATCCGCCGCAAATTCTTCCAGAACCGGTATGGTCCGCAGCGCACGCATGATTCCGCCAATCCCTATGGTATCGCCGATGGTCTGTTTCAGGCCATACTTTTTCGGGACCTCAAAATCTATAATGGTACAGGGATCATAGCCTCCCACCTGTATGGCGTTCACCACAAATTTTGCGCCGGACAGAGCCTCCCGGCGGTTCTTTGGCCCCAGATAGGCCCGCACCGCCGCCCGGCCTCCGTTGATATTGCGGTTCAGGGCCGTAATCAGCTGAAAGCTCTCCTCCAGACGTTCCTCATCGATATCGTACAGCGCGATCTGTGCATCCCGCAGGGATTCTGTCAGCATACAGTCCCCCAGGACATTTTTTGCGAAAATCGTGCTCCCCGCACCCATAAATGTAATCTTCATAAACCTTCTCCTTTTTATGTAAGTGAAGCACCGTATTCCACCGCCGTCAATGCCAGAAGCACTGCCGCCACTGCCTCCTGGGCATCCACTGTCCGGGTGTAATCTACATAAATATCATAATTATTCTGCACGCAAAGCCCGTTGCACGCATCCTGCACATGGATATGCCCGTCCATTCCCATCACACATTTGGACAAAATGCCTGCATATCCCCTCGAAACCGCGTCCTCATAGCAGTCTCCCTGTATCAGCTTCAGATCCAGGGCCTTTTTCAGGGTGTACACAAACATGGCGCTTCCGGAGGTATCATAAAAATTCCTGGGGAAGCCCGGCTTGTCCACCACCTGATACCAGAGGCCGGAGACATCGCCCTGCACCTTCACAAGGTCCCGGCACAAAAGCCGCAGCTGCTCCTCGATTCTGGCCCGATTCGGGTAATCCTCCGGCAAAAGCCCCAGCGCCTCCACCAAAATCATGGCGTACCAGCCCAGGCCCTCGCTCCAGACCTCCGGCGAACAGTGCGTTACCTTTCCAGCCCAGGGAGCCTTTCCCCCTTCGCTGTAGGCATGATACAGAAGGCCCGTCTTATCCTTCTGGCAGCGGTCAAAGATCACACTCAGCTGATGGATGGTTTCCTGGAACGAAGCATCCGTCTCATCCAGATATTTTCCGTACCGTGTAAGAAACATCAGCCCCATAAACACGCCGTCCACCCACATTTCTCCGGGACGGTCCTTCCCATGCCAGAAGCCTCCATCCGGATTTCTGGGATAACCGTCAAAGGCCTTTCTGACTGTCTTTGCAGCCTTCCTGTAAGCCTCCTGTTTTGTGACGGAATAGGCCCACACAACCACGGACGCCGTCATGATATCATCCAGAGTGTCCCCTTCAAATTCCGCGATCTCCCCGGTTTCCGACACCTGCTCCCGGCAATAGTCAAGGACATAGTCATAAAAATCCTGCCTGCCGGTGGCCTCATAGAGCCGGATGAAGCCCCACAGAAGAAATCCCTGGGGATAACTCCAGTTCTTGTATGGATAGCTTGACGCCCTCGGGTACCGTTTCATCAAATCCTCCGCAAATCTCACTGCATTCTTTTCCATTTTTCTCCTCCTGCCATCCTTTTTTTCTGTCTGCTTTCCTTCCATTATCGGTAATGCTCCTTCGCCCCTTTGTTCCAGGGCTGATCCAGAAGTTCATCCACCAGCGCTTTTGCCTGTTCATAGGATTTTGTTCTGTGATCCGCGCAGAGCATCAGCACCAGCATCTCCCGGTCATGGTGCTCATAGGCGTCCATAATGCTCTGTGCCGCCGCCAGCCTTGGCAGAATCACCTGGTTCATGACCTTAT
>CAMNQN010000306.1 GCA_946549155.1 uncultured Lachnospiraceae bacterium | reverse complement strand
AGCCGGGAAATCATCAGGATTTCCCGGCGAACCGCCCCGGTGCCCGAAATTTTCGTCCGGCTGCATCTTAGATTTTCTTGGTATCCGGAGTTATTTTCCAGATGCTTGTGGCCCTGCGCGCCCGCCTCTTCCTGCGTCCTCTTGTTTACTAAACACGAATATGACATCCCCGGCGGCGTTTCCACCGCCACAGAAGCAGCAGGAAAATCACCAGACTAATTCCGGAGACCGCCGCCCCTGCCCGGAAGCCGGGTGTACAATAGCGCAGTTCGATCTGGTGCCCGCCGGGCTCCAGCGCCAGCCCCAGATACATCACATTGGCTTTCTGAAGGGGTGCCTTTTCTCCGTCTACATAGGCCGTCCAGCCCTCGCTGTAGGGGATGGAAAATACCATGAATTTCTCTTCAGGCAGGGAAACTGTTCCTGAAATCCGGTTCGTCCCAAGCTGCACATTCTGAAGGGAATCCCGGTTCAGGGCTTCGATGTTTTCCGTATACCGGTCCAGGGGAACATAGCAGATCTCCATTCCCTCCAGCTCATACTCTTTCTTATCCGTGAAGAAAACCTCAATCTCCTCTTCGCCATTCTCCTGACAGTAGCCAATATTTACCAGATAATCTCTCCTCCCAAGTGAATACGTTCGGTTATCTCCCCGAAGCATCACACTTTTGGATACACCGGAGCTAATAACCTTCACGCTGGTATAGGAAGTGTCCTTGTAAAAGCCGGTAAAATGCAGGTAAGCCTCGTACCCTTCCTTCTTTTCATAAGTCAGAGTAATGCTCCCGCCGCCCTTTCCTACCTTGTATCCCCGCTCTGTAGCCCTGACATTTTCCCCCTCCCGGGGCATTTCCAGCGAAGCTGTGAGGATCTCGTCCCTTCCGGATGAAACAGCCGACAGCGAAGTTTCCTTATTTATATTCTCCAACACCACTGCTTCCAGCATAACCTGCTGCTTCTCCAGCGCCGGCAGTGAATCATACTCTTCTCTGCTGATATAGCGATCATAAGTATATCCCAGCGATGATAGAGGATACTGATTTTCATATATCTTATAAGACTCCCCGGACAGATCCTCCCTCAGGACAAACCCATAAGGCACACTCCCCGTATCCTCTTCCGACGTCATATAATATTTTACACCGGCCAGTGCCTCTGAGGCTGCCCGCCCGTCCATAGAAAATACCCGGTGAACGGCGTTGACGCCGGGGCTTTCCTGGTCCAGCAGGTACTCCACCAATTCCCCGTTTATAATGCTGTTGTACATGGAGATTCCGTGATACCCCAATATTACTGAGGCGTTCTCATTCCCGGAGGTCACCAGATTGCTGTCCACCCGGTAAAAGCTGTCATCCCCGATCGTATTAAAGCGCGTGAAATCGGAAGTGCCATAAAAGGAAAACGCTGCTCCCCTGTCCAGGTATTCGGAGGCAATCGCTCCATGCTCTTCATCATATGTAAAATATCCGTTTACAATACAGGAACAGCCGGTCAGGAAAAGCAGCACCGCTGTCCAACGCTTCGCGGACAACCGGATTTTGCGGCACACCAGCAGCACCAGGGTACAGACTGCCAGCTCCGCCATACCGTAAATCCAGTAAACGCTGCCGGCCTGCCTTGTCCAATAAAAGAATCCCAGCCCACAGTAAAGCGCCAGGACGCACGCCAGCACAGCCATCTGTTTCCGGGTCATCTGCGCAAAGTCACCGGCCACTGTCACGACGGCAAAGCTCAGAGTAAAGGAAAAAATGAAAACCCACCGGTTCGTGATACTGCTAAATCCGGACAGAACAAACGCACATCCCGGAATAAGAAGTCCCACTGTCTCAAGCAGCAGGGCAATCTTCACCGTCAAATGCTCCTTCCACCGCCGCACAAACAGCAGGCAAAGGGCCGGCAGCACCAGTACCGCATAGTTTAAAGCGGTATTATAACCTGTATTCCTAAAGGGCGCAATCAAATCCATAAACCAGCTGTAATACCTTTGTAGATTTTTATACAGGAGCATACTGCTCTGCTCCTCCCCGCCCAGCCGAAGGGAAGTGGTAAGCCGCCATACAGTGGGAAATAGTACCACCGCGATCATCCCGATACCCAGCAGATAGTACAGCACCAGCCGGATACCCATTCGGAAAAAATTCTTAACCCGGTTTTCCCGGTATACATTCCAGAAACGCAGAAGCACATAACCGGCCATGGCAACGCTGCACATATACATAAAGTAGTAATTGCTGGCAAATCCCAATGCCGTCATAACAGAGAATAAAAGACCGTTCTGCCCGCAAATTACCTGCTCCGCTCCCACCAGCAAAAGCGGCAGGATAATCAGGGGGGCGTTGAAGGTAGGATGACGCAGGCCGTAAGTCATCACATACCCGCAGAAAATATAGATCATGCTTCCGGTCAACACCGCATTTTGTTCTTTTTTCCAATAAAAGCAGAATACTGAGAAACTCAGACCTGCCAGATACAGCCGGAAAAGAATCAGAAACACATACAAAATTTCCGTATATTTTCCCGGAACTGCCATACTGATCAGATCCAGCGGATGCCACCGGATAATGGCGCCAAGATCGTCTCCCATACCCAAGGCGAAATCATACATGGAGGGAAGCTGACCGTGAAGCAGCCCCTCCAGACTGTCACGAAGATAATTCCCCATATAGTGCAGGTAAGGAAAATACTGAGAAGCGCCATCTGTTTTCCACACAAGGCTCCTGCCCTGCAACAGGAACTGTGCCAAAACACCCAAACACAGAGCAACAAAC
>CAMNQN010000305.1 GCA_946549155.1 uncultured Lachnospiraceae bacterium | reverse complement strand
CTAGATGTGCTATTTGCGATAAAGCTGCTCATTTCGGAAACAATGTGAGCCATTCTCATAGAAGATCCAATAAAATGTGGAAATCCAACATCAAACACGTTACTTGCAAAGTAAATGGAGCTTCTAAGAAAATGTACGTTTGTACTTCCTGCTTAAGATCAGGCAAAGTAGAGCGAGCTTAATTTCTTGAGTTAAGACTTAATTGGCGCCGCAGATGCGGCGCCTTTTTTGTTTGAATCGCGGCTCTGCTGCCTCACAGGATATCAGCACACAAAAAGGTTGTAGCCCAACAGCAGCAGACCCAGGATAATCACCGACTGCCAGAAGATGCTGACGATCAGCAGACCAATCAGCATTCCGACGGCAACACAAAACAGGGCAAACCCACAAAGACGTCTCATCTGCTGCTCTCCAAAACCTTTCTTGTTATTAGTTTATGCGCGATCAGGAAAAGGGATGCGAAAACTAAAATTTCTCTTCCTTCTTTGCTGCCTCCCTGCAGGCCTGTTCCACGTCGTCATCCGCTTTTTTTTCCTTGGCCCCGGGGGCAAAACGGTTTACAATATCGGGAACCATATCCAGAATCTTGGTCACGCCATCCTGCTGCTTGACATTCACCAGCCTGGTGGTGCCGTCCTTGATCACCAAGACGGCACTGGGAGACATTTTCCCGCCCATTCCGCCGCCGCCGTTATTTTTCCGCTCCTCATGCTTTGCGGAAGCCGCCACGCCAAAGGCCACATCGATCAGCGGCAGAATGATGGTATCGCCGATGTGGATGGCATCGCCCACCACCGTCTTTGTGGTAATAAAGTTTTCCATTCCCTTAAATAAAGAATCTACGGTTGTCTGAAAATTATCTGCCATTTTATTGTCCTCCTTTGGCTCTCACTTTTCTGATCAGTTTCCGAAGCTGCTTTTCGCGCCACAATGAAACCGCGGTCGTCAGCAGATGGCAGGCCCGGATATGGCCCTTCATCCTGATATCCGCCTCAAACACTGCTTCCGTAAAATCCGGGAGCAATGCAAACTCGTTTGCCGACGCGGGTAAAAACAGATACAGCACACCGGTCAGCGCCCCCGTGATATCCGGAGCCCCGGTGCCAAAACGCGCCCATCCCCCAAGGGTCCTTGGGCCATAATGCTTCCACAGGTATTTCAAATGTGCCAGCAGCCGTCCGTACAGCGCCCTGGACTCATCCTCCAGAAAAGGAGCTGCCCTTTTGCAAAGCCTCTCCCAGGCTTCTCTCCACCTTTCCGCCGCATCCTCCCCCGCATCCAGAAGGTCCGACAGCCGCTGGGTCCAATCCAGGATGCGCTCCGGAAGATAAATAAGAAACTCAAAAAGAGTTTTCAGCAGGCTGCCCAGCCGCAGGATCCCCTGCCAGACCCTTTTCAAAAGGGCCGCCAATCTCCCCGGAGGCTTCGTGGGCGTCCCGGCCTCCTTCTTTGGCTCTATGTGCTTGTCCTGTTCCACCGTTTCAAATCCGGATTTTACTTCAGAATCCACATGTTCCGTTTTCCCAGGATGCACCTGTTCCCTTCCGCCATTCTCCAGCTTCTTTTTGGGAGCTTTTTCCTCCTGTCTTCTCTCCCGGAAGCCGCTGTCTCCGCCGCCCCGCTCCTTTCCTTCCTCCCCGCCGCCGATGCGTTTTAACGCAAACCCGAACAGCTTCAGCTTTACGCTCAAATGCCCCTTCGCATACTCCGCCGTCAGGCCGATGATATGCAAAAACCAGGACACCTGCACCTGGCCCTCCAGCACCTCGCCTTCCTTTTTCCCGGCAATACGGTAGCGCACAGGCACAAACAGCAGCGCCAGCAAAATCAGAACAAGCAGGCCGATGACCGCCAGCAAAATAATACCGATTACTTTCAGTATTCCCAAAATAACATGCAGCATATACCCACTCCTGTATCATACCGGAGAATTTATCACTATCCAGCCTCCGTCTGCCGCTCAAAATATCCCCTGATATCCGCTCCGCCAGTGGCCTCCAGCACTTCCTGTACGATGCGCAGCAGCACCTCCAGCGCCTCCTCATATCCCGATGCGATGCCCAGAACCAGGGGGCAATTTCTCCTGATATAGGAAAACCGCAGTTCCTGTACCGAAAACAGCTCCAGCTGATTTTCCGGATTCGCCGCCAGAGTAATCAGCCAGGTATTTCCCCGGTATGTCCCCGCCTCAATCTCCCGAACGAACCGATTCTTTCTCTTTTCTGCATTTTTCCCGAAATAAAGCTTCCGATACCAGTTCATCCAAAATATCCTTCCATATTTTGTGGAAAGGGGCCCTTGCATCCTACAACGGCCCCTTCAGTTAGAAATATTTTTTATTTCCCCATAGATTCTTTTTCTTTAAATCCAAATATTCATTGTATGCCTTTTCCAAAATCATCTTTTCATTGGAGAACTTCAGAAGATGATAGGCTTCATGAAATTTGTAGTATCCTGAGTCTATAAAATACTCTTCTCGTTGTGGTTTACTATAGTAGCTGTCCGCCATCATCAGATACCAGTGGACATCCTTCTCCACCGTATCCTCTGGCACATTAAAGGTATACTGGCTCTTCCCCACATACTTTACTATGGAAGCCTTTACCCCAGTCTCTTCCAGAACCTCTCTGGCCGCTGTCTCCTTAAACTCTTCTCCAGCCTCTACAGTTCCCTTCGGCAATACCCATCCTTCATACTTATTCTTGTAACTCTTGTAAAGTACCAGGATTTTACCTCGAAAAATTACCACACCGCCACAGCTCGTTGCTTCAATCATTGCAATCCCTCCTGTTTTGCGTGTGTCCTTTAACGTC
>CAMNQN010000304.1 GCA_946549155.1 uncultured Lachnospiraceae bacterium | reverse complement strand
ACACTGAGTCCCAATCTGGGTGTGGTGGATTTGGAAGACGGCCGGGGCTTTGTGATTGCCGATATCCCGGGACTGATTGAGGGAGCCTCCCAGGGCGCGGGCCTTGGACATGAGTTTCTGCGTCATATTGAGCGCACTAAGGTGATGATTCATCTGGTAGACGCGGCTTCCACGGAGGGCCGGGATCCGGTGGAGGATGTGTACAAGATCAATTCGGAGCTGGCGGCCTACAATGCGGATCTGGAAAAGCGCCCCCAGGTGATTGCGGCTAATAAAATTGATGCTATTTATGCGGATGGGGAGGACCCGATTCAAAAGCTGAAGGAGGAGTTTGAACCCAGGGGAGTAAAGGTATTTCCCGTTTCCGCGGTCAGCGGCCAGGGGTTAAAGGAGCTGCTGTACTATGTGAGGAGCCTTCTGGACAAGCTGCCTGATAAACCGATGGTCTATGAACAGGAATATTTCCCGGAGGAGCATCTGGCGCCTGATGACCTGCCTTATACGGTAGAACTATCTGAGGAGGATCCACATGTCTTTATCGTGGAGGGCCCAAAGATTGAGAAGATGCTGGGCTACACCAATCTGGAATCAGAAAAGGGCTTCCGTTTCTTCCAGAATTTCCTGAAGGATACGGGCATCTTGAAGGAGCTGGAGGAGAGGGGAATCAAGGACGGCGATACGGTAAAGATGTACGGTTTACAGTTTGATTATTATAAATAGAGGGGATGGATCAGAGTGGAATGGATCGTTTGTATCATAGCGGGTCTGGGCGCGGGTCTGGGAACCGGCTTCGCCGGTATGAGTGCGGCGGCAGTGATCAGCCCTATGCTGATTGCCTTTCTGGGAGTGGAGCCCTACCAGGCCATCGGTATCGCGTTGGCCAGCGATGTGCTCGCCAGTTCGGTTTCCGCTTATACCTACGGGAAAAATAAAAATCTTGACATAAAAAACGGACTGGTGATGATGGTGACGGTCATGCTGTTTACTGCCATATCCAGCTATTTTTCCAGCTTAGTGGAGGGAGGCGCCATGGGGAATTTCTCCACGATGATGACCATGCTTCTTGGTATTAAATTCATTGTGAAGCCGGTTATGACCACAAGGGAGAAGATGCTGGCTGTGGATCAGAAAAAAAGGGTGATCCAATCCATTCTCTGCGGTGCGGTGATCGGTATGATCTGCGGTTTTGTAGGCGCAGGCGGCGGTATGATGATGCTGTTAATTCTCACTGCGGTGCTGGGATATGAATTGAAGACCGCGGTAGGCACCAGCGTGTTTATTATGGCATTTACGGCTTTCACCGGGGCGGCCAGTCATTTCTATTTAGGAGGGCTGCCGAATTTGAAATATCTGGTGATTTGTGTAGTCAGTACGCTGGTATTTGCCCAGATAGCGGCCAGGTTTGCCAATAAAGCCTCCGCAAAAACGCTGAACCGGGCGCTTGGCATGGTACTTACGGTGCTGGGAGCGGCGATTCTGCTGGTAAAGATTTTCTGAATTTAATGATTTTTATTCTGAAATTTTGAGAATTTGAAGAATTATTGCGTAAATAGGAAGAATTTGAAAAATTATATTTTTTTGCTTGATTTTCTTTGCGATTATGATATACTAATCGCATGGGGCATTAGCGCAGCTGGGAGCGCGCCACACTGGCAGTGTGGAGGCCACGGGTTCGAGTCCCGTATGCTCCACTGAAACCTTGCAGACGCAAGGTTTTTTTGTTTTGTTAATTAGGAGGACGCAGGAAGAGGCGAGCGCGCAGGGCCCCGTCTTTTCCTGCGTCCTGGTAGTTACTTAAACACGAAAAACACGGACACCTGTATAGTAACGGTACCGTATTTTTAAGAATAATCTTAAGAAACCCTTAATTGGATTTCCTAAGAGAGCTGTGCTATACTTGAAACAGAAAACAGGAGCAGATCGTTTTCTGCGAAAAATACGGACGAAGGAAACATTTGCTGCTCGTTCATTATTATGAAACTACAGTTCAAAGGGGATGGATTTATGAAGAAACGATTTCAGAAGATTTTAGGGGCAGCTTTAAGCGCTGCGATGGTCATGACCCCCATGATGGAAACACTTGCAGCGAACAATTTTGATGCAGCGGTGGAAGATGTGGCGGGCCGGATCCTCTTCCCTGGAGACAGTATTTCCGGTGTTGAGCCTGTTTACCTGGGGCCGGATGGTACAGGCGTGGAGTTCACAGATGGAAAGTGGACGAACGATACGGCGCAGGCCTATGACATATCCGCCATTGAGGGGGAAGGCGGCGGTGTGTGGCTGGAGCCCAAGGGCTATGTACTGACCGTAAACGGCGGCACCAGTAAGGCAGCCGGTACAGACGGAAGCGATACGTCGAATCATTATAAGGCGAAGGACGGCGATCAGGAAACCTCCAGGGATGTGGCTTATTACAGTGCCTGGTCTGAGGTGACTGTGATTGCCGGCGCTGCGCCGGAGGGCCAGGTGTTTGACCACTGGGAGGTGGTGAGCGCCAATGTTTCCCTGGATACTTCCCTGGCGGAGACGAATTTCACCATGGCGGAGGACGAGGTAACGCTGGAAGCCGTATATGCACAGGCTCCGGCGGTGACGGAAGCTCCCGTGGAGGAGATTCCCCAGGAGCCCGGCCAGGAGGAGGATAATACGGCACCGGAAGGGACATTCAGCGAGGAGATCCCTGACGCTGCATCCGGTGAAGCGTTTTTCCCGGGTGAGGATGATGATAATGTGATTGTGATCGGCGGGGATGAAGCCGGAGCAGAAGCGAATCAGGACGCAAACGGCGGGCAGGAGACAGGAGCTGCCGTCACATACACCCTGACTGTGGAGAATGGTGCAGGCAGCGGCGAGTA
>CAMNQN010000303.1 GCA_946549155.1 uncultured Lachnospiraceae bacterium | reverse complement strand
CCACATTTCGCGTGCTTCTGTAAATTCAGCCAGGAAACAGCAGGAAGAGGCGGGCGGGTAATTAACTAAACACGGATAACATATAAACAAGAACTGGAAAAATAGTCGCCTGGCCGGAAACACAAAAAAGTCCCGCGGGACGGCTTGACCCGGACTATGAGATAAGGTATGATGTTAGGGAAAAGGCTTTTTGTACACTTGACGGAATACAAGCAGAATAACGGTACGGGCCGCTCTTTTGGGCGCCATTTTAAGGAGGATTTTATGCAGTCAGCAGAAGAAAGGCTCCAGGATGCAATTCCTGTGGGAGCCTTAAGGATTATCGCATTGGAAAGCTGTAAAGAATTGGGCGCGAAGGTCAACGACTATATTGTACAGTGGCGCAAGGAGCGGGAACACGAGCACGCCTCGAATCCCCTTCTTCTGGAATACGCCAGGGATTCTTACCTGATCAAAACCGCCGTTCCCCGGTTTGGCAGCGGGGAAGCGAAAGGAGTGATCTACGACTCCGTCCGCGGCGACGATGTTTTCATCCTGGTGGATGTATGCAATTACAGCATTAAATACAAACTCTGCGGTGTGGAAAACTCCATGTCTCCGGACGACCATTTTCAGGATCTGAAGCGCATCATCTCGGCGCTGGGGGGAAAGGCCCGCCGGATCACCGTGATTATGCCATTTTTATACGAAAGCCGCCAGCACAAGCGGAACCAGCGGGAGTCCCTGGACTGCGCCATGGCGCTGCAGGAGCTGGTACACATGGGTGTGGACAATATCATCACCTTTGACGCCCATGACCCCCGGGTACAAAATTCTATTCCCCTGCACGGATTTGAGACGGTGCAGCCGGTTTATCAATTTATCAAGGGACTGTTTAAGGCCGCTCCCGATTTCCCGCTGTCGCCGGATAAGCTGATGATCATCAGTCCCGACGAGGGTGCCACCAGCCGGGCCATCTACATGGCCAATGTGCTGGGAGTAGATATGGGAATGTTCTATAAGAGAAGGGATTACACCAGAGTCGTGAATGGCCGCAATCCCATCGTGGCCCATGAATTTCTGGGCAGCGACGTGGCTGGCAAGGACGTGGTGATCATCGACGATATGATTTCCTCCGGTGACAGTATGCTGGACGTGGCCAATGAGCTGAAAAAGCGGAAGGCCAACCGGATCTTTCTCTGCGCCACCTTCGGCCTGTTCACCAACGGCCTGAAGAAATTTGACGAGGCCCACAGGATGGGGCTGTTTCACTCCCTGCTCACCACCAATCTGGTGTATCAGACACCAGAGCTGATGAGTAAACCATACTACACCGGCGTGGATATGAGCAAATTCATTGCTTTGATCGTGGACACGCTGAATCACGACGGCTCCATGAGTGATCTGCTGAGTCCCATGGACCGGATTAATCATTTTCTGGCAAAGCATAAATAGCGTTTCTGTCCGGACGTTCCCGGAGGAGAGGCCGGCGCAAACTGCCCGGGATGCGTCGGCCTCTTCTCCGGGAACTGTTTTAGAATAACCGCTGTTTAGAATAACGGCCTGTTCCGTCCGATAGAAGCTTACTCTCCCAATTTCAAAAGAAGAAACTTTCTTAACGTCTCCCCCGAAGCATGGCAGCCAGGCCGCGCACCGCGGCATAGAACACACCGGCGCAGGCCCAGATCACCCAGCTGATCTCCCATCTTCCGGTGAGGAAGCTGACACCCAGATAAATCGCCGTCACCGTACACCAGTATACAGTGGCCAGGTTTCCATTCCTTTTGTTTTCCAGCTTTTTCTCACGGGTATATTCGCCCTCCTCCAGCAGTTTCTGATAGCTTCCATAGATCATACCGGACCAGGTAAAGAGAAAAACGGCCACGGCCACCAGTACCAGGATCACATCCACACAGTACACAAGGACCAAATCCGGAGCATCAAAAGCGGCTGCCACCATCAGTGGTACCACGCTGACAATACAGAGGCTGACTCCAAACACGGTACAGCCCCTGTGCACCGGCATAAATTCCTCTCTCCGTACTTCCACGATACCCGCCACCCCATACTGCAGAGAAAGGGCTTCCTTTTCCATATAGCCGTACTTCTCCAGGGGCGCTCCATACAGGATAAACACTGCCACCGCCGCAGCCACCATCAGAAGCAGAATCGCCACACCGATACCGCCTGCCATATTCTCCGTCAGACTTACCTTTCTGTATTCTGAAAGGCCGCCCATCAGAATCAGCGGAACCGGTGAAATCACACAGGCGGCAACCCCCGCAGCAATCTTCACCGACGCCCTCTGCACCAGCTCCATATAGGTATTGGCCTCCTCCAGCGTCACCTCCCTGACAGCTTCCCACCAGGAACCAGAATCCCTTCCAGCTCCGGAATCATCTTTATAAAAGGCAGGATCCTCCCCCCGGGAAACGGTGCTCTCCTCCTCCGCTGCCGCATCCTCTTTATAGAAAGCCGAAACATCCTCCTCAATTTCATCCTTCAATAAATAATCCGTACTGACTCCAAACAGCTCCCCAAGCTTCAGAATCTTATCCAGGTCCGGCAGCGACGCGCCGCTCTCCCACTTGGATACAGACTGTCTGGAGACCTTCAGGCGAACCGCCAGCTCCTCCTGGGACCAGCCGTTCTGTTTTCGATGCTTCATAATCTTTTCCGCTAAAATCATACTCTGTCCTCCCTCTCTAAGATGGCCCTATTTTACCATAAAAGCCGGTTGACAACCACCAATTATCCTTGGAAATATGTCAACCGGCAGTTGCGCCTTCCCTGTTCCTGGGCCAATGTTCTTCGTGTTTTGTTAATTGGCAGGACGCAGGAAAAGACGGGCGCGCAGGGCCACAAGCATCTGGAAAATAATTCG
>CAMNQN010000302.1 GCA_946549155.1 uncultured Lachnospiraceae bacterium | reverse complement strand
TCAGCTGGGATGAGCGTTCGCCTCACACGCGAGAGGTCATGGGTTCGAGCCCCATCGGTTCCACTAAAAGCCATTCAGTCAGATGATTGAATGGCTTTTTTGTGCGAAGCTTTTTCTGTCTCATTCTTTCACAAATTTCTTTCCCTATTCAATATGTTTACGCAAAAATAAAGTCCTCAGAACCCGTATAAACCGGTATTCTCAGGACTTTATCCTAACAGTTCGTAGGGGAATCGAACCCCTGTTTCCGCCGTGAGAGGGCGGCGTCTTAACCGCTTGACCAACGAACCTCATTCACAAGACTTTTATACTATACAACACTTTTTCGATTTTGGCAAGTGTTTTTTTCAAAATTTTTTAATTTTTTTCATCAACAGCTACTGTTCAGGTAAATGTTCTTCGTGTTTTGTTAATTACCCGGACGCAGGATGAGGCAGAACGGCAGGAAGGGAAAGCGCGGAGCCGACTCTTCCTGCGTCCTCCTACCGAACCAAGAAATTCGAAAATCACTCTATTACAACCGCACGATATAATCTTCTTTTCTGGGCTTCGCTGGCTTCACAGCTCCCTCCTGGGCATATCCCAGGATACAATGGCCCACACCGACATAATTTTCCGGGATTCCCCACTCTTTCAGCAGCGCTTTTCCTTCTCTGGAAGCAAACACCTCGCGGGCGCGGTGAATCCAGCAGGATGCCACGCCTACGCTGTGGGCCGCCAGCATCAGAGTACCCATCACCAGACTTCCATCCTCCAGCCAGGTGGAACGGCTGCTATCCGCCAATACCACCAGCACCGTGGGGGCTCCATAAAAGGGATCTGAACTGACTCCCATCACTTCCGCGTTCATTCTGGAAAGCTTCGCAATCAACTCCGGCTCCTGCACCACCACAATTTTCGGAGACTGCATCCCCATTCCGGTGGGAGCATAGGTCCCGGCCTCCAGAATCACATCCAACTCCTCCCTGCGTACCTGTTCCGGGCGGTACGCCCGCACACTGCGCCGTTCTTTAATATTCCGGATCACTTCATTCATCCCACTAATCCCCTTTCATTTTTATCCCAATTCAGGTTGGATTCTGGCCACGCCGGACTTCACCGCCGCCTGGGCTACCGCCTTGGCCACCGCGTCCTTCACCCGGCTGTCAAAGGCTGCCGGCAAAATATAATCCGCATTCAGTTCCTCGTCACTGACAATGCCTGCAATGGCGTAAGCCGCCGCCACCTTCATCTCATCGTTAATCACAGATGCCCTTACATCCAGCGCCCCGCGGAAGATACCCGGAAACGCCAACACATTGTTCACCTGATTGGGAAAATCACTGCGGCCCGTGGACACTACAGCAGCCCCTCCTGCCTTCGCTTCATCCGGGAAAATTTCCGGAGTGGGATTCGCACAGGCAAAGATAATGGGATCCTTTGCCATGGTGGACACCATCTCCCTGGTCAGCGTACCAGGAGCAGACACACCAATAAATACATCCGCACCCCGAATCACATCCGCCAGAGTACCCTTTTCCCGGTCTTTGTTGGTAATCTTTGCCATCTCCTCCTTGATGGGATTTGAACCATCCCGTCCCTCATAAATCGCTCCCTGGCGATCCGTCATCACCACGTGCTGTAATCCCATACTGATCAGCAGACGAATAATGGCAATACCAGCCGCCCCCGCGCCGCTGGTCACGATCTTAATATCATGAATGTCTTTCTTGACCAGCTTCAGCGCATTGATCAATCCCGCCAGCGTAATCACCGCTGTTCCGTGCTGATCATCATGAAAAATAGGAATATCGCAGCATTCCTGCAGCTTCTGTTCGATCTCAAAACAGCGGGGTGCACTGATATCCTCCAGATTTACGCCGCCAAAACTGCCTGCCAGCAATTTTACCGTCTGCACAATCTCATCCACATCCTTGCTTCTCACGCAAAGCGGGATAGCATCCACATCGCCGAAAGCTTTAAACAGCACGCATTTGCCTTCCATAACCGGCATACCAGCCTCCGGACCAATATCTCCCAGCCCCAGCACCGCCGTACCGTCCGTAACCACCGCAACGGTATTCCAGCGTCTCGTCAGTTCATAGCTGAGTTCCGGATTTTTCTGAATTTCCAGGCAGGGCTGCGCAACGCCCGGCGTATAGGCCAGGGAAAGAGCCTCCTTTGTATCTACCCTGGCTCTCGGGGTAACTTCAATTTTTCCTTTCCATTCCTGATGAAGTTTTAATGATTCTTTCGCGTAATCCATTTTCAATCTCATCTCCCATTATTCTGATTGCTGTTACTGTTCACTGCAACACGCTGCAGGCCTTGAGGAAGCCGCCGCGCAAAGCCTGCGAAACCACTGCAAAGCTTCTGATCTCCTCCATTATAGCTTATATAAATTCATTAATCAAACGGGAGTTTTCTAATTTCACCAAATATTCCGTTGTTCCCTCTTCTAACATCCGCTGATCCGTGATACAAAAACCGTGCCTCTGATAGAACTTTATTGCCCGCACATTTTTCTCCAAAGCCCAAAGAAATACAGCCTCCCGTTCCTCCACTGCATACTTTAATAGTTTTGCCCCAATTCCCTGATTTTGAAACCAGTTGTCAACATATAACTTCTTTATTTCTCCCCGCTCAACAAAAACCATCCCTTTGACAATCCCATCATCATAGACAAAAGTATGATTCAGACGCTCCTTTTTAGCCAAATATTCCTTAGCAACCGGAATAACCTGCAATTCTCCAAAAGAATAAGCGGCATCCTTATATACTTCATTCTCTCCTCCATGCCTTCGCTGCTGCTTTGCGAGCCCTGTATCTGTATGTGGACAATATATGAATACAAAAAAAGCCTTGAAAATCAAGGCTTCCATAACTGCCGCAGACCGGGATCGAACCGGTACGGGTATCACTACCCACGGGATTTTAAGTCCCGGGCGTCTGCC
>CAMNQN010000301.1 GCA_946549155.1 uncultured Lachnospiraceae bacterium | reverse complement strand
TCTTGGTATTCGAAGCAGTTTTCCAGATGACAGGGTCGGCTCCGCGCTTTCCCTTTCTGCGTCCGGGCAATTACCAAAACACGAATCGAATATCTTGACAACTCGCTCCGCAGATAGTATGATTTGTATAACAAATCATACTACAGGGGGACATAATGAA
This sequence comes from uncultured Lachnospiraceae bacterium, assembly GCA_946549155.1. Classification (GTDB taxonomy): domain Bacteria; phylum Bacillota; class Clostridia; order Lachnospirales; family Lachnospiraceae; genus Merdiplasma. The sequence goes on along the minus strand of CAMNQN010000301.1, from coordinate 2,774 downwards.
AAATAACGCAAAAGCAAAAAATCCGGATGGAAAATATGCCTGGACCGCCACTGTCGGAGAAAAGGGGCAAATTGTGATTCCCAAGCAGGCAAGGGAGCTTTTTGGCATTAACCCGGGTGACACCCTGCTCCTGCTGGGCGATAAAAAGAGAGGACTGGCAATCCCCCTCAAGGAAACCTTTGCAGACTATATAGAAGCTATTTTCGGGGAGGAAAACCATGAGTAATATCTTCTTTTTCAGTATTCCCGCCTGGGGCCACACCAATCCTACCCTGCCCGTGGCTGCAAAACTGGTGCAGCGGGGACATCAGGTGCGTTACTACTCCTTTAAGCCCTTTGAGGAAAAAATCCGCCAGACCGGAGCAGAATTTGTCTGCTGCGATGAGTTTTTACCCGAGCTGGCTCCCGTGCAGGAGCGCAGAATGCGAAAAATATCCACCACCGAGATGACGCTCTCTGATCTGGAGCTCACCCGACGGTTGGATCCACTGCTTTCCCGGGATATCGAGACCCTGCGTCCGGACTGCATTGTGTCCGATTCCGTCTGTTTCTGGGGCAAACTGATCGCCGGAAAATACCGGCTGCCCTTCGTCTGCTCCACCACTACCTTTGCCTTCAACCGGTATTCCTCCCGGTATATGAAGAACAGCTTCCGCGAGATGGCGGACACGCTTCTTGGGCTGCCCAGGGTAAACCGCAGGCTGAAGCAGCTGGAGCCTCTGGGCTATCACGTAAAAAGTGCGCTGTCTCTGGTACAGAATGACAACGACACCAATACCATCGTGTACACCTCCAAAGCCTTCCAACCCTGCGCAGAAACCTTTTCCGGGCACTACGCCTTTATCGGTCCGTCGGTACGTAAGCCGGAGGCGGCTCCCAGGCCAAACCGCAGGCCGCAGATTTACATTTCCATGGGAACGGTACTGATAGATCAGACTCGCTTTTATAAAAGCTGCATCGAAGCGTTAAAAGATATGGACGCAGATGTCATTCTGTCTGTGGGAAAGGATACAAATCTGGAAGCGTTTCAGAACCTGCCGGAAAATACCACCGTTTTCCCAACGGTATCCCAGATGGATGTCCTGGTAAATACTGACGTATTCATCACCCACTGCGGCATGAACAGCGTCTCGGAAAGCCTGTATATGGGCGTGCCCCTGCTGCTCTTTCCCCAAACCGGGGAGCAAAAGGCCGTAGCCCGGCGCGTCTTCGAGGTGGGCGCCGGAATCTATCCGGAAAACACCTCTCCGGAAAAGCTTCGCACCGCAGTTCAAAAGCTGCTTACCGATTCTGTCTACCGTACTGCTGCCCGCAGTATACAGAAAGATTTTAGAAGCTGTTCCGGAGCCGCAGGCGGAGCAGAATTCGTGGAAAAGGTAATCCGGGCAGGGGAAGGGCAGCGATAAGCCGCTCTTTCCCTGCCCGGAAATGAAATTCACTGCTCCTTTACCCCAAAATCCCAAAGACTCAACTGTCTAGCCGGGACTTTTTCCTCAAAGGTATGCAAATACCTGAATATCTGCTCCTTATCATAGACAATTTTCCCCATGCTGCACTTCCGGCAAAACAGTTCCATCAAACGCTTCCCGTCCGGGCTTTCCACCATATACTGATTTCCATATATCCGGATGTATTTTTCTTTTAACCCGGGAAAAAGACGATCCAACTGTTCATAAAAATATTCTCTGTTTCCCTCACGAAGTGTCAGCCCCATACCGAAGCAAATAATGCCATAGACTTTTGCTTCCATGCACATATCTAAAATGCCGGAAATATTCTCTTCCGTATCATTGATAAAGGGTAAAATCGGCGTCAGCCATACAACAGTCGGTATCCCTGCATCCCGCAGCCGCTTCAATACCTCAAAGCGCTCCCTTGTCGTACTTACATTCGGCTCGATCTTTCTGCATAAAGTCTCATCGTAGGTCGTCAGGGTCATCTGCACAACACATTTTGTCTTTTCATTGATTTTCTGCAAAAGGTCTATATCCCGCAGGATTCGGTTCGATTTTGTAATAACCGTAAATCCAAATCCATACCTGTATACTAAATCCAGAGCTTTTCTCACATTTCCTATTTCCATCTCCAGTGGAATATACGGATCTGTCATACTGCCCGTACTTATCATACATTTTTTTCTTTTATGCGCAAGGGCATACTCCAGCAGGGGAATGGCATTTTCTTTCACCTCAATATCTTCAAAAGCGTGCTCCATATGGTAGCACTTGCTCCTGGAATCACAATAAATACACCCGTGAGAGCAGCCCCGGTATAAATTCATTCCATTTTGGGAAGAAAGTATCCCTTTTACCTTTACATAGTGCATGGCAGCGTTTCCTGTGATTTTCCTCCATCATATGATTATGTTCCAATTTTTACCGGAAGCTTCTGATCCAGTTCAGAAGTGAATTGTGATATACATTTTCTATCACATCCTGATACATCCGGTCCGTCACCGGACCGTTTTGGCGCATCCGCTCCAGGATCGCATTCTGCAGTTCCTGAATGGTCATTTCCTCGTAAGGCTTGTTGATCGGGTCAGAGGAACCTTCCATGCCAGTATCTGTCATTCCGGCCTCCGGCTGTTCCTCCACTTCACCGGCACCCGCCATCCCGGGTTCCGTTTGCCTCTTTGCTGCACCGGATTCGTCCTGCTCTTCCACTGGATTCCTGTCTGCCAGACCGGATTGGGACCACTCGTCGGCTATATTCCCATCCACCAGACCGGATTGAGACTGCACGTCAGCCGGATCCCTATCCGCCAGACCGGATTG
>CAMNQN010000300.1 GCA_946549155.1 uncultured Lachnospiraceae bacterium | reverse complement strand
CGGAGCAGTTTTCCAGCGGTATCTGCCCGCCCGGCCCCGTCTTTTCCTGCGTCCTGCTACTTAACAAAACACAAAGAGCACCTGAACAGTAATCTTTGGAAGAATTTACACAATGTCCGGGAAATGTGAAATATTGTCGGGCAGGAGAGTTTATGCTAAAATTAGGCAGTTAGAATTTTATTTTGTATATGAGGAATTATAAGTATATGCTCTGACAAATTAAGAAGAAGGAGGAGTTCTTATGCCGATGCAAATGGGGTTTCGGTGGTATGGGGAGGGCAATGACAAGATCAGCCTTTCCGATATCAGGCAGATTCCGGGCGTGACCAGCATTGTATGGGCACTGCATGATAAGATGCCGGGGGAAGTCTGGGAAGTGGATGAGATTGCGAAGGTGCAAAAGCAGCTTGAGCCTTACGGGTTCAACATGGATGTGGTGGAATCGGTGAATGTACACGATGATATCAAAATCGGCTTGCCTGCGCGGGATCAGTATATTGCCAATTATATCCAGACCATCCGCAATCTGTCCCAATTTGGGGTAAAGGTAATCTGCTACAATTTTATGCCTGTATTCGACTGGACCCGGACGGACCTGTTTCATCCGGTGGGGGACGGTTCCACGGCTCTGTATTATGAGGCCGGCCGGATTCACGATGATCCAAAGGAAATGGCGGATTACATTCTGAATAATCTTCACGGACTGACCTTCCCGGGCTGGGAGCCGGAGCGGATGGCGAAGCTGGACGAGCTGTTTGCGGCCTACCGGCCTGTGACCAAGGAAAAGTTGTGGGAGAACCTGAAATATTTCCTGGAGGCAATTATGCCGGTCTGCCACGAGTGTGATGTCAGGATGGCGATTCATATGGATGATCCGCCATGGGACATCTTCGGCCTGCCCAGGCTGATGACCTGTGAGGAGAATATCCAGCGTTTCTTATCCATGGTGGATGATCCCTGCAACTGTCTGACCCTGTGTTCCGGCAGTTTAAATGCAGACCCGAACAATAATGTGGCGGACATCGTGCGTAAGCATTGTGATCGAATTGCTTTTGCCCACATCCGCAATATCAGACATTTTGAGAACGGGGATTTTTCGGAGGCCAGCCATCGTGACTGCGACGGGGAGACCGGTATTCTGGATATTCTGAAGGCTTATCACGACGGCGGATACGAAGGCTATATTCGTCCTGACCATGGCCGCCATCTGTGGGATGAGGGGCCGGGAAATGTACGCCCGGGCTACGGCCTGTATGACCGTGCGCTGGGTATTATGTATATGCTGGGGGTATGGGATATGCTGGATAAATTGGATGCGGAGAAAAAATAGCGGAGGTCTGTTGGGAAAGCTGTAGGCCGGCGACATGCTCCTAAGGAAATGCGGATGCCGCAGCCCGGTGTTTTGAGAGAATGCCGGGGCTGCGGCATTTTTACTGTATGCGGATACTGTTTAAAATGAATATTAAATAGTTCCCGGCTGAAAACACAACTATGTTAAAAATATTACAGAAATATTACAAAGTGCCGAGAAATGGCGAAAACAGACAAAAAGTATTGAAAAATAGGAAAAAAATTGATTATTGTCGAAAAATACCGAAAGAAAAACGCCGAAAATCCCAAAAACCAAAACGGCATAATACACAAAAATAAGGAATGAGAAAGGAAAATATTAGGATTAAATAAACAAAAACCAGAATGATGAGAAATAACCAGATTGTAATATATTACGAAAATATGAAAAACCTATTGACAGTTGAAAGGTTTTTCTTTATAATGCAGATACGTTGCAGAGGCAGTATAAAAATAAGGGGACGCGAAGAATCTGAAAATAGTACGGGGAGATGCTATTAGAGAAAAGGCAGCCGCAGAGTTTTCGGGCAGTTGCGAAAATAAACAGTTAGGAGTGTTTATGAATCTATTAGTGAACGTATTAGGAAAGTATCTGGCCGGGCTTTGCAGAAGGACCGGAAGGTACGCAAGAGAATTGGCGTTGATTTTGTCAGGCGTTGTGCTAACAGGTTTCATGTCTTTGGGGGTTTCAGAGCTTTTTGCAGGCGGACAAAGCGTAGTATATGCTGTTAGCGGGGACGCTGTTTCGGACGGAAATGAACTTCAGGCCGGGCTTATGGGAGTGGTAAATGGCGTGGCCAGCATGGAGGAGTATTACCGGGCGGGACAGAGCAGGGACGTGGCGAATGCGAATGAGGAAATACTGGTAGGTACGAAAAGCGTAAAGCGTAATGAGATGAACCGGAAGGCATTCTCAGAAGGAGTACAGAAAGCCGGAGCGGTGGGACGGAGCGCGCTGGAGACAGTGACGGAGAATCAGATGTCCTACAATGATTATTACACTCTCCTCCAGATTGTGGAGGCAGAGGCTACCGGAGGAGATATACCCAGTAAGCTGCTGGTGGCGAACGTGGTGTTAAACCGCGTGAAGGATTCGCATTTTCCCGATACCGTCTACGACGTAGTATGGCAAAGAGTTGGCGGCTCTGCACAGTTTTCTCCCACAGAGGATGGCCGTATTGACTCATGTACCATCACAAATTCCACCATAGAAGCGGTGGAGCTGGCACTGCAGGGAGAAGATAATTCACAGGGAGCGCTGTTCTTTGTGGCAAGAGATTCAGCCTCTCCGTCCAATGTACAGTGGTTCGATAGTTCTCTGGTGTGGCTGTTTGAATATGGAGGACACGAATACTATACATTTCGGGAATACTGTGAATGAAAGGGAAGACCGCTGTGAAACGGAGTGAACATCGGTCAGAAAGGACCGGCACGGATCGGCGCGGATTTTAAGCGCAGTTCGTGCTGGTTCTTTTTTAGAGGCTGTATTTTAAAATCCGACGCGGAATTTGCATTTCATTTGCTGCTGTCCAGATGGCGCTTGTTAAGTATCAGGACGCAGGAAGAGGCGGGCGCGCAGGGCCACAAGCATCTGGAAAATAACTCC
>CAMNQN010000299.1 GCA_946549155.1 uncultured Lachnospiraceae bacterium | reverse complement strand
ATCACCTCTGTGATAGTGTGATCTGGCAAGAGCGGAATTATTCCTCTTTCTTCCCGTCTTTATCCAGCAGGTTCCGCATCATCTCATATAATCCGGTAGATGCCAGGCCAGAAATCATGCCGCCAAGGATTACCTGTGCATTGATTCCGGTACCCAGATTAATCAACACGTTAATGATGCATCCCAGTACCAGGGCCGAAAGCGGTATGTACTGATTGTTGAATTTGGGGAATGCTTCTTTCAGCGCAAATCCCACGCACAAGCAAATCCCCAAAGTTAACAGGTTCACGTAATCCATCAAAAAAGTAATATCCATAGTCTTATTCTCCTTTCTTTTCCAGATCTTCTATTCTATGATTTGCCACCTTGATCTGTTCATGCTGCACTTCATACTCCTGTTCCAGCTTATAGGTACGCTCAATTACATTATTGTGCTTATCCACTCTTTTGGTAAGCTCATCCAGCTTATACTCCATCAGGGCCCTTGTCTTTTCCTGCTGCCCATGATTATTAATCATGCAGATAAGCAATGTAACGCCTGCGGATATGCAGGCTGAAATGATAGTCTCCATCTTTTATCCTCTTCCTCGCTTACTCTTCTTTCCCCGACAGCTCCGCAATCATCTCATCCTGCAGCGCATAGACCATATCCTCAAATTCCGCCTTGTCTGCCCTGCATTGGATCCGGTTTGCTTTACAGGCAGCTTTATCCTGCTGGAAGCTGGAAATACTTATATTTTCCGGGTCACTGCTGTCAATGGTGGCAGTGTGATTTTCCGCTACCGCACCGTTTATAATTGTCTGTCCTGTGAGTATCATTTTTTTCTCCATTTTAAGCATAATATGTATCCTCCTTTTTTCGGATGCCCATTTCGAGCGCCCGTTATTATGCGATTGCCTGTAAGTGATTTTTAAGATATTCGATCTCCGCCGCCTGCTGGCTGATTTTTATATCCTGCTCTGATATTTTTCGAAGAGCCTCAGAAAGTCGGTATTCCGTGGTCTCCTCCCTGGTTTCCAGGCAGGCCAGCCGGACGGACTGTGCAGAAAGATCGATGCTATACGCTTTCAAATCATTTTCTGCCGCTGTCAGGCGCAGCTCATGTTCCTGCACCACGGGAATGACAAGCATACTAATTTCTTCATAGGCCATGCCATACCGGTCAGTTCTTCCATCTTTTGGATTTGGTTCATCCCAATAATCATGCTGGATAAAAGCAAATTCATTAACCGGAATGCCGCAGTCCCGTGCTGCCCGTTCGGTTGTTTGCGCCCCAAGTCCCAGGTGAATTTGTTCATCAATCTCCTTATCTTTCCAACGGAACATAATCGGTTTCAATTCCATGAATAATTTTTTGTAATCATGGTTAATAAATCCTATTATATTCTTATCTCTCTCATCCGAAGTGTTAATGGATGCTGTAGTTGCGTATACGGTTTTCCACCGAGAACCGCCAAGTCCTAAACTTGCTTTTCCGTCATGCGCCATTGGTACTCGAAAAGCCAATTCATTGGGATATGCCCCAAATGTATATGCGTTATTCGAAAAGGTTATCGCGCCATTTATCGTATTTACAAAATCCCCTCGAAAACCGCCATTAGCCCTTACGCCATTTGGAAATATAGTGGAACAATCTGCATTATTGATCGTAATATATTGATTCCATGATCCATAAGGATCTCCTGCCGCTGTAGTCATGAGATAAGTATTTCCGCCATCATTCCGAATAATGAAACCGTAATTTCCAAATACTGCGCGGAAAGCATTTGCTGAGATGGAACCCGCCTGGACTTCACCTTTACAATACACGGTCCCTGTATTGCTGACAGACATAACATATCCACCAGAAGTTGCGTCGTAAAACCCAAATTTACTCCCGTCAGCGGTGCCACAAGCAGCCCCTATCCTCCATTGATGGCTACCCACTTCCGAATATATTTCACCATAACAATGTATAAAACTGTTGACCTGCAATACACTTGAATGGGTTAATCTCCCGGTTCCAGTGTTCCATGTTGTTGACCAATCGTATCCGTTTTCCGTTCTTGCAGCGTAGTATCCATATATTCCGACATCATCACAAAGTCCACCGATATTCCATACGTTTCCGGATGATGAGTTAATTCTCATCATAGGATGATAACTGCTGGCACTTTGGTTCCTGGAACTATATATACAATTTGTGGCTGTTTTTCCGAAAATCCATGCTCCTCCCGGGGGAAATAGTTCTATGCCATAGTATGTACTTAATAATCCCCCTAAATATCCACCGTTTACTGACAAATATTTATCAGAAAGCCGTGTTCCTCCTTCTATTATTTCCGGTGACGAAATACAATCGCAGGTTATATAGGTATCTGCATCATATTCAGACGCTTCTCCTCTTAAAGTTCTGCGGCTCACCGTCATTTGTCCGTTATATATACTCAACGTATCAATCATATCTGTTGACGATGTACTTCCTGCAGAATCTATTTCTACTATTACCGAAATTAATGTTGTTGTAATTTTTCCGTTTTCAATTTTAACGGGACCAACATTCATATCGTCCGGATCATAATTGCTGATTGTTCCACCAATCAGCGTTGCCCCACTGATCGTCCCCGTTGCCGTAATATCCTGCGCAAACAGATCCAGCGTATCGATGTTGGTTGCCTTAATGCTATTCGCCGCAATCTCATTCCCGGTAATGCTGTTTGCCACGATCTCGTTCCCCGTGATACTGTTCGCCGCGATATTATTCGCTGTAATCGTCTTGGCAGCGATCTCATTGGATGTAATCGCATTGGCCACGATCTTATCCGCCGTGATGGTCCTGGGCGTTAAGATTTCGCCGTTCAGCGTGTCCACGTTCTGGGCCTGCAGTGCACCAGTGATATCGTTCAGGGCATACACAAGGCTGTTCGTGCTGCCCCGGATCTCCAGGCGCTCCACAGAGAGCGTGCCGGCCGTGATCTTGTTTGCCGTCAGCTCCACGATCTTTGCGTCGGTAATGGA
>CAMNQN010000298.1 GCA_946549155.1 uncultured Lachnospiraceae bacterium | reverse complement strand
GTGGCGGAGCTGAAGATGCTGGCCGGCGAGGAGGATCTGGATAAGGCGATTGCCAAGGTATTTGAGAATGAGAATCTGGAGATTCTGGTGCTGAAAAACGGCTCCAAGGGTTCCCTGATCTACACCCGGAACGGCCTGGAGGTGGAGCAGGGCGTTTACCCGGTGGTCCAGGAGGATGCCACAGGAGCGGGCGACAGCTATGACGCGGCCTTTATCTGCGGACTGGCGGAGGGCAAGAGCCTGGCGGAGGCGGCGAAGATGGGCGCTGCGGCAGGCGCGCTGAACGCGGCGGCCTTCGGTCCCATGGAGGGGAAGATTTCCCGGGAGACGGTATTTGAGATGATTGAGAAAAACTCCTGATGGTTTACAGGAAACCGTTTTTTGGACCGCGACCATTTCTTGACAAATGCAGTGGGATATCCTAAACTAAAAACAAAAAACGATGAAGGAGGATATGAAAATGCCATTGGTTACATCGGAAAAAATGCTTTTGGATGCTCAGAAGAGGGGCTATGCGGTGGGGGCGTTTAACTGCGAAAACATGGAGATGGTGAAGGCCATTATCGCGGCGGCGGAGGAGCTTAGAGCGCCGCTGATGCTTCAGACCACCCCGTCTACGGTGAAGTATGGTACGCTGGAGACCTTTGTGGCCATCGTGGCTGCGGAGGCGAAGAAGGCCACCGTTCCGGTTTGCCTTCATCTGGATCACGGCAGCAGCTTTGACCTGGCGGTGCAGGCCATCAAGGCCGGTTACACTTCAGTGATGATTGACGGCTCTAAGGAGGATTTCGAAGGCAACGTGGCGGTCAGCAGAAAAGTGGCTGATGTGGCGAAGACTGTGAATATCCCCTGTGAGGCGGAGCTTGGCAAGGTGGGCGGCAAGGAGGATGATCTGGAAGCGGAAGCGGATACGAATACGGATCCGCAGCAGGCGAAGGAGTTTGTGGAGCGCACCGGCATCACTTCTCTGGCAGTGGCCATCGGCACAGCCCACGGCTTCTATGTGGGAACTCCGGTTCTGGATAAAGAGCGCCTGTCTGAGATCCGTAAGGTGGTGGATATCCCGCTGGTGCTGCATGGGGCTTCCGGTCTCAGCGATCAGGACGTGAAGGATTGCGTGGCGAGAGGGATCTGCAAGGTGAATTTTGCCACGGAGCTGCGCAAAGCGTACACGGATGCGGGGAAAGCTCTTCTGGCGGAGAAGCCGGAGACCTTTGATCCGAAGGCGCTTGGCAAGGTTGGAATGGCTGCCGTAACGGAGCTGGTGAAAAACCGTATGAAGGTTTGCGGCTGCGACGGCAAGGCGGATGGAATTGAGTAAACGATTCGATATAGATTCAGGAATAGGGAGAAGATAAGATGAAGCATCCTTTACAGGAAATGATGGAACAAAGACGGCAGGGGATTCAATGCGGGATTCCCTCCTACTGTACAGCCAATGAGCTGGCTTTGGAGGCTGCGCTGATGCGGGCCAAAGCGTTGGACAAGCCGGTGCTGATTGAGGCCACGGCCAATCAGGTGAACCAGTTTGGCGGGTACACCGGTATGAAACCGGCGGATTTTTACCAGAAGGTATTGCAGATGGCAAAGGAGATTGGCGTTCCGGAGAATCATATGATTCTGGCGGGAGACCATCTGGGGCCGCTGACCTGGCAGAATGAGCCGGAGGCGGAGGCCATGGCGAAGTCGGAGGAGCTGGTGTATCAGTATGTTCGGGCCGGGTTTACCAAGATTCACCTGGATACCAGCATGAAGCTGGCGGATGACCCGGCGGGCGCGCTGGCGACGGAGACGGTGGCGAGACGGGGCGTTCGCCTGTATAAGGTCTGCATGAAGGCCTATGAGGAGCTGAAGGAGGAAAAACCGGAGGCCATGCGTCCGGTATTTATCATCGGTTCCGAAGTGCCTATTCCCGGCGGCGCTCAGGAGGCGGAGGATTCTCTGGCGGTGACGAAGCCGGAGGCCTTTGAGGATACGGTGAATACCTACAAGCGGTGCTTTGCCCAGGCAGGAGTGGCAGAGGGCTGGAATGATGTGATTGCCGTTGTGGTGCAGCCCGGCGTGGAGTTTGGCGACGACCAGGTATTTTTGTATAACAGAGAGGCAGCCAGGGATCTGTGCGCCAAGCTGGCAGATTATCCGGAGATCGCCTTTGAGGGACATTCCACAGATTATCAGAGCGCGGAGTGCTTAAAAGAGATGGTGGAGGATGGTATCGTGATCCTGAAGGTGGGACCGGCCCTCACCTACGGTCTGCGGGAAGCCCTGTTCTCTCTGACGATGATGGAACAGGAGCTGGTTCCCCAGGAGGAGCAGGCACACTTTGCTGATGTACTGGAAAAGGTGATGCTGGATGCTCCGGGGAACTGGAAGAAGCATTACCACGGAGATGAGAAGCAGCTTAAACTGGCCAGAAAATACAGCTTCTCCGACCGGGCCCGGTATTATATCGGGCAGCCGGAGGTGGTGGCAGCCATTGACAAGCTGTTCGATAACCTGAGAAGATATGAGATCCCCATGAATATGCTCCACCAGTATATGCCGCTGCAGTACCTGAAGGTACGGGACGGCGTGATTGAGAAGGATCCCAAGGCGCTGGCGCTGGATGGGATTGTGGAGTTTATGCAGGATTATGAGTATGCGACGAAGTAAATAAACAGGACAGCTCCGGAAAAATGATCGGGGAGCATTCCTGACATCCGATGGGACAGGCGGATGTTTGGGGATGCTCCCCATTTATTTACTTCGGCGGCACAACTATAAACAAAAAGGTTGTAATTTAGGTGGATTTTCAGGGGCAGGTACAGTAAAATCAATCCAACAGTTACTGTTCAGGTGCTAATGTTCTACGCGTTTTGTTAACTATCCGGATGCAGGAAGAGGCGGGTGCTTGTGGTCCTGCGCGCCCACCTTTTCCTGCGCCCTCTCACTTAACAAGATACAAAGAACATTGACGTCGGAACAGAAATGGACTGATAATAAATGTTATAAATACAACATAATATCTATTTACAAACAATA
>CAMNQN010000297.1 GCA_946549155.1 uncultured Lachnospiraceae bacterium | reverse complement strand
CAGCGCAGTTATTCCCTCTGCAGGCGCAGGCGGATGCGTATAAAGTGGTGACATTGGGAGCAAATTTGTCGGAAGAACAAAAGGCAAGCATTCTCCGTTTCTTTGGAGTAAGCGAGGGGGAAGTGGAAATTCTGGTGATTACCAATGAGGACGAAAGGGCTCAGCTTCAGGAGCTGATTCCCATCGAACAGATCGGAACCAGAACATATAGCTGCGCGCTGGTGAATCCCACCACCTCCGGCGGTATTCAGGTAAAAACCGCAAATATGAATTACGTGACCAGCAATATGATCGCGTCTACGTTATCCACCTCCGGCGTGGTGAACTGTGATGTGCTTACGGCGGCCCCCTTAGAGGTGTCCGGCACAGGGGCCCTCACCGGTGTGATGATGGCCTACGAGACCGCCAGCGGGGAGACGCTGGATCAGAAAAAGAAGGAGTTGGCTAACGAGGAACTGGTGACTACGAATCAGATTGCGGATACGGTGGGCCAGGACGAGGCTACGCTGATTGTGAACGATATTAAAATTCACATCATCCGGGATGAGGTGAAGGATCAGGAGACGGTAAATACGGTGGTGGATACCGTTGTGGACACCGCGGAAACTGCCATGCAGGCCCGGGCAGCGGATACGGGAGGAGAGCAGCCGGGAAAGCTGGAGCAGGGAGATCGGCAGCTTTTGTATTCCTTTGGCTATAAGGTCGCTCAGGCGGACTACAAATATGATGATGTGAAGGTAACCCTGCAGCGGGTGGCTCAGAATGTGGCGGAGACCACGGGGATTGAGGATCCGATTTTGCAGACCTTTGAGCCGTTGGAGGATGCACAGTTGGATACGGACAGTATTCTTATGAATACGGACGATGAAGCCTTAGGCGGCGATACCCAGATCAATGCCACCAGCCAGGATGCTGTTGCAGGGGACGCACAGGAGGCTTTGGCCGGACTTCCGGATCAGATCCAGGGGGACGGGGTCTCTTTGGAAAAGGTCACAACCCTTCAGGATGTGAGGCTGATTTATAACACGAATCTGCTGCGGCTGGACGACTCACCGGGGGATGCCATGGCAGATCTGAGCGGCACGGCACTGACCGGCTCGCTGTACGGTGGTTTCAGCGCTGTGCAGGGATATATTCTGGCATATCAGCAGTCTGAGGATCCCAATTGCTATGGATTATTTGATCAGAACGGAGCTGTCCGGATCCCATTCCAATACGGGAACATTGATGTGGAGAATGAGCATTGGGCCCTGGCCGCCGTATTGGCGGAGGCCACGGCGGACAATTATGATGTGGAGGACAGCTATAATAAGAAATATTATCTGATTGACAGGGTGGATCTGTATTATCTGGAGGAGGGCGGAGCCACTCTGGTGGCGGCGCTGACCAGGGGCCAAATTGCGGACTGCCATGGAATGGGCAGTTATATCAACATTCAGGATCGTTCTACGGGGATTATCAGCTGCTATGATTCCGGGTTCCAGCAGGTGGCTTCCGGGCTGAAGGATATTTTCAGCGAACCGGAGGGCATTTCCGCCGACGACTACCGGATTTTTTCAGAGAACGGCCAGCAGGGGCTGGCGGATGCGGCGGGCAATGTGTTGATTGCGCCTGCCTATCGGTATATGGATTTCCCGGTGGGGAATTATACGGTGGTTTCCACAGGAGAAAAGGAGGGGCTTCTGGATTTGTCCGGAAATCTGATTCTTCCGGCCCAGTTCGATTCTGTGATGCGTTCCTATAACCTTCCGGCAGATAAGCCCGGTGGTCGGAACGTTGGCTATGTGGCGAACGGCTATGTGATGGTGGAAGAGGGGAATAAAACCGGATACTGCGATGTTAACGGTACTATCACCTGTGAGCCGTCCATTTCCAGTGATATTCTGGAAAACAATGGCGCATCCTGTCTCTATGTGGATATGGAGGGGAAGCAGCATGTTTTGGCGGCGGACGGCGCGGATACCGTGATCGGGGATTATGAGAATGTCTACGCTTTAACCTGCGCATCCGGTATGCTGTATAAGATCAGAGATGAAAATTATGATACGGGCCTGCTGGACTGGCATGGAAACGAGCTGCTTCCCACTGACTACAGTGACATGAGCGTATCCGGCGACGGCGCATATCTTCTGGTAAATGTGGATACATACACCAGCGTATTGTATAAAATCAGCTATCGGGGACCTGAGTACAGCGGCGGGACTGCTCCGGTACAGGAGGAAATCCCGGGTGAGAGCCCTGAGACGGAAACTGCCCGGACCGATTTGATGCCGGAGGCGGCTTCCCAGCTTCTTGCCACTGTTAGCAGCCTGATGAGCGCCGATTTTGAGGCCAACCGGCAGACCGTGGGGATTTTGCTGAAGCAGGCTTCCGGTGAGCTGGAAAGCGCATATCCTGACGCGGCAGCCATGCTAAACAGCGCGGCTGCACTGACAGAGGGCGGCGCTGATGCTGGCAGCATAGGCGTGCTGATTGACAGCGTTTGGAATTTGCTGTAAAAGGCAGGAAAAGAACTATATTTGCGAAATGCATGATATATAGTAAAAGGGAGGCCAAAAGGCCGCCCAAAAATGGATACAGGAGGAAAGAAGAAAATGAAAAAGAGATTATTTGTGTTGACTGTGCTGGGGATGGCTGCCGCAATGCCGTTGTCTGCCGCTGCGGATGCCGCCTTCATGAAGGTGAGTACCATTAAAAATGGCCGGCTGGTGAATGGGACGAATCTGTTCCGGGTTCAGGGCCCGAATGGGTATGGCCTGGTGGATTTGAACGGCAATGCTTTAACCGGCACCATTTATGGCAATAATTTTTATTTCGAGGATAATTTTATCACCGTTTCCGAATATGTGGAGGGAATCAATCATGATGGTATTCTGGATCTGAATGGAAAGACAGTGGTACCCTTCCAGTACGGTGCTATCGATATTCTCAGCTCCAGGTGGGCACTGGGTATCGTTCTGGAGGAAGCTACCTCCGATGCCTATGACTATGAAAGCTGGGGCAATGACAATAAATATTATAAGATCAGCAAGGTGGATAT
>CAMNQN010000296.1 GCA_946549155.1 uncultured Lachnospiraceae bacterium | reverse complement strand
ATCCTCCGAACTGTTTTCCAGATGTATGTGGCCATGGGGCCCCGACTCATCCTGCGTCCTCTTGTTTAATTAAACACGAACAGAACAATGGCAGACCGGAAAGTTTTTTCAGGGAAACACGAGACAGAACAGTAATAATTTATTATAATGGAATATGACTTTGTTATAGAAAAGGAGCAGGATTTATGGAACAGCAGATGTCTCCCCACAAGCGGAGGGTGCGCTATAAGGGGACGCACCCGAGAAATTATTATGAGAAATATAAGGAACTGCAGCCGGAGAAATATGCGGATACGGTGGAAAAGGTGAAACGCAAGGGCGGTACTCCGGCGGGGATGCACATTTCCATCTGTGTAAATGAAATTTTGGAATTTCTTCAGATACGGCCCGGACAGGTGGGGATGGACGCCACCTTGGGGTACGGCGGCCATACGCTGGAAATGCTGAAATGCCTGGAGCATCAGGGGCATATTTACGCCACCGACGTGGATCCCATTGAGTCGGAAAAGACCAGGCAGCGTCTGGAAAAGCTGGGGTACGGGGAGGAGATACTCACCATAAAGCAGATGAATTATGCGCAGATTGACGAACTGGCGGCCCAGTACGGGCCCTTTGATTTTGTGCTGGCAGATCTGGGCGTGTCCTCCATGCAGATTGATAATCCTCAGCGGGGGTTTTCCTATAAAGCGGAGGGGCCTCTGGACCTTCGCATGAATCCCACTCAGGGCATCTCAGCGGCGGAGCGTCTGAAACGTATTTCAGAGGAGGAATTTGCCGGTATGCTGGTGGAAAATTCTGACGAGCCCTATGCGGAAGAGATCGCCCGGGCGGTGGTGCAGGAAATCCGCCGGGGCCGGGCGGTGGATACCACCGGGCGGCTTCACGAGGTGATCGGTCAGGCTCTGTCTTTTCTTCCGGCGGCGGAACAGAAGGAGGCGGTGAAAAAGTCCAGCGCCCGTACCTTCCAGGCGCTGCGCATTGATGTGAACAATGAATTTGAGGCGCTGCACCGTTTCCTTGAGAAGCTGCCGGATGCTTTGGCCCCCGGCGGCCGGGCGGCTATTCTCACCTTTCACTCCGGGGAGGACAAGCTGGTGAAAAAATCCTTTAAGCAATTTTTTAAGGAAAATGTATACAGTGATATTGCCAGGGACGTAATCCGTCCATCCGCCCGGGAGTGCGCCCAGAACCCCAGAGCGAAGTCCACGAAAATGCGGTGGGCGATCAGGAGCTGAACTTCATGGCGGAGGGGCTGCCGTAAAATTACAGGGAAGCGTTACGGAATATCCAAGTGTATGCAAAAGGCGTTTCCACCGCATTATATAAAAGAATTATCGCACAAATTTGATTTCCAGAGCAAAAAAATGCGGTTATCATGAATACATGAAATGAATAGAATCAAAGCTTCATAGGATAATTACAACCGGCAATACCGGCACGGGGGAAGCCCTTTGGGTGCGTCCCCGGGAAGGAGCAGCTATGCAGTCTATTTTTGAAGCAATCAATCATGTGTTTCGTTTTATTGGTCCCCTGTCGGATTTCCTCTGGGATTTTCCCACGAATTTCGGCTGGTACCGGAGTATTCCCCTGCTGGGAAATTTTTCCTTTGCCATTATCCTTCTTCTGGGATCGGGCATTTATTTCAGCTTTCGGCTGGGCTTTTTGCAGGTGACCTATTTTAAGAAAGGCGTCCGGATTTTGACGGAGAAGCGGGTGGTGGAGACGGGAATCTCCCCGCTGGCTGCCTTTTTCCTAAGCTCCGCCATGCGGGTGGGTCCGGGAAATATCATCGGCGTAACCGGCGCCATCGCAGTGGGCGGACCAGGGGCCCTGTTCTGGATGTGGGTTTCCGCCTTTTTTGGCATGGCGGTGGCTTACATGGAGGGCGTGCTGGCTCAGATTTTTAAGGAGAAAAAGGATGACGAGTTTGTAGGGGGCCTTCCCTTTTACGGAAGGAAGCTGCTGGGAAACCGGGCCTGGGTGGGGGTCTTTCTTTCCCTGTTGTACATTCTCTATGCGCTGTGCTGTCTGCCGGCCCAGGGCTTCAACGTGGTTTCCTCCGTCATGCGGATGGCGGAGATTATCACCGGGGCTGCCATTACCAGCGACTCCCTGTTTTATTACCTGGTGGGGGCCATGACCATCGTGCTTACCGCTGTCATTGCCTTTGGCGGAATCAAAAAGGTGACCAAATGGACGGACAAAATGGTGCCGGTGATGGCGGTGCTTTATGTGGCAGTGGTTTTGATCCTGATTTTGCTGAATATTGGCCGGATCCCTTATTTCTTCTGGGCTGTGCTTGGCGGTGCATTCCGGCCGGAGGCCTTTTTCGGAGGCGTGTTTGGAACGGTGCTGGCCCAGGGCGTAAAGCGGGGGCTGATGTCCAATGAGGCGGGACAGGGGACCATCACCATGTCCGCCGCGGCTTCCGATGCCAAGCACCCCTGTGAGCAGGGCATTCTGGCCTCCATCGGCGTTTTCCTGGATACCATTGTGATCTGTACGCTGACAGGTTTTGTGGTGGTAATGGCCCATTGCTGGACCGGCGGGGAGGCGGCGGACTGGGCTGCCATGGATAAGCTGCCTAAATTTACGGCTTCCATCGCTGAGCTGACACCGGGGACCTCCATGAACGCGGTGATGGCCTTCCTGGTGACGCTGTGCTTTGGCCTGTTTGCCTACACCTGCCTGTTGGGGATGATCAGCTTTTCGGAGATCGCGGCAAACCGGATTCGCAGGGACAACGTCTGCATCAATACGGTGCGCGTCATTGCCCTGGCTGTGGCTGCCTTCGGCATTCTCTGCAATATTGCCGGGCTGGAACTGGGCAATCTGTGGGCTTTCTCCGACCTGGGAAACATTCTGATTGTATTTTTCAATGTCCCCATCATTTACAGCGGCGCAAACTGTGTGCTGAAGGCCACCGCCCACTACAAAAGGGCGGACGGGACGCCCTTCACATCCCAGGTAATCGGGCGGGATGACTGCACCTATTGGGATGAGCGGGCGGAGTCTAAAGAGGGATGAAATTCGTTCGCAAAACGGCGTCTTAGTTACTGCTCATGTGTTAATGTTCTTCGTGTTTGGTTAATTAGGAGGACGCAGGAAGAGGCGGGCGCGCAG
>CAMNQN010000295.1 GCA_946549155.1 uncultured Lachnospiraceae bacterium | reverse complement strand
GGAGCTGGACGGATACCGTTATTACAGCATGTATGAGGCTGGGGGAAGCTTTTATGAGTATGAGCTGGAGACCGCCTTTCTCGTGAAGTATGCGAACCCGAAAAAGATTGTCCTGAATATCAGCGGCGGTGAGGTGCGCTTCCTGAAACGGAATCTGGAGGATATGTCCTGCCGCATACCGGCGGTAATGACCGGAGGATCCAAGTGGAAGGAGACCCTGGATTTTCTCTTTATGGATATCGCCGAATCAGTGGACAGGCTGAAGGAGCGGCTGGGGGAAAAGCAATACTATGAGCTGACCACCGGCGGGTATCGGAATCTGACGAAGTATTATGAGCGGGTGGAGAGCGACTGGGAGAAATTCACCGGCAAGTATGTGCTGGAGAACTTTGACAGGCATATGAATACACTGTTTGCAAATAATCGGAATGTGGATTATTATGATGAAAGTATCCGTTCCATCCGGAATATAAAAAAGATGTGCGATGAGGCCGGCGTGGAGCTTCTGGTGATTGTGGCGCCCTCCTTTATCGGGGAGATGAGTGAGCATGACAGCAGCGGCTACTGGGAATTTCTGAACCGCATTGCCTTTATCACTGATTACTGGGACTTCAGCGGATATCACGATATTGACCGGAATCCCTACAATTTCTATAATGAAGGACATTTTTACTATGAGATTGCGGATCTGATGATCGATACGATCAACGGGACGGACAGCTATCCGGGCTTTGGAGTGTATGTCACCAAGGAAAACGTGGCGCAGCATCTGGCCGGAAGGGAAGCGGATTATAAGCGGCTGCAGCAGGAATATCTGGAAACCGGAACCATTAAACTGCAGGGACGGGAGGACGAAAGTTGTCTGCTGAAACAGTGAGAAGAAGGAAGGCCACGCTGCTGGTGGTGGAAGATGAGGAAAAACTGGCAAAAACGCTGGCGGAGTATTTACGAATCAACGATTATGCGGTAAGCTATGCTTTAGACGGTTATTCAGGACTGGAGCTGTTTTACGACAAGATGCAGGAGATCGACCTGATCCTGCTGGATATTATGCTGCCGGATATCAGCGGCAGCGAGGTGCTGAGGGAGATCCGGAAGCGGTCGAAGGTTCCGGTCATTATGGTGACTGCCAGGGACTCTGTGCAGGATCAGCTGCAGAATTTTGAGTATGGTGCGGATGATTATATTACCAAGCCCTATGTGATGTCTGTTCTGAAGGTGCACATTGAGGCGGTATTAAAGCGCGTGGGAAAGCTGCAAAAGCAGATCGCTGCAGGGGGCATCCTGCTGGAACCGGAGAGCAGGAAGGCATTCTGCGGCGGAGAGGAGGTAGTGCTGACTCCCAAAGAATACGAGGTGCTGGAGTATCTGATCTGCAATAAAAAGCGGATTGTGAAACGGGAAATCATGCTGGAGGCCCTCTGGGGCTACCACTATGTGGGGGACAGCCGGACGGTGGACACCATTATCAAACAACTGCGAAAGAAGCTGGGGAGGTACGGCGCCAATATCAGGTCGGTGTACGGCGTCGGCTATTTGTTTGAGGATAAGGAGTATGAAAAGTAAGCTGAAATCAAATCTGATCGTGATGGAAATTGTGTTTCTGCTGATCGTGGTGGGCGGGAGCGCCCTTGTGTACAGTATTTTTGCCGCACCCTTTTATACCCGGGAGAAAATTCGGGTGATGAAGCAGGCCTATGAGGATATTCAGGAGCTGGATATGTGCAGTCCCGGCAGCGGGGAGTTTCAGAAGCTGGAGAGCTATGAGGAGGAACACCTTTCCTTCACGATTGCGGACGAGGATTTTCAGCCGGTTTACACCACTTCTAACGTGGATCCACAGGGAACGATCCGCCGGAATATTCAAATTGTACAGGATAAATTCAGCGAGAACCCCCAGGTGGTTGCCAGCAGCAACAGGAGCTATGACGGGCTGCGCCTGCGGGGAATTTTTCGCCAGGAGGGCAGAAGCTATTATGTTTATATCAGGGAGACCATCGGGAGCACCTACAGTGCTTTTTTCTATACGGAGAAGTTTCTTCTGGCGGTGGTGATTTTGGCGCTTGTGGTGGGAAGTCTGGTGATGTACTATCTGGGGCGGCGGATCGCGAAACCCATTGAGACCATGGCTGCAGTATCCAGACAGCTTTCGAATCACGATTTTTCCGCCCGCATGAAGGAGGATACCCCTTATGACGAGGTTAACACCCTGGCCCGTAATTTTAACGGGATGGCGGAGGAGCTTCGGAACTATATCCAAAGGCTGGAGAAAAACAACTCGGAGCTGGAATGGAGCAACGAAAGGCTGCAGGCTCAGAACGAGCAGAAGGCAAAGCTGGAGCAGATGCGCAGGGAATTTAATGCCAACATTTCTCACGAGCTGAAAACACCCCTGGCAGTGATATCCAGCCAGGTGGAGATCCTGCAGTTTTTGGAGACACCGGAGGAACGGCAGTATTATTTTGACTCTATCCGGGAGGAGATCGAGAAGATGTCCGGCATGGTGGGAACATTGTTAAAGCTTTCCTATGCGGAGCATGAGCTGGAGGAGCTGGACCGCCAGCCTTTGGATATGGCGGAGGCTGCGGAGTATCTGATCCTGAAATACGATGCGCTGTATCGCCAGAAGGAGATCAAGCGTGTCTGTTATATGGAACAGGACTGTGTGGTGCTGGCGGACCGAAGCTGCATGGAAAAGGCCATGAGCAATTATCTTCTGAACGCCGTTTCCCATACGGGAAACGGGGGGCGCATCGAGGCATCCCTGACCAGGGAGGGGGACCAGGTAGTCTTCCGGGTATATAATCAAGGGGAGGCCATCCGGGAGGAGGAGCTGGACAAAATCTGGGACAGCTATTACCAGGGCCAGGAGCAGGAGAACCATGCGGGGCTGGGGCTGTACATCGTAAAGACGGTGATACTGCTCCACAAAGGAAAGTATGGAGCCCAAAACCGGGATGGGGGAGTAGAGTTCTGGTTTTCGCTGCCGGCATATGAAATGTAACTGCTCAGACGGATGGGGTGGCTTTTTCGTGTTTTGTTAATTAGCGGGACGCAGGAAAAGACGGGGCCGGGCGGGCAGATTCCTCTGAAAAACTGCTCCGGATACAAGAAACACTAGGATGGAGCCGCCCTCCGATTTCGGGCACC
>CAMNQN010000294.1 GCA_946549155.1 uncultured Lachnospiraceae bacterium | reverse complement strand
CGCCCGGCCCCGTCTTTTCCTGCGTCCGGGTAATTAACAAAACACGAAGAACATTTACCTGAACAGTAACGTATTGGCATAAATCCGGGCATGGCTGCATATATAAATTATAAGGGTTTGTTACTGTTCACTTCGTTTGCAGTAACACGCTGCGCGATGCACAGAAATTGTACCTTCGGCACAATTTCGCGCTGCTGCCCTCGGGCTTCAGGTACAATTCTGCACCTGAACACCTCGCGGAACAGTGGCGCCGGAACTATAACGTTTGCTTTGCCGCGGAGGAAGCCGCGGGGCGCTTACCTATTTACAATCATATAAGGGGTCGGTATACATGGAGGAAAAATACTATTTTATTTCGGAGGTTTCCAGAATGGTGGGGGTGGAGCCTCATGTGCTGCGGTACTGGGAAGAGGAAATGTGCCTGAAAATCGAAAGAAACAATCAGGGAAAGCGTTGTTATACCCCGGATAATGTGGAACAGCTTCGCCGAATCAAATACTGGAAGGATAAGGGGATGCAGCTAAAGGCAGTGAAGGAAGTCATGGAGGGAGAGATGGGGGCAAAGACCGGTGTGACAGGCGGGATGGCGGCATCCCCGGGCTGGACAGATTTCCTGAAGGCAGATATAAAACAGGAAGATGGAATGGAAAGCGGGGAATCGGACAGGGAAATATGGGAGGAAGCTCAGGAAGTGGGTGAAACAGAGCGGATTTCCTGTGACTTGATAACGGTGGAAAATCCCTCGGATTCTGTGAAGCGCTTTGAAGAGATTCTGGACGGCATTATCGGACAGGCTCTGGAGCGGAACAATGAGAAACTGATTCAGGAAATCTGCGATGCGATTCTGCGGGAAATGGAGGATAAAATGGAGGAGCGCTTAGAGGAGCTGCTGCAAAGAGCGGCTCTTAGGGACATGGTGGAGGAAGGAGAGCGGGAAGCTGCCGCCTCCGGGGAGAGACGAAGCGGAAAGCGGGGTATCGTGGAACGGTGGAGAAGATGGCTGGAGAGAAGGGTGTGATTCTCCGTGGGTGCATATGGATTTGCATGGGAAATTGCTGTTTTGCAGCGCAAAGCCGGCACAGGGCTGCCGCAAAATGACAGGTTTCCTGGATAGCTGTACAGTTGAATGTTCAGTAACGCTCCTCTGCCAGTTTGCGGCAGCCTCCCAGCTGCCAGAACGCAACGGCGCTGGCAGCCGCTACATTCAAAGAGTCCACGGCGTGTGACATAGGGATGCGCACCGTGTAATCGCAGTCTGCGATGGTGCGGGCTGCCAGTCCGTCGCCCTCGGTTCCCAGAATGATGGCCAGCTTTTTCTCCCGGGTCAGCCGTGGATCGTCGATGGAAATAGAAGGTTCGCTTAGGGCCATGGCGGCTGTTTTAAAGCCCATATTCTGCAGCAACGTTAAGCCAGGCTGCGGCCAACGGCAAGTTTCCTGGTTAAGATAGGTCCAGGGCACCTGGAATACGGTTCCCATGCTTACCCGGGCGGCCCGCCGGTACAGCGGGTCGCTGCAGGCAGGGGTGAGCAGCACGGCGTCCATATTCAGCGCGGCGGCGGAACGGAAGATCGCCCCCACATTGGTGGGATTCACCACATTTTCCAGGATGACGATCCGGCGGGCTTTTGCACAGACTTCCTCCACGCCGGGAAGGGGCGGACGGCGCATGGCACACAGAGCCCCTCGTGTTAACGGAAATCCCGTCAGCTTTGAAAGAACCGGAAAGGGAGCGGCATAGACCGGAATGCCGCCGCAGCGGGCGATGATTCCTTTGGCCTCCCCTTTGATGTGTTTTTCTTCCAGTAAGAGAGAAACAGGAACATAGCCCGCGTCAAGGGCACGCTCAATTACTTTGACACTTTCCGCAATAAAAAGCCCTTTTTCCGGCTCATGGCGGTTAAGCAGCTGATTTTCGGTAAAGCGTGCGTAGACATCCAATTCAGGGGCATCGAAATCCGTTATTTCAATCAGATGAATATTTGACATGAAATTATTCGTCCTCCCCCAGCAGTACCTCGTAGGTCGTTTTCAGGCAATTCCGGATCCCACGAAGCTGCCGCACGCTGATATGCTGTGTGCCCCGTTCAATTTTTACCAGCTGTTCTCTGGTAATGTCCACATTGTTTAGCTGGAGCATACGTACAAGTTCAGTTTGTTTCAAATGCTGCTGGAGACGGATGCGGCGGATATTGACCCCGATATTGGCATCCTGCTGTTTAATTTTCTGCTCTTTGACCGTATACGCCATACAAATTCCTCCATTATGGACCCAAAATAGTCCATTTTTGTTTATCATAATTTAGAATTTGTGGTATAATGGGACTAGAAACAGTCCATTTTGAAGAAAATTGTATAAATTTTCCATTTCCAGGGAGGAATAGAGATATGAGTGTATATGGACTACTGTCTTTGTTCTTATATTTTGTGGCGTTTGGTTTTGTGGTAATTGCGGAAGAACTGTTTCCAGGGGCTGCAGAGAATTCTATTACGTCGATGATGTTTTTTGTCCTGATTGTAATGGGAGCAGCATTTTCCTGCATTCAGAATACGGTGAGGTTCGAGACCTATTTTATGATAGAAGAGAAGGAACGGACGGTGTAGCTTGTGCGAAGGCGGAGGAACGCGCCTTACGGCAGAGCGTTAAGAAATGAAATTCAGGGGCTGCCGCAAAATGGCAGCCCCTTTTGTAATGCCCCTGAACAGGTCATTCGTTTTCCTCTTCCTCCTCGTCCAAAAGGAATTTATAAGAGACATGGAAAAACTGGGAAATGGCCTTTAATTCCAGATCAGTGACATACCTTTTATTAGTTTCGATTCTTGTAATAACATTTTTGTCAATATCGCAGCCGATCAACTGCAGCTTGTGGGCGAGATCGCGCTGGGACAGGTGATGAAGGCGGCGCAGTTGGATTAACTTTTTGCCGATCAGATTCTTTTTACCGGAGGGTGTTCTTAATTTTGGCATCGTCGTATCTTTCCTCTCTTGTGCAGTGACGCTTTGTCTCATTTTTACAACCAGTTAATAATTAGATTTTACAGGATATCATAGAGAAATCGGTTGTAAATATGAGGCAAGGAAAAACTTTTAAATCCGTATGACAGATATTTCCTCAATTTTAGGTAAGGAATTAACTACCAGGACGCAGGATGAGGCGGGACGGCAGGGCCACATACCTCTGGAAAATAGCTCCGG
>CAMNQN010000293.1 GCA_946549155.1 uncultured Lachnospiraceae bacterium | reverse complement strand
TTCTTTCTTTTCTTTATTCGCTTTTGTATTCGTTGGTTGTATTCCATTTTTTTTATCACCTTCACTAATAAAACTGCGCCCAATCCCACCCTATTATATTAACAAAATGTCCTTCTTAGTTCCTGTCCGCCCTTTTCTGTGCTGTTCTTTGAAAGGCGCAAAGCAGAGAAGCACTAACCGGTCATTCATTTTACACGGTTTGGCCATTATGCTGAGATAGGGAGGCCGGCCGCCAAGTTAGAATATGGAACTGTTCAGCTGAGAGGAAGCTCATCTGGTTGTCAGTTCAGAAAGCAGAAATCTTCACAGCCAGGGAACGACGTGAAAGGCGCGGGGAAAGCTCCTGACATCTGGGTGTACACATGTCCGAGACACCTGTCCGACGTGCGCGGATGAAATCCGTGCACTGCGGACAGGTGTCGGAAGGACTAGGTGAACACCGGATGTAGGAGCTTTCCCCGCGCCTTTCGCGTCGTTCCCGTCCGGGAAAAAATATCTCCTTCAGCCGCCAAGTTACTCCCAATTTTCTCTTTTGGCGTTTTCTAATGCCTGGGAGACTGCGTTCAACAGCATCTGTGCCGTATATTTATAGCTCTCCGGACAGGTAATATTTTCCAGGGACTGGGTCTGGCAGATTTGCGCGGCGATGCTCTCCAGAGAGGGGGACACCAGGGGGTACATGGCGGTGGTGGCTTCGCTTAAGTTTACCAGACGGATGGCATTGATGTGGTTTTCATCTACGGTAACCTCCACATCCACGGTGGAATCTCCCAGGGTGACGGGAGTGGTGTAGACACCGGCTATGTATTGGGCCGTATCCTCCGGGGAAAGGGCGGATTCCTGCGCGATCTGGCTGGCGGATATCTGGGTTTCCCTGTCCCTGGAGCGAAACATAAAAAACAGGAGAACAGCCAGAAGTATGATTAAGACCAGAAAGATCACCGTGTAGATAATTTCACGCATTTTTACAACCAGAATTTTTGTCTTTGCACTCATGATAACCTCGCAGCAGTTTGTAGTCCTCTTTTTCCTATTTTATGTTCCGTTCCTCCGGTTTATTCCTTTGCATAAAAGAAGAAAAAAGCGGCAACCTAAAGTCAAAGCGCTGGCGAAGCGGCAGGGAGAGCTGTGCCGGTTTTGGGCTGCGCAGAGAAAAGGAGATTCCGCAAATTATGAATACACTGAGTGCCAAGCTTTGGGAAAACATCGACTGTCTGGAGGAACTGCTTCACACAGAAGAAAATTTTGATATTGTTTCCCGCCGGACCATGGTGGCAGACAGGAATGCCTGCCTTTTTTTCGTGGATGGTTTTGTGAAGGATGATCTGATGGAAAAAATGATGGATTTCTTTTATTCCATTGCCCCGGAGGATCTGCCCAGGGACAGCCGGGATCTGTTTCAGGGCTTTATTCCATACATCGAGGTGGAGCTGCAGGAGCGGACGGAGGACATTGTGACGGCAGTGCTTTCCGGCAATATGTGCCTTCTGATTGATGGATATACCCGGTGCTTTTTGATCGACTGCCGTACCTATCCGGTGCGCAGTGTGGAGGAGCCGGAGAAGGACAAGGTGCTGCGGGGCTCCAGGGATGGATTTGTGGAGACGATCATTTTCAATACCGCGCTGATTCGCCGGCGAATCCGGGACCCGCAGCTGTCCATGGAGCTTTTGACTGTGGGAACAGCCTCCAAAACCGATGTGGCCCTGTGCTATATGCGGGACCGGGCAGATTTGAAATTCCTGAACCGCCTGAAAGAAAAAATTCAGAGAATCCGGGTGGAGGCCCTGTCCATGAATCAGGAGAGCCTGGCGGAGTGCATTTATCCCGGCCGCTGGTGGAATCCCTTTCCCAAATTTAAGTACACGGAGCGTCCGGACACGGCGGCGGCCAGCATTCTGGAAGGAAAGATTGTGGTTCTGGTGGATAATTCCCCCTCTGCCATGATCTTGCCAGCGGCTATGCTGGATATATTGGATGAGGCGGATGACTATTATTTTCCGCCCATCACGGGCACCTATCTTCGGCTGTCCCGTTTTGGTATCGCGCTGTTTACCCTGTTTTTAACTCCGGTATGGCTGCTGCTGATGCAGAACCAGGAATGGGTGCCGCCGGCCCTGGATTTTATCCTCCTGGATCAGGCTCCCAGGGTACCACTGATCTGGCAGCTTCTTTTGCTGGAATTTGCCATCGACGGCCTGCGGCTGGCTGCGGTGAACACGCCCTCCATGCTGAATACGCCTCTGAGTGTTATTGCCGGTATCGTGGTGGGAGAGTTCGCGGTGAATTCCGGCTGGTTTAATTCGGAAACCATGCTGTATATGGCCTTTGTGGCTATTGCCAATTATACCCAGGCCAGCTATGAGCTGGGTTATGCCTTTAAATTTATGCGGATTTTGATCCTGGTCTTGACGGCCGCTTTCAACCTGTGGGGATTTGTATCCGGCATTGCGCTGATGCTGCTGTTCTTACTGTTAAACCGTACCCTTTCAGGGGAAAGCTACCTGTATCCGCTGCTTCCCCTGAATCGAAAGGAGCTTGGCAGGCGCATTTTCCGAAAAAGAATCCACTTTAAAAAGGAATAAAACAAAAAGAACTGTGCATATTAAGATCAGAAGCAGCCGGGCTGCTGCTTAAAAATAGGAAAAGGAGAAAATGGGTATGAAAAAATTACAAACCTGGATGATAGCTGCTGCGGCGCTGCTTTGCATGGGCGGGCTGACGGCCTGCGGAAACAACCGGAATAACAAGGCAACGGAGAATGTCACAGAGAGGGCGACAGAGAGAAACACGGCGGGAAACCGGGAGACCGTCACGGAGAACACTACGGACAATAACAGAAACAATGTGGGAAATGACGGGGTAGCCGGGGAGACAGATGCCAATGGCAACCGCATTACGCAGACCACAGAAACTGACCGGAACGGTAATCTGGTGAATAATGCCACGGACAATGCCGGCGGCGTTGTGGGCGACGTGGCGGAGGATGTGGGCGATGCCGGTAAAGCGGTCATTGACGGAGCAGAGAATGTGGTGGATGATATCACGGGAAATACGGAGCGGGCGACGGACAATAACGGAGTGGTAAATCCGTAGGGAACTGTTCGGTGTTTATTAAGAGGACGCAGGAAGAGACGGGCGCGCAGGGCCGCAAGCAGCTGGAAAATAACTCCGGATACCAAGAAAATCTAAGATGCAGCCGGACG
>CAMNQN010000292.1 GCA_946549155.1 uncultured Lachnospiraceae bacterium | reverse complement strand
CATCTTAGATTTTCTTGGTATCCGGAGTTATTTTCCAGATGCCTGTGGCCCTGCGCGCCCGCCTCTTCCTGCGTCCTCTTAATTAACAAAACACGAATAGAACTTTCTCAAAACCAGTCGAAATACTTGACTAAAGTATAGAATGGAACGTATAATAAAGAAAAACTTATGTGCATTTATACGAAAATGCGGTTGTGGGATTTGTAATAGGGAAAAGGGGTTCGATATGGGCGGGAAGCGGTTTCTGGTGGGATTTTTGGCAGCTTTGTTTTTGGCGGGGTTGATTTATGGAATGGAAAGTCCGGCGGCAGAGCAGAACATGGTGCTGCCCACCGGCGATTCCGCAGAGCGGATCCCTCCGGAAAAGCTGAAAAAAATCACGGCGGCCGCGGCGGCGGAGCTGAATGAGACGATGAAGGGCTATGTGCCGTCGGAGGAAACACTGATTCGGAATGCGGCGGAAACCTATTATTACTATGAACAGCTGGGGCCTACGGCCAAGGAGATTTATGATATTATGCTGATGATTGCCAGGGATCCTGTCACAGAGGGCAATTTGGGCGTGATGATGACGGATATGGACCCGGGCTCCGACGAATATTATTACGAGATGCTTTGCGCATATTATGCCATGACCTACGATCATCCGGAATTATTCTGGCTCTATTGCGGAACGGAGACCACGATTTCCTTTTATTCAGAACAGATGAATGTGAACGGGATTTATCTGGTGTATTACGGACTGCGGGAACCCTACAGCAAATATGAGAGCCAGATGACGGCCTTTAATCAGGCGGCGGAGGAATTTTTGTCGGATATTGATAAAAGCGCTTCCGATTATGAGATCGCAAAGCAGATACATGATAAATTGATTGATCTGGTGACCTATGATCAACATGTTCTGGAAAATATGAGTATCCAGGGACAGAATCTGGCCCATACGGCGTATGGGGCTCTGGTGGCGAATACAGAGGGGCAGGCCAATTATGCAGTGTGTGACGGTTATGCCCTGGCTTACGAGTACCTTTTGCAGCAGTGCGGGATTGAGGCGGTGGTTATCGGCGGCGAGGCTGGTGCGGATGAGCTCAGCGTGGGCGGACATGCCTGGAATTTGGTGAAGCTGGACGGCGTCTGGTATGAGGCGGATCCCACTTGGGATGACGCCGGGACCATCGAGGCTGGCTTTTCTTCGGATCAGGAAGGGTATTCCTACTACATGGAAGCCTTGTATGATGCGGCTTACCGGGAAAAAATACAGCATTATCTGTTCTTGATTTCCACGGAAAATTTGAAAAATTATGTTCCGGATGACAGTTATATCTATGACAGCAGGGATGGGAGATATTGGGTGAAGCTGGTGGGAGAGAGCGTTCATATCCGCTGGGCTGACAGCGGCCTGCCGGAGCCGGGAAATGCGGATCCAACGGTGCTGTCCCTGGCACCGGTGGCGGCTTTCGATTATGAAACGTATTGAAGGGGCAGGAGGCGCTATGAAAAGAAAAAAAGTCTTAAATGCTGTGGTTTTAGGCACGTTTCTGTGTCTGCTTCCCGGTTTTGTCTGCCCTGAAATGCCCAGGGAACAGATTTGGAGCGGTAAGTGGTTTTGGAGCGGGCTTGCCTACGCGGGGGAAGCAGCTTCCCCGGCGGAATTGCTGTCAGTGATGGAAACGCTGGCAGCCAGTGAGCCGGCGGAACAAAACAGCGCCGCGATTCGGATTTTGCTGGATCAGGCGCTGGCGGTACTGCCCCAGGAGGCTGCCGCATCACAGATGCTGATCAGCGCCGGGATATTATTGGATAAGGAGTCCACGGACTGGTCTGCCGTCACCGCTCTG
Source organism: uncultured Lachnospiraceae bacterium (assembly GCA_946549155.1). Classification (GTDB taxonomy): domain Bacteria; phylum Bacillota; class Clostridia; order Lachnospirales; family Lachnospiraceae; genus Merdiplasma. Next base: position 1,387 of record CAMNQN010000292.1, on the reverse strand, counting down.
CTGCAGGAGGCCGGCAGGCTGCTGAGTGAGGAGACGCTGATGGAGCCGGAAGAGGAGGACGGGGTGCAGGCGGATATAAGTCCGCAGGCTTCGGAGACGCATACGGAATTTCAGCGGGAGGATTCCGGGCTTCCTGCCTGTATTGTGGACAGTTTTATCTGGAAACTGCTTGCGGAGCAGGTATCGCTTCAGGTACCCTCCAAGTGGGGGAATAATGCGTCGGACAGCGCAGTGACCTCCTATTCTCCGGTAAATAAATCGGGAGCCATCAGTCCCGGAGCAGGAACGCTTACTACAACGTATTTTACCGTAGCACCGGACAGTAATCAGAGCGCTTTCGAGGAGTATGAACAGGGTATTGCCAGGATGAGTGTTACCTCAGATTTTACGTCCATGGACGCTTCGGCGGCAGGGCTGCCGGCAAAGCGGCTTCAATACAAAATGAATATCGGCGCAAATGAATTTACCTGCGAGGCTGTCTGCTTTCACTATAAGAATACTATGTATGCGGTGGAGATGATGCAGGGACAGAAAAGTGTTTATGACTATTTTCCGGTGTTTGATACCGCAGTCAATACGCTGTATGTAGGTGAGGAAGCCACGGAGACGGAGCTTCCTGAGCCGGAGCAGCCCCAGTCGGAGGAAGTCCCGGAGACAGAGCTTCCTGAGCCGGAGCAGCCCAGTCCGGAGGATGTTCCGGAGACAGAGCTTCCGGAAGCGGAGCAGCCACAGACGGAACCGGCCAAGGCAGAGGGGGACCTTGCGGACTTTGTATATGAGATAGATGGAAAGGAATACTCCTTCCCCACGGAGATGTCCCGGTTGGAGCCAGGGGCTTTCCCCATCGATCCCGCAGAGAATTTACCCTATGAATTTGTCCCAAACAGTGATGAGGGAGGCCTGTGGAATGAACTGGCAAATACCCAGTATTACTTTTTTGACAATGCGCTGTTTAAGGAGATGGCCGGAATCACGAATATGAGCGGCAGGGAGATTCCCGTTTCCCAGGGAATGCTCACTGCGCTGATTGACCTGGAGGGAGGAAATGTTTCGCTGTCGCTTCCGGGAGGCATCTCGGTGGGAGCACCGGAAGGCGCTGTTTCGACGGCTTTTCCGGAGTTTGAGGACGCGTCTCTGGATGGGGTGGCCGGATTTCGGGGCAATGAGCTTCTGTATGCCAGCAATGTCCGGGAGGATGGATGCAACGGATATGTCCTTATCCGCAATGACGCTCCCTATTACAGTGCTCTTTCCATTATTTGTGAAAATGGAGCGATACGGGAAATCTGTTTTGAGTGTCTTGGCAAGGATCGGGCAAAGGGAGTGTTTTTGTAAGCGGATAAAGAGAAAAAGGAGAGAGAAAATGAGAAAAACAAAGTTTCTGGCA
>CAMNQN010000291.1 GCA_946549155.1 uncultured Lachnospiraceae bacterium | reverse complement strand
GCAGGTGCTGGGCTGCACCCATTATCCTTTCCTGAAGGGGGCCCTTGCCAGGGTGCTGGGGCCCGGCCCCCATATCATCGACGGCAGCAGCGGAACCGCCAGGGAGCTGCGAAGAAGGCTGGCCGGAATGGATCTGCTGACGGACCGGAAAACACCGGGTACCGTGACCTTTGAGGAGAGCATTCCGGAGAAGATTGCGCTGTGTCATTTTCTGATGAAGTGTGAGTGAGAAAGGGAGGGAGAGCGGCAGGCGGCCCAGGCGCAAAAAGCTTTGATTGCCAGAGGCAGGGGAAAGGCGAAATGCATGGACAGAATAGAAAACGGCAGAGCGTTTGTACTCTGCCGTTTTATGATTCCAGTTATAAGCGTTACCTGGTTATGTAAGGGATTGTTTTTTATGCTTTCTTTCTGAGAAAGCGCTCCTTTTGCCTTGCCCAGAACTTCTTTTTCGGAGCCGGAGCTTCCAACGGACCGCGGATGCCCTTCACATCCATGATGTAGATACCGCTGACCACGGCCTTCACTTCCTTTTTTACGGGGATCAGATCGTATATTTTATTGTCCGCCACCAGCGTCATAATTCTGGGACCCACCTTCGCTTTCACAATGGGGAGCTTGGAACGGCGCATCAGCTTCGGAGTCTGATCGATCACCACCTGAGGAAGTCCGGACTGTTTAATCGGCATAATCTTCTTATCTATAATCAGCATGGTCATGGTCTGCTTCATCGCTTCCATCTGTTCCTGCTGCGCTTCCTGTTTTTTCTGCATCCGTCTGCCGACAAAATACAGAACCACCAGGGCGATTACCAGTATTACCAAAATCACCAATAAAACTTTTAGAAATGTAGACATTATATACCTCCTCTTTCCCTGAAACCGGACTGTCGGATTTCATTCTACCATTCTTTACCGGAAAGCGCAAGATATCATATTGGGAAAATATACTGGAAAAATTAATTTTGTTTTAGCTGAAAAACAAAGAAAACTGTGTTATACTGATACGGAATGTTTAGACGCGGCAGAATCTGGGAACAGACGCGGCCGTGTTTGAGGGAAATGCCGTCCGGGAGAGAAGGGCGGACATTTTGTGGAAAATAAAATCGGAGAGGAAGTAAGAAAGATGAAGAGAAAGGTATTATTTGCTGCATTGCTGGGAACAGCCTTTTTGGCTGCAGGCTGCGGAAAGAAAGAGGCACAGACCGAGAAAGCGACGGAAGCTGCGGTGGAAACAGAGGCAGAGAGCAAGACCCAGTCCGGGGAAGAGACGGAGGGCGCTGATACCGAAGCGGCAGCCACGGAGGAAGCTGCAGAGGCATCCGGCGCAGCCGGCGGGGAGGATACCACGGAGGCAGACAGCGAAGCCGCGGATACGGAAGCGGACAGCGAAGCCGTGGATACGGAGAAGGACACCGAAGCTGCGGAGGGAGAAACGGAAGAGGCAGAGGCTGAGCTGGGGGAAAGACCGGATTACACGGCGCTGGACTATGTGACTCTGGGCGAGTACAAGGGGTTGAGCGTGATGGTGGAGCCGATTACCATTGCGGAGTCGGAGATAGACGATTCCATTGAGGGCGAGGTGGCCAATCAGGAAAAATACGATCACAGAACGGATGGCGTCGTGGCGGAAGGCGACATGGCGAACATTGATTTTGAGGGCAAAAAGGACGGCGTGGCCTTTGACGGCGGCACATCCCAGGGGTACGACCTGACCATTGGCTCCGGCGCGTTTATCGATGGCTTCGAGGAGGGCCTGGTGGGCGTCAAGGTGGGAGACACCGTGGACCTGAACCTGACTTTCCCGGAGAACTACCAGAGTGAGGAACTGGCCGGACAGGATGTGGTATTTACCGTAACGGTAAATTATGTGGAAGAAATGCCGGAGATCACGGACGAGCTGGTAAGCGAACTCAGTGACGGCGCCTATTCCACGGTGGACGGCTACCGGGAGTATATGCGGGGACTGCTTCAGGAGAACAAGGAGCAGGAAAGGGAGTACACCATTTATCAGGATCTGATGACGCAGCTTTATAATACCTGTACCATCAACGAGTATCCCCAGGATCTGGTGGACTACAGCGTAGCCGCCATGAACCAGACCTATGAAAGCTATGCCGCCATGTACGGAATGGGACTGGAGGATTTTGTGACGGCGACAGGCCTCACCATGGATGGATTTAAAGAGACGGTTTTGGAGAATGTAAAACAGAACCTGCAGCAGGAGCTGATTCTGAAAGCCATCGCGGAGCAGGAGGATCTGCTGATCTCTGAGGAAGAATATGCAGAGGGAGCCGCCAATTATGCAGCCCAGTACCAGTACGAAAGCACGGAAGCGTTCGAGGCGGATTACGACAGAGACATCATCGAGATAAGCCTCCTTATGGACAAGGTGCTGCTGTACGTAAAGGACAATGCTTTGGTAGAAGAAATCCAGGAAACCGAGACCGAGACGGAGGGAGCCAGCGAGGCTGATTCTACGGAAGCCATCACGGAAGATTCCCAGACGGAAGCCGGTGATGCTGCTTCGGAAGCTTCCACAGAAGCAGAGACAGAGGCAGGCACCGAAGCAGCTGCTGAGGCGGGCACTGAATCGAACACCGAAGCATAGAAGTTAAATATCCGGACGCAGGATGGGGAGGGGCAGTATGCCCACAAACATCTGGAAAACATCTCCGGATACTAAGAAAACCTAAGATGGAGCTGGCCCCGGATTTCGGGCACCGAGGCAGTTCGCCGGGAAATCCTGATGATTTCCCAGCTCAGTGCCTCTGAGACGGCAGCCTGGAGGGCCGCCGTCTCTCTCGAAATCCGGGGCCGTCTCCATCTAAGGTTTTCTACAGTATCCTGCGAAATGTTTTCCGGATGTTTGTGGGCATACTGCCCCTCCCCATCCTGCTGTTTTCCGGCTTGCATTATCAGGCCCCATGAGCTGACCCTATAATATCAAATACAGATTCGAAAAATGGCATCTTTTTCTCATTAGATATACTATTTCCAGACAAATTATCAAAAAATGATGCGGAACAGTCAGCTTCGGCAGTAACAAAGCCAAAGATGGAAGCCGGATAAAATTGGAGTTCTGACCTACATGTTTAGCGCGATTATTTAGGACTAGGCTAGCCAAAGAACAGCAGGAAGAGGCGGGCGTGCAGGACCACAAGCATCTGGAAAATAATTCGGAGGCTGCATCTTAGATTTTCTTGGTATCCGGAGTTATTTTCCAGATGCTTGTGGCC
>CAMNQN010000290.1 GCA_946549155.1 uncultured Lachnospiraceae bacterium | reverse complement strand
CGCCCGGCCCCGTCTTTTCCTGCGTCCTCTTCCTTAACAAAACACGAAGAACATTGCCACCTGAACAGTAACCGTTCTGTGAAAGAAACTGGAATCCGTTTTTCTGCAGAATGCCTTACAGGAAGGATAATATTGAAAACTGGATCTGTGAAAAATAGAAAATAAGTAAATTAGCACAAAATTGAGGGGGAAAAATTGTAAAAAACGCATAAACAATAAAATTCAATAAAAAACACTTGAAAATTAATGGAAAAAAGGCTACAATACACGCATAACAAATTATTGTTAGTAATCGAATTAAAAGATTGCAGAAACATAGAAAGTAGGAACAGAAGATAAACGATTATCAAAAAAATTAATGAGGTGAGAACAGGATGAAAACAAATGTAAAAAAAGAGGAAGGATGCTTAAAAGTCGGGGTTTTGGGCTGCGGAATTATCTGTCAGGCTGGGCATCTGATTGGAAGTACGAAAGCCAGAAATATTCATCTTCAGGCGATCTGCGATGTATCGGAGGCCCTCTGCCGGAAGATGGCTGCCATATACGAACCGGCTTCCGTTTATTTCGATTATGAGGAAATGCTGGCAGACTCGAAGGTGGAGGCGGTGATTATCGGCATCGGCGACCAGTTTCATATTCCCTGTGCCAGACAGGCAGTGCTGGCAGGAAAACACGTTTTTGTGGAGAAGCCCATGGGGGTGTCCATTGAGGAGTGTGAGGAGCTGCGGCAGCTGGCCCGGGAGAAAGGTGTTTTTGTCCAGATCGGCCATATGAAACGTTACGATGAGGGCCTTCAGTTCGCCAAGAAATTTAAGGAAGAAAAGCTGGGCGAGGTCACGGTTTACAAGGGCTGGTACTGTGACGGTCAGGGACGGTACACGCTGACGGATAATCTGATGCCGGTGCTGTACTCTGCCAATGATATGAAGAAACCGGCGGGAAATCCCAAGGCGGTGCTGGATCATTATTATCTTCTGGGTCATGGAAGCCATCTGTTTGATACTGCCATGTATTTTATGGGAGAGATCGAGGAAGTATCCGCCCGGTATGTAAACAAGGGGAAACTGCATTCCTGGCTGATTGACTGTAATTTTGCAGACGGAGCCATCGGAACGCTGAATCTTTCCGTCACGATTGCGCAGAAATGGCATGAGGGCTGTGAAATATACGGGACAAAGGGCACCGTATATGCCAAGACCTTTAATCCCTGGGCGCTTCAGTCCTCAGAGGTGGAATGCTACGATGGGGAGCAGCAGATTTCCATTACCCCGGCTGCCCATGACGGGCAGGTGTTCCGCAGAGAGCTGGAAGGGTTTGCGGATTTTATCCTGCACGGAATTTCAAGCGGCGCGGCAGAGGCAGGGGACGGTATTCAGGTGATGCGGGCGTTGATTGCCACCTACCAGTCTGTACAGGAGAAAGGAAAATGGATTTCGCTGAAAGAAGTAAAGGGAGCGCTGTAGAGATGAGAGAGCTTGGAATTTTTTCAAGAACGTATGCCACCAGGGATCTGGAGGAGACCTGCCGGAGGATGGCGGAGCATGGCCTTTTTCATACCCAGTTTAACTTGTCCAATGCAGGGCTGGATACTCTGCCGGAGAAGGTGGAGGATGGGAGGCTGCAGGAAATCCGGGAGATTACGGACCGGTATGGAATCAGGCTGGATGCGCTGTCCGGCACCTTCAATATGATTGATCCGGACACAGAGCGAAGAAGGGCGGGCTGCCGTCAATTCCGGGAGCAGTGCCGGATTGCGAAAACGCTGGGAAGCCCAGTGGTCACCCTGTGCACCGGATCCAAACACCCCATGGATAAATGGACCTGGCATGAGGACAATTTAAGCGAAAGCGCCTGGGAGGATCTGATGGAAACCACGGAGGAAATCCTGGGGTATGCCAGGGAGTATGACGTGATCCTGGGGGTGGAGACGGAGGCCAGCAATATTGTCAATACACCGCTTCGGGCCAGAAAATATCTGGATCAGGCGGACAGCCCTTATCTGAGAATCATTATGGATGGGGCAAATCTGTTCCGGCCGGAGCAGGTAAAGGACATGAGAAAGGTGTTGGACGAGGCCTTTGAACTGCTGGGGAGGGATATTGTAATCGCCCACGCAAAAGATTTTTCTTTTCAGGAACAGCCGGAGGGAGCAAAGCCGGAGAGTCTTCAGTTTGTGGCTGCGGGACAGGGGGTTTTGGATTTCCCCTATTATCTTCATCTGTTGGAGCGCTGCGGCTATCAGGGCCCGCTGATTATGCACGGCCTTTCGGAGAACCAGGTGCCGGAGAGCTGCAGCTTTTTGAGAGAGGTGATGGAGGATGAACACAGGCAGCGCTGAGAATGTAGGAGGGAATGAGCCCTGTAAAAAATACGTGATGCTTCATGGACGGAGAATGGAGTATGAGGTGTGGGGGGAAGGGGAACCCTTCGTATTTCTCCACGGGATGGGGGGAAGCATCCAGCAGATCCGGAACCTGTATGAGCCCATCTCCGGGATTAAGCTGATTGTTCCGAATCAGCAGGGACACGGCGGCAGCGAGGCGGACTGGGAGCATTTTGATTTTGACCATCTGGCGGATGATGTGATCGGGCTGCTGGAGGAACTGAACATAGAGACAGCCTATTTTGCCGGCATTTCCATGGGAGCGGCGGTCTGCCTGAACCTGGCGGTGCGGTATCCGGGACGGGTGCGAAAGCTCCTCCTGATCCGGAATGCCTGGATGGAAAATCCCATGCCGGAGGGTACAAGAAGGGCCTATGCAGATCTGGGAAACTGCCTGCGGGAAGGCGGACTGGAAGCATTTTATCAGACGGAGGGGTGGAAGCTGGTATCAGAGGCTTCTCCCTACACAAGGAATGCTTTTACCTGCACCTTTGAGGAAGAAAGCTGCCGGAAATACTGGCAGAAATATTTGATTTTGCCGGGAAAGACACCGGTGAAATCAGCAGAGCAGATACAGAGCCTTAAGATGCCGGTTTTCATTGTCGCCAACAGGAATGATCTGTGTCATCCCTTCGAATACGGGGTATGGATCCATAAACTGATCCCCCGGTCCCGGTTTTATGAGGTGCCGGATAAGGACCGGGACGGCGAGGGACATAAAAGAGGCATCAATCAGGTGATCCGAGAGATGGTCTGAGCCCTGGATGCGGAAAAATTCAGGCGTCAATGTTCTTCGTGTTTTGTTAACTACCAGGACGCAGGAAAAGACGGGGCCGAGCGGGCAGATGCCTCTGGAA
>CAMNQN010000289.1 GCA_946549155.1 uncultured Lachnospiraceae bacterium | reverse complement strand
TCCCGAAATTTTCGTCCGGCTGCATCTTAGATTTTCTTGGTATCCGGAGTTATTTCCCAGATGCTTGTGGCCCTGCGCGCCCGCCTCTTCCTGCGTCCGGATAATTAATTAAACCCCAAAAACAGTCAATTTAGGCATTAAGCTGTGCAAGACGCTCCTTCACCTGCTCCATCATCTGGGTATATTTTTCCAGCTTCGCCTTTTCCTCCTGAATCTTGGCCTCCGGCGCACGGCTGATAAATTTCTCATTTTTCAGCATTCCATTGGAACGGGCCAGTTCTTTTTCCAGCCGTTTCTCCTCGCCTCTTAAACGCAAAATCTCCTTCTCGATATCCACCAGTTCTGCAAAGGGCATATAAATAGCCGCCTCATGAATCAGCGCGGATACTGCGTCCTCCGCGATTCCGTTCTTGTCCGCCTGCACCGTCACCTCGCTGGCGTAGCCCAGAGTGGCAAAGAACACTTTTCCGTTCTCGAAGATCTCCCGTATCTCCTGTTTTTCTGACACAACGAACACCTTGGCCTTTTTGCTGGGGGGCACGTTCATGCCGGAGCGCACGTTCCGGATGGCTCTCACCGCCTCCTTGATGGTCTCCACGGATTTCTCCTCCGCCTCAAAGCTCCAGTCCTCCCGGTACTCCGGCCAGGCGGCGATCATGATAGACTCCTCCTGAGGCTCCAGGGTACAGTAAATCTCCTCCGTCACAAAGGGCATGAAGGGATGGAGCAGCTTCAGTGCGTTGGCCAGCACCGTTTTCAGTGTCCACAGGGCCGCTCCCTTGGTGGTATCCGTCTCGCTGTAGAGCCTGGGCTTCACCATCTCAATATACCAGTCGCAGAACTCCTCCCAGATGAAATCGTACACCTTCTGCACCGCAATGCCCAGCTCATACTTATCCATATTTTCCGTCACTTCCCTGGCCAGGCGGTTCACCTTCGCCAGGATCCACTTATCTGCGCCGGTGAGTGCCCCCGGATCATACTCCTGCGGAATCTGGGCCCGCTCCAGGTTCATCATAATAAACCGGGACGCATTCCACACCTTGTTTGCAAAGTTTCTGGAAGCCTCCACACGCTCATAGTAGAAGCGCATATCATTTCCAGGGGCATTGCCGGTAATCAGCGTCAGACGCAGCGCATCCGCGCCGTACTGATCAATGATCTCCAGCGGATCAATGCCGTTCCCTAGAGACTTACTCATCTTCCGGCCCTGAGAATCCCTCACCAGGCCGTGAATCAGCACATGATGGAAGGGAGATTTCCCCGTCTGCTCCAGGGAGGAAAATACCATGCGGATAACCCAGAAGAAAATAATATCGTATCCGGTCACCAGCACGTCAGTGGGGAAGAAATAATCCATCTCCGGCGTCTTATCCGGCCATCCCAGCGTGGAAAAGGGCCAAAGAGCAGACGAAAACCAGGTGTCCAGAGAATCCTCATCCTGCTGGAAGTGAGTGCCGCCGCATTTCGGGCATTTTTGGGGAGCGCCGCCCTTCTGTACCACCATCTCGCCGCAGTCCTGGCAGTAATAGGCCGGAATGCGGTGTCCCCACCAAAGCTGTCTGGAAATGCACCAGTCCTTGATATTCTCCAGCCAGTGTGTATAAATCTTATCAAACCGCTCCGGCACAAAGTTCAGATCCTCCGTCTGGAGCACATCCAGCGCTGCCTGGGCCATCTCCTTCATCCGCACAAACCACTGGGGCTTAATCAAGGGCTCCACGGTGGTGTGGCAGCGGTCATGGGTTCCCACCGCATGGGTATGGGGAACCACCTTCACCAGCAGGCCCAGCTCCTCCAGATCCTTCACCATGGCTTTCCGGGCCTCATAACGGTCCATGCCGGCGTACTTGCCGCACAGCTCATTCATGGTAGCATCATCGTTCATGATGTTGATCTCCGGCAGATTGTGACGTTTCCCCACCTCGAAATCATTGGGGTCATGAGCCGGGGTAATTTTTACACAGCCGGTACCAAACTCTTTATCTACATATTCATCCGCCACCACGGGGATTTCCCGGTCAGTCAGGGGCAATTTAAGCATTTTCCCGATCAGGTCCTGGTAACGCTCGTCGGAGGGATTCACCGCCACGGCAGTATCTCCCAGTAAAGTCTCCGGACGGGTGGTGGCAATCTCCACAAAACGCCCTTCCTCCCCTACAATGGGATACTTGATATGCCAGAAAAAGCCATTCTGATCCTGGTGCTCCACCTCCGCATCAGAAAGAGAAGTCTGACATTTGGGACACCAGTTGATGATACGGCTGCCCTTATAGATCCAGCCCTTCTCATACAGGCGCACAAACACCTCCTCCACTGCTTTCGAACAGCCCTCGTCCATGGTGAACCGCTCCCTGTCCCAATCTGCGGAAGCACCCAGCTTCATCAGCTGATTGATAATCCGGCTGCCGTACTCCTCTTTCCATTTCCAGGCATATTTCAGAAATTCCTCCCGGCCAATCTGATGTTTGTCAATTCCCTGCTCCTTCAGCATATTGGTGACCTTCACCTCGGTGGCGATGGCCGCATGGTCAGTGCCCGGCTGCCACAGCGCTTCATAGCCCTGCATTCTCTTATAACGGATCAAAATGTCCTGCATGGTATTGTCCAGCGCATGCCCCATATGAAGCTGTCCCGTTACGTTGGGCGGGGGCATCACAATGGTGAATGGCTTCTTGTCCGAATTAACTTCGGCATGGAAATACTTCTTGTCCAGCCATTTCTGATAAATGCGATCCTCCATTCCCCGTGGATCATAGGTCTTTGCCAGTTCTTTGCTCATAGCTTCCTCCTAATTCTTAAAACAAATATACCGCTTCTGCCTGCAGGGCCCTTCTTTCACAGAAAACCCTCCTCACAAAAAAAGCCCTCTGCTCTGTAAAGAGCAAAGGGCGAATCATCGCGGTACCACCTCTGTTCACAGCTGCACCTTCCGAAGGAAATACCTCCGCAGCACATCTGCCTCTTATCCTGTAACGCGGATTAGACGGGAAAACCTACTGTCCCAGGACACGTTCAGCCTTCCGGTTCAAAAGCTACCTTCCGCCCTCGCCTTTCCGGACCGCCTTTCAGCCGGTGAGCCGTCCTCTCTGATGATGCGCAGTGCGTACTCCTCTTTCTCATAACCTTTTTCTGCTACGTCCTATTCTAACGAAAGAAGTCCGCTTTGTCAAGAACTGGTTTGCGTTGGTTATTCGTGTTTTATTAACAACCAGGACGCAGGAAGAGGCGGGCGCGCAGGGCCACAA
>CAMNQN010000288.1 GCA_946549155.1 uncultured Lachnospiraceae bacterium | reverse complement strand
CTGGCAGCCTTCAAGGCTGACAGCTCAGGGGCGCCAAGCTGGGAAATCATCAGGATTTCCCGGCGAACCGCCCCGGTGCCCGGAATTTTCGTCCGACTGCATCTTAGATTTTCTTGGTATCCGGAGTTATTTTCCAGATGCTTGTGGCCCTGCGCACCCGCCTCTTCCTGCGTCCTCTTACTTAACAAAACACGAACAGCATAAACAAAAGCCCCCTGAGGCAGATACCTCAGGGGGTTATAAGGGAAAGAGAAAAATATGAAAACTTTACACAATTTATTCTGTCTCGTTCAGTGTTTCATCGCTAGGCATGCCTCCTTTTTACCAGTACAGTAACTGCTTATTCTTCAGACGCCTTTTCGGAAGCCTCTGTATCTGCGTCCGCATCTTCCAGAAGCAGGATTTCTTCCCGCTCCTCTCCTTCCGGATCGCTCATAAGAACTGTTACTGTCTCTGCGTTTCCATCTTCGTCCAGCGTGATTCGCAGCACATCGCCTTCCACCAGATCTTCCACGCCAATCTCTACTGTCAACGCTTCTTGACGTTCTTTACTATAATCCCGGTCTGTGTTTGTTCTGTGACAGAAATCAGAAGATTCTTTGAGGAGATTATTAAGAAAAACGAAAGCCCCATCCTTTTATTCCGTTTTACCGCTCTGTTTTTTACGCAGAATTTCATTCATTCTTTTGACATTGTACCTGCCTCTGATATATAGTACGATCCATATTACGATGAAAATGAAAATAAAAAGTCCGTAATAACCTAAAATCCCCCTCAGGCTATGTTCCATCCAATAAGAAACATAAGCCACCGGCATCATAATGACAGAATTAATCAAAAAGTAAATCCCGGTCTGTTTTACGAGCCCCCAGCCATCCACCTCCCATATGGCCGAGCTGGCAGCAAACCCGGAACCTACTATTCCGCACAGAAGCGCCTGCAGCATAACGGCATTGATTTCGTTTCCCATGGCATCAATCAGCTCCGGGGTACAGGGAGAATAATAGCCGTCCGCCAACATCAGCGAAGTAAAAATTGATATTAAATATCCGATTGCAATTCCCAGCGGGAAGCCCAACATACCGCGCAATAAGATCTTTTTTTTCATCTTTACCCTCCTTATATTCCCAGTATTTTTTTGATTTTTGAAACATATCGCCTTGAAACATAGGTCACTGTCCCATTTACCAATTCGACGCAAATTGTGCCGGTAAAGCTTAAATCAAAGTTTTTAACCTTCTTCAGATTAACAATCTCTGAATTTGAGATACGGACAAACTGATCGGGGTTCAACCGCTCTTCCAGTTCATATAATCTTAAACGCACGGTATATTCTCCTTCATTGGTAACCGCAAACACTTTTCCCTTATTTGCGTAAGCCCTGACCAGGTTATCTTTTTCAAGCACCTCAACTTTTCCATCCCTGCTGCCGGAAATAATTTGCGGAACATTCTCCGACAGCTTATTTAATATCCTGTTAATATCCTCCGTCATAGAAGCAGTCAGTATCACTACCTTAGGTTCTGTATAAGAGCTGTCAATTTTTACCTCTATCTGCATCCTGGCTTTCCCTCCTTCCGTGCTGTCATTATATAAAAAGCAAGGATTGCCTTCAACAGATTTTCCATAATCGGCTGCTTACGGAGTACAAGTGGCTGCCTGCTTTACCACCCCATCCCCATAAGCCATCTGTTTACCTGATTCTCCCGATACGAATCTGTTCTGTCCGCTGCTTTTCCCAGCTTCAGCTCTCCGCAGATACGGCCATCCAGCAAATACAGGATTCTGTCGCATTGACTGGCCACCCGGCTGTCATGGGTCACGATCAGGATTGTCGTACCCTCCCGGTTCAATCTGGCAAACTCCCCCATAACCTCCGACGCCGCGCTTTTATTCAGTGCACCGGTGGGTTCATCGGCAAGAAGGAGTTCCGGCTGGTTCATCATACTCCGACAGATACATGCCCGCTGAAGCTGTCCCCCGGAAACCTCGGTAATCCGCCGCTGCTCCAGCCCGGAAATGGACAGCTTCTCCATCAGCATCCGCGCCCGAAGCTGCAGCTCCATCCTTCTGTTCTTCCCCCCTCTCCTGTTGGCCTGGAGGGCCGGCAGCAGAATGTTATCCAGAATATTCAGATTAGCCATCATGTTCATCTGCTGAAACACAATCCCCATCCGACGCAGGCGCAGCTTTGCCTTCTCATCCTCAGAAAGCCCCGTAATCTCTGTGTCCCGCAGCCAGACCTCCCCTCCGGTGGGCTGATCCATACCCGCCACTTGATAGAGAAGCGTGGATTTGCCGGAGCCGGAAGGGCCCATAACCGCCAGCAGCTCCCCTGGCTCTATGTCAAATGAAATCCCATTTAATATATGTCCTTTGGACAAATCTTTTACCCTCAGTAATTTTTCCATTGACCTTATTCCTTTCCCCGGCAGCACTCGTAGGCTCTGATCTGTCGGATTCCCCCGATACCGGCCCAAATCGCGGGGATAGCAGTTCCAAGAGCTGCAGCCGGTATCCCTGCCAACACCTGTCCCCAGTGAATTACAAAATGAAATCCATCCGCGCCAAGGGCCTTCAAAATCATCCCGCACAGCTTTTCTCCCCACAGGTTCCCAAGCGCCAGACCGGCAATGACTCCAACCCCAACAAACAGGAGCCCTCTGGCAAAATAGGCCCGCCTCAGCTCTCTTTCGGTAAAGCCCAGGGCCTTTTGCAGCGAAATTTCATAACGGTTTCTCTCTACCATAAGCCGTAGGAACAGCACAAGCACCACGGCAATCACCAGCACGGCAATTCCGGCGGCCCCTTTGGAGGCCAGACGAAGCTGTGTCAGTGTCTGCGCGTAGGTATCCCACACATAATCCCCAATGTCTGTTACATCCGCGCCCATTCGACGGTACTGCTCTATCCATTGCTTTCTGTCCGCGGATTTGTTCAGCGAAACGTATATAATGCTCCATATCACAGGCGAATGACTCTGCACAGCGCCGATTTTCGCCGTCTTTCCGCCATTGGTAATGTCGGAGTAAATACCGCACACGCGATAGTCGGCTTCCCTCCCGTCCATCAGCAGCCTCAGGGTATCTCCTACGGACAGGTTCCATTCCTTTGCGTTCAGAGAGGATAGCGCGATCTCATCATTCCCCGCCGGCACCACCCCCGCAGAGAAGCTTACCGGAAATACAAGATGGTCCCCCATCTCCACCGTCAGGTTAGCCGTTTCCCCGTCCGGCAGGATGGCCGCATAAGAGCTGGTCTGAAGAAC
>CAMNQN010000287.1 GCA_946549155.1 uncultured Lachnospiraceae bacterium | reverse complement strand
CGAATTATTTTCCAGATGCTTGTGGCCCTGCACGCCCGCCTCTTCCTGCTGTTTCTGGTAAGCTTTACAAAATCATGCTGAATGTGACATCCTAAGCATAAACTATTCGATTTGCATAAATTGATATTGCAGTGGCGAAATAACGAAATATCTGATCTGCGGGGTTTTTCCGTTCTGGCATTTGTCATTATACTATCAATCTTAGATATTTGCCGCTTAGTAAGTCACATTCGGCTGGATTTACAGAATCACGCTAAATGTGGCATACTAAGCGACAAAAATATAGCCTGTGTAAACTGATAACGAAATGATGCAAGAACTGGACATAAAAGGATTCTGCCCGCCCGGCCCCGTCTTTTCCTGCGTCCTGCTACTTAACAAAACAAGCAATTCATAATCTTTTTTCGGAAGGCAGGGAAAAGAGATCTTGACATTTTTGTGTGAAACCAGCACTATAAGAGAAGATGCACGGCATCTTAAAACAAAAGGAGGAGAAGATATGATTATTGATAAAATGGACAATATTCGTTTTTATGCGGATGTGCTTCCCAAGCTGGAAAATGGTTTGAAGGCAATTGAGGCGATGGGAACCCCGGTGCTGGGGCGCTATGAGTTTGAAGGAGGATTTTTTCTGGTGCAGGAGGGGGAGACCCGTCCGCTGGAGGAAAAAAACTATGAGGCTCACAGGAATTACATTGATGTGCAGATCCTTCTGGAGGGCAGTGAGGAAGTGGGTTGGGAGCATCTTTCCGATCTGACCGTCAAGGTGCCTTATAATCCGGACAAGGATTTGGAATTTCTGACCGGCGGTTCGGAGCATGTGATGAAAATCAGTGCTGGAATGTTCTGGGTGGGCTTTCCGCAGGATGGCCATAAGCCGGGCGCCCACACGACGGAGCAGCACCGTTATAAGAAGATCGTGCTGAAGCTTCCGGTAAAATAGACAGCGGTATTTTAGGGAGACAGGGAGGCTGTCGCAAAATGGCAGGAGAGCGTCACTGAATATCCAAGTGTACACATGTCCGAGACATCGGTCCGAAAAACACGGGATATCAGTAACGCTCTCCTGCCATTTTGCGGCGGCTTCTTTATTTTTGTATTCATGCAGTTGAAAAAGGCTGCCGTGGCAGATTCTGGCGGTGCGAAAAGGCGGTTTTTCTCACATTTACATCACAATCCTGTAATAGAATTGATAAAATAAAGTAATCATGCTTAATGGAAATGAAATATTTGGGAGAGACTTTATTATGATTGAGATAAAAAACGTGTCAAAGTCGTTTCCACAGAATTATCAAGATGAGCATTTATCGATTCTGAATCAGATATCTCTGGATATCCGGGAAAAGGAGTTCGTTTCGCTGGTGGGGCCTTCCGGGTGCGGAAAGTCCACGCTGCTTCGGATTCTCGCAGGTTTGCTGAAACCGGATGAAGGAGATGTTTTTGTGGACGGGAAGCGGATTGAGGGGCCCGACAGCAGCCGCTTTGTGGTTTTCCAGGATTACGTGCTGTTCCCCTGGATGACGGTATGGAACAATATCGCCCTAGGGCTGAAGGTTAAGAAATATAAGAAGGAGGAGCTTCACAGGAAGGTTTCCTGGGCGGTGGAGCTGGTCAATTTAAAAGGATTTGAAAAATCTTATCCTCATCAGCTTTCCGGAGGAATGAAGCAGAGGGTGGCGATTGCCAGGGCGCTGGTGATGAATCCGGAAATTCTTTTGATGGACGAGCCCTTTGGGGCGCTGGATTCCTTTACCAGGATGAAACTGCAGGATGAGCTGGTGAGCCTCTGCCGGAAAAAGGATTTTACCACGGTTTTTGTCACCCATGACTGTGACGAGGCGGTGTACCTTTCTGACAAGGTGGTGGTGTTTTCCGGTTCGCCGGCTCAGATCAGGGAGATTGTGGATATTGACCTGCCCAGGCCCAGAGACCGCACCAGTCCGGAATTTATCGGTATCCGGAATCATATTTTGAATGTGAGCTGTGCGGCAGGAGCGGAAGGCGGGGGAACGCCGGAAAAAAATGGAGAAGACGAGGGACTGTCAAATGAAAAACCGATTTGAGATTTTATTGGAGAGGCTGGCCAGGGAGAAGGGAGATACCGTATTTCTTTATGATGCCAGGAATCATGGTTCTATGACCTACCGGAAGCTTCTGGAGGAGGTTCGCCGGGTCAGCAGGATTCTGAGAGACGCGGGCGTGAAAAAGGGAGACAGGGTACTGCTGATGATGGATAACAGTCCGGATTTTGCGGTGGATTATTTTGCGGTCACCTTCTGCCAGGCTGCGGCTGTGCCGGTGAATACGAATCTGAAATGGAGGGAGCTGCTCTACATTATGGAGGATACCCGGGCAGCGGGGATCCTGGTGCAGGGCGATTATCGGGAGAGATGTATGGAATGCCGGAAGGAGCTGAACAGGCAGGAGACGGAGAACGGGACAGGCAGCCGGAGTGAAATACAGGAAATACCGGAGGGCGGCAGCTTTTTTCAGCCGGGAATCTTTTACCAGCCGCTTTTTTGTGACGGTGCGGCGGACCTGCCGGAGCATACGGCCATGCTTTTGTATACCTCCGGGACCACAGGTCATCCGAAGGGAGTGATTTTATCCTTCGATAACCTGCTGGCCAAAACACAGGATATTATCAAAGCGCACCGGCTGAGCGCGGCAGACCGGGTGCTCTGCGTTTTGCCCTGGTTTCATATTAACGGTCTGGTGATCACACTGCTGACACCGCTGGTATCAGAACAGACCATCGTGATCGGCGGTAAATTTTCTGTTTCCAGGTTCTGGAATTATGTGGAGGAATACGGTATCACCTGGTTTTCCGGAGTCCCCACCATGTATTCCCATATGCTGGCCCGGGGAATCCCGGACTATGGGAAGCATTCCAACCTGCGGTTTGCCCGTTCCGCCTCCTCGGCGCTGCCCGGAGCGGTTCTGCGGGAATTTGAGGAGACCTGTCACGTACCGGTGATTGAGTCCTATGGCATTACGGAGGGCTGTGCCCAGATCACCAGCAATCCACTGCCTCCGGCGGCTCACAAGGTAAATTCTGTGGGGCTGCCCTATGGGAATGAAATCCGGATTGTAAATTCGCGGGGAGAAACCTTGCCGCCTGGAGAGACCGGAGAGGTATGGATACGGGGAGAGAATGTGACCTGCGGTTATTATCACAGGCCGGAGGAGACAAAAAAGTCCTTCACGGAAGGGTGGTTTCATTCCGGGGATGTGGGCTATCTGGACGACGAGGGGTATCTGTTTTTGAATGGGCGAATCAAAGAACTGATTAATCGGGCA
>CAMNQN010000286.1 GCA_946549155.1 uncultured Lachnospiraceae bacterium | reverse complement strand
CTGCTGTTTCCTGGCTGAATTTACAGAAGCACGCGAAATGTGGCATACTAAGCGACAAAATATAGCTTGCGTAAGCTGATAATGGGATGATAGATGCTGAGTTTAAAAGAAATGGCAGCAAATTTACAATAGAAGCAATTGCATACAAGTGCTGAATATAAAAAGCTTCTGTCCGTAACTACAATATTAATTCGCGCAAATCAGATATTTTCGCTTAAGATGTTATGTTTCGCGTGATTTTGTAAAGCCTGCGTCCTGCTACCTAACAAAACACGAAATTGTGATTGACTGCAAATTCCGGATGGATTATAATAACTCATTATGGATATCTATGCCAGCAGCCCTGGCAGACAGGAGGAAGCACCATGATTAAGAGCATGACCGGGTTTGGCCGATGCGAAAATCATCAGGGAGATAAAAAATTCACGGTGGAGATCAAGGCTGTGAATCACCGGTATTTTGATGTAAATATTAAGATGCCGAAGAAATTCAGTTTTTTTGAGGCGGCGATTCGCGGCACGCTGAAGGATTACATCCAGCGGGGCAAGGTGGACGTTTTTATTACCTATGAGGATTACGCGGACATGAACTTCTCATTGAAGTACAATGAGAATGTGGCTGCAGAATATTTGAAGTATTACCGTCGGATGGCGGAAACCTTTGGGCTTGAGGACGATGTGCGGGTATCCGTGCTGGGAAAATGCCCGGAGGTCTTTACGCTGGAGGAGCAGACCATCGACGAGGCGAAGCTGTGGTCTTTGCTGGAGACGGCCCTGCGGGGCGCCAGCCAGCAGTTTGTGGAGTCCAGGGTAAAGGAGGGGGAAGCCCTGCGGACAGACCTTCTGGAGAAGCTGAACCACATGCTGGAAAATGTGGACAGAGTTGAGGAGCGGTATCCCCGGATTATAGCGGAATACCGGGAGAAGCTGACGGAAAAGGTCCATGAGCTGCTGGGGGATGCCCAGATTGATGAGGGACGGCTGGCCACGGAGGTGGTGCTGTTCTCTGATAAGATTTGTACCGACGAGGAGACGGTGCGCCTGCGCAGTCATATTGAGACGATGAAGGCGGCTCTGACGGAGGGCGGCAGCATCGGCCGGAAGCTGGATTTCATCGCGCAGGAGATGAATCGGGAGGCCAATACGATTCTCTCAAAGGCCAATGACCTGGCTACCTCAAACATCGCCATTGATCTGAAAACGGAGATTGAGAAGGTGCGGGAGCAAATTCAGAACATTGAGTAGCACCTGTGAGGAGCAAAAATTAAGAAACAGGGGGTATCCAGATGGCCGGGTTAGTGAACATCGGTTTTGGAAATATGGTGAACGCCAGCAAGCTGGTGGCTGTGGTCAGTCCTGACGCGGCGCCCATTAAGCGGCTGGTGCAAAACGCCAGAGAGCAGCACAGGGTGATCGATGCCTCACAGGGCAGGAAAACCAAGGCGGTGCTGATTATGGACAGTGATCACATTGTGCTCTCAGCGCTGCAGCCGGACACGATCACCAGGCGGTTTTCGCTGAACGGACTGACGGAAACAGATAATAAAAGTGAGGGTGACTGACGAACATGGCACAAAAAGGAATACTGGTTGTGGTTTCGGGCTTTTCCGGTGTTGGAAAGGGTACGCTGATGAAGCGTCTGACCGAGAAGTATGAGGAGTATGCGCTTTCCATCTCTGCCACTACAAGGCAGCCCAGGGAGGGCGAGGAAGATGGGCGGGAATATTTTTTCCGCACCAGGGAAGCCTTCGAGCAGATGATTGCGGAGGATGCGCTGGTGGAGTATGCCTGCTACTGCGATAATTATTACGGGACGCCGAAGGCTTACGTGGAGGAGCAGATGATGGCGGGGCGGGATGTGATTCTGGAGATTGAGATCCAGGGGGCCCGGAAGATCAAGGAAAAGTTTCCGGAGGCTCTGCTGCTCTTTGTGATGCCTCCCAGCGCCGCAGTCCTGAAGGAGCGGCTGGTGGGCCGGGGAACGGAGCTTCCGGAGGTCATCGCGGCCCGCCTGAAACGGGCCGCGGCGGAGGCAGAGGGCATCGAAGCCTACGACTACATGCTGGTGAATGATCAGCTGGAGACCTGCGTGGAGGAGATGCACACATTGATTTCCTGCCAGCGCAGCCGGGTAAACCGGAATCTGGAATTTATCAACCGGGTGAAAAATGAAGTAAAAGCTTTCTAAATTTATATTATGTGTCTTTTGAAAGGAGATTTTTTATGTTACATCCGTCTTACACAGATTTAATGCAGGTAGCAAACAGTGAAGTGGAGCAGGGAGACACTCCGGTGGTAAACAGCCGTTACTCCATCGTGATGGCGACGGCCAAGCGGGCTCGCCAGATCATTGCGGGGCAGGCCAACGTGACGCCCCAGCAGGCATCCAAGCCGCTGTCCACCGCTGTAAAGGAGCTTCAGGAGGGTAAAATTAAAATTATGCCTGAGCTTCCGGAGGAGGAGCTCCAGGAAGAACCAATGCCTGATGGGCTGGAAGCAGAAGAGGATAAGGCCGGCGGGGCGGAAGCGGATGAAGCCTCCGCGGCTGGAGAAAATACGGAAGAGTAGCCTGTTTCTTACTGTTTTTGCGGCGTGCTTTGGATAGAAAGCGTGCGCTGCGGGAACAGTAAATTTTACATCAGGAGGGATCGTGATGGAAGAAATCAGAGGATTCCATAAAAACTTTATTATCCTGTCGGTTTTTTATGTGATTGCCGGCGTGGTGCTGCTGTTTTGGCCTGAGATGTCTATCGAGCTGTTTTGTAAGGTGCTGGGCATTGGGATGCTGGTTGCCGGTATGACGCACATTATTATTTATTTTACAAAGGACCACATGATGAATATTATGCAGATGGATCTGGTGATCGGCGTGCTGTGCGTTTCCTTCGGCGCTTTTTTGCTGCTACATCCGGAGTTTGTTCAGAATGCCCTGCCCTTTGTGGTGGGTGTTCTCTTTATGATGGGGGGAATTGTGAAGCTGCAAAATTCCATTGACATGAAACGGCTGCGCTTCTGTTTCTGGAAGGGGATTTTGTTTTTTGCCATTCTTATGCTGGTTTTGGGCGCTCTCCTGATCTACAATCCCTTCCGGGGAGAGATTTTAACCTTGTACATCGGCGTTTCCCTGATTCTGGAGGGGGTACTGAATGTGATCTGCACGCTGTGCATTGCTCATCTGTATAAAAAAGCGGTAAGGACGGCCAAAGCCGACGGGACAGCGGGCAGTGAGAGGCCGCAGATTGTGGATATGCCGGAGCAGGAACAGAGTACCGGAGAAAAAAAGGAACTGGAGATTAGAAAATGAAGATTCTATT
>CAMNQN010000285.1 GCA_946549155.1 uncultured Lachnospiraceae bacterium | reverse complement strand
TTATGCTGGCATACACAGAATCGCTGTCGTCAATGATCGTCACATCCGCCACATCGGACAGACAGATGGGATCCACACCGTCCAGATGAAGGTCCAGCAGCATCAGATTCTCCAGCCCTTCCGTGTCAGTCAGCTTATTGCCGATCCGGACCAGGAAATCCACACCGGCCTCTGTCACGTACCCCGCCGGCATGCTGAAATTCTGGGCCGCCAGAATTCCCTTTACCATGTCGGTGGTGACAATCTCCGTCACGTCCGCCTGATCGTAGGCGGTTTCCTTCTGGGCCTTCACCTGCTCCAGCGCCGCGTCCAGTTCCCGCTGTCCGGCGGAAAGCTCCGCCTTGCCGGCGGCCATCTCAATGGTAGCGGATATTTTCGCATTATTCAGCTGGGCCGTAGCCTCCGCCACGGTGCTCTGCCCGGAGGCAATCTGTGCCTTCGCGCTCTCCAGCTGCTGCTTCGCCCCCAAAAGCTCCGCCCGGCCCTGGGCAATCTGCTGCTTTCCCTCCGCAATGGCCGTCTTGCCCTGGGCCAGCGTCTCCAGCTGCTGGGGCATAGCGTCAATATTTTTCTGCAATTCAGCTATCCCATCGTCCAGCTGAAGCTTCCTGGTTATCAGCTCCGATTTGACCGTATCGATGCTGCTCACCGTCTTGTAATAATCCCCGGTGGTATCCACACCCACCGCCGCCAACGCTGCCAGCGCCTGCTCTTTCATCTGCTGACAGGATGCCCGCTCCGCCTGCTTTGCCTGAAGCTGTCCCTGAAGCGCCGCCAGATCGGAGGACTGCACCAGATCATCGATCTGGTCCTGAGACAGACCGCTGTTATCGATGGCTATATCATCCTCGTCAATGATCAGGTCCCCCAGACTGTCTGTGGGGGGAAGCTCCCGGGCCGCATCTTCACCGGAAGCCGGAAGGGATGCAGCCGGGCCGGCCACGCCCTGACTGGCAGCGTCCGGAATGCTCCCGCCGGATGCCAGGCTCCCGACAGCCTGGCTGCTGCCATTCGTCCCGTCCTCCCCCTCAAGCAGGGTATCGTCCGCCGACTGCGTCCGTTCTGCGAAGGTTTCCTGTACAGAAGCCAAGGTGTCCGTCTGGCCGCCTGTGCCGGAGCGTTCAAGTGCCTGGCCGGCAGCGTTTCCGCCAGACGTACTGTCCATCCCGCCGCTTTCCGGGCTGCTGTCCGTCCCTGCACTTCCTGTCCCGCTGTCTGCTGCGCCTTCCGTGCTTCCCGTGCCGCCTTCCGCCCCGCTGCCGCCTTCCGCATCGCCCGTCTGGCCGCCCAGCGCCTTTATCCTGGCCTCCAGCACCTCGATCTCTCTGTCCAATCCATATATTCTCTGCTCCAGCAGCGCCAACTGCGCCGGTGCCTGCTCCATCTGCGAAATACCAGCCTGCACCTGGGCCTGCTGCGCCGTCAGCGCTTCCTTCTGGACAGGAAGCTGCTGCAGAGCCGCCTCCCCCTCCAGAAGCTCCTGCTCTTTCTTCACCAGCTCCTGCTCTGAAGCGTCAAGCTGGGCCAGCCCGCTTTCCACCTCCGCCAGCTTCTGGTCGATCTGCACCTGGCCGGTGATCATCTGGGAGGTGCCGGAGTTTAGCTTGCTCTCCGCCGCAGAGGTCTGATTCGCCAGCTGATCCTGCCCGCTTTCCAACTGGGCCTTCCCGGAATCCAATTCCTCCTGGGCCTCCTGAATCTCCGTCTCCGCTTCCTCAAACTTTTCATCCAGAGCCGCGGTAATCTTTTCGTTGACCGCATCCAGCTTCTCCTGGCGGATCAGGATCTGAACCTGCTCTTCAATGGTACCGGAAGCACTGACGGAAGCCACGCCTTCAATGCCCTCCAGCTCCGGCAGGATCTCATTATTCACCAGATCTGTCAGCTCCCCCTGACTCATATCCCCGGCCTCCATAGCTGCCACCATGACAGGCAGCATATCCGGATTCAGCTTCATAATCACCGGGCTTCCCACCGAATCATCCCAGTAGCTCTCAATCTGATCCAGGCTTTCCCGCATATCGATGGTCACCGCATCCATATTGGCGCTCTGGGAAAACTGCAAAATAACCATGGAAATATTTTCCGAGGATACTGAATTAATCTCTTCTATATTACTGATGGTCGCCATAGCCTGTTCCACCGGTTTGGTGACCATCAGCTCCACCTCCTCCGGACTGGCTCCCGGATAGGTAGTATAGACCACCGCATAGGGCAGCGTCATGTCCGGCAGCAGATCCGTCTTCATGCTGGTAAAGGACAGATAGCCCAATATTAAAATCAAAACAACGCCCACTACCACTGTATATGGACGTTTCACACTGTAGCGTGATAACATACGTTATCCTCCCGTTTCCTGTAAAATATGTACCGCATAACTATTCCTTTTTTATCTTAATAACATCCTCCGCAAAGTCAAGAAAACCTGGCCGGAATTAATAAAGATTTTAGATTTTCGCGGCGGGAAATCCCTATTGCCAGACGCCCTCTAAACGATTATACTAAAGCAAAAACAAAAAATTCACATCCATACTTTTCAGGAGGCAGCTATATGAAAAAATTTTATTCCAATCAGAGCGTATTTACCATTATTTATTTGATTCTGGGTGTGATTCTTCTCATTCACCCCATGGCCGTCGGCAAACTCGTGTGCTATACCATAGGAATCCTTTCCCTCTGCTATGGTCTTTGGAGAATTTACGGTTACTGGAAGATACGGGAAATGGCCGGTTTCTTTCAGATTGATCTCATCACCGGCGTAATTCTGGCGGTATTGGGTGTGATTGCACTGAGCAGGCCCTCCCTTCTGCTCTCCATCCTCCCGCTGATTTTAGGACTGATTATCCTTATGGACGGCCTGGTAACACTGAACAAAGCCCTGAATCTCCGGAAGATGGACTACCGCTGGAAATACCTTTTATCCTGGAGCCTGGTGGTAATGATCTTAGGGATCATTCTGGTCATCAATCCCTTCGGCAGCGCACTGCTGATGATGCGTTTCCTGGGGGCGGCGCTGATTGTGGACGGCGCAGCGGAATTGTGGTGGTACTTTAAACTAAAGGAATTGTTTGAACTGTAGGGGAGGACCCATTTCTCTTACCGTTGCTGTGTTGGGAGCGACGTTCTTCATTTTTAATTAATTATCAGGACGCAGGATGAGCCGACAACATAGTGGCAGTGTCAGTTCCGTGCTTTCCATTCCGGCAGTTGTCACTATACGATCAGTTTCAGGTATTTACCGCGTAGTAAATCACATTTGGCTCGATTATTGTAAGGCTAGCCAAAGAACAGCAGGAAGAGGCGGGCGCGCAGGGCCCCAAGCATCTGGAAAATAATTCGGAGGATACCGTAGAAAATCTTAGATGGAGACGG
>CAMNQN010000284.1 GCA_946549155.1 uncultured Lachnospiraceae bacterium | reverse complement strand
CGCAATGTTTTCCAGATGACAGGGTCGGCTCCGCACTTTCCCTTCCTGCTGTTCCGCCTCATCCTGCGTCCGGATAGTTAACAAACACGAAGAACATTTACCTGAACAGTGACGCTTTTTATTGAGATAAGAACAAATGTTCTGAAAAGCTCTTGACAGAATGTGGAAGATAGAGTAGAATACAAAAAGAACAAATGTTCGATTTAAGGGAGAGGATATATTTTACAGCTGAATGGCAGGGACGCAGAATAGTTCCCGCCATGGAGTACAGTGAAGTGAGCACGGATGAAGGGGATGGCGCTGTGGAGGAGGCAGGGTATGCACATTCATCAGGAGATGGATTTATTTGAGAAACTGAATATTTTGACAGACGCAGCCAAGTATGATGTGGCCTGTACCTCCAGCGGCGTGGATCGCCGAGGGGATGGGAAGCATATGGGAAACTGTGTGGCTCCCGGTATCTGTCACAGCTTTGCGGCAGACGGCAGGTGTATTGCGCTTTTGAAGATTCTGTTTACGAATGAGTGCATTTTTGATTGTAAGTATTGTGTGAACCGCTCCTCCAACGACGTGATCCGCACCTCCTTTACACCGGAGGAGGTGTGCAGCCTTACGATGGAATTTTATCGGAGGAACTTTATTGAGGGATTGTTTTTGAGCTCCGGGATTCTTCACAGCCCTGATTATACCATGGGCCAGATTTATCAGATTCTGTATCTGTTACGGGAGAAGTATCATTTTCAGGGGTATATTCATGTGAAGGCCATACCGGGAGCGGATCCGCTGCTGATTGAAAAGACCGGATTTCTGGCGGACCGGATGAGTGTGAATCTGGAACTGCCCACGGCGGAGGGACTGAGAAAGCTGGCGCCGAATAAATCCAGAAAGCGGATTCTGCTTCCCATGCGCCAAGTGCAGGAGAAGCGGGCGGAGAACAAATATGAGCTGGCATTGTACCATCAGGCACCCCGGTTCGTTCCGGCGGGGCAGAGTACCCAGATGATTATCGGAGCTACGCCGGAGAGTGATTATCAGATTATCTCCGTGGCGGAGTCCCTGTATAAAAAGTTTGAATTAAAGCGGGTGTTTTATTCCGCCTTTGTGTCGGTAAATGAGGACGCGCTGCTGCCCTCGCTGCCGGGGGGACCGCCGCTGCTTCGGGAACACCGGCTGTATCAGGCGGACTGGTTGATGCGTTTTTATGGATTTGAGGCAGGGGAGCTGCTAAGTGAAGGACATCCGAATTTTAATATGCTGCTGGATCCCAAGTGCGACTGGGCCTTATCTCACCTAGAAGAATTTCCGGTGGAGGTGAACCGGGCCGGATATGAAAGGCTGCTGCGGGTGCCGGGAATCGGGCCGAAGTCGGCCCGGCGGATTGTTCAGGCCCGGCGTTTCGGAAAAGTGGACTACGCCGGACTGAAAAAGATGGGCGTGGTCCTGAAGCGGGCGATTTATTTTATTACCTGTGAGGGCAGGACCATGTATCCGTTGAAGATGGAAGAGAATTATATCCTGCGAAATCTCCTGAATGTAAAGGAAAAACTGCCCTTCGAGGTGCAGACCTACCGGCAGCTGTCGCTGTTTGACTGCGGGCTGGATGGGACAGAAGAGGGGATACAGCTGAAGAAGGCGATGGCCTGTAGGATATGAGGGCGGCGTAGTATTGGGAGAGAAGGGGAGAGCAGAGATGCAGGCATGGGAAGAAGCACAGGAAGCGGAAAAGGAACTTATGATATTTTGCTGTGAGGACAGCGTGGACGGCATTTTCACAGCGGTTTATGAGGCCTGGGCCAGCAGGAAGGGGCTGGATCGGGTGATGGTTCAGGCAGGAGAGAATCAGAACTATCAGTTGTTTGCCCATTACCGGCAGGTGGAGACGGATCATGAAAAGGCGGCCCGGGTGGCGGACAGTATCCGGAAAAAAATGGGGGCGGAGGATTATGAGACGATCTATTACGCTGCGCTGGCCAGGGATGAGGGGAAAGGGGAGGCGATTTTCCGTACGCTGGTGCTGGGCTTAGCGGTGGTGAAGCGAAGGAACATCACGCGGAACCTGCAGGTTCCCTGTGTGGCGAGGGTGTTTGAACTGGCCCGGCGTGTGGGCAATGAAAGCCACCGATACCGGATGTTTTTGCGTTTCCATGAGCTGGAGGACGAGACGGTGATGTTTTCAGAGATAGAGCCGGAAAACCAGGTGCTTTCCCTTTTGGGGGACCACTTTTCTGACCGGTTTCCCATGGTGAATTTTATGATCTTTGACCGAAGCCATAAGGAGTGCCTGATTCATCAGGCGGGGAAGCAGTGGGTGATATTGCAGGACGCTGATCTGGATGAGGAACGTATACACCGGTATTCCCGGAAAGAAAAGGAGTACACCAGGTTGTGGAAGGGCTTTGTGGCCAGTATCGCCATCGAGGAACGGCGCAATCCCCGGTGTCAGATGAATTTTATGCCAAAGAAATTCTGGAAGCATATGACGGAGCATATGGAGTATTAGGGGGAAGGCTCCCCTGCCATTTTGCGACAGCTCCTTAGAGGTATCCTGAAAATCTTTTTTATTATAGAAAAAAATATTTTCAGAACATAAAATTCATGGAAAAATGGCGAAAGGGAAAAATCCTAAGATACAGATTCTGGAATATTTTTATAAAAAACGGGTAAACTACAAAAAAATATAAGAGGTTTTTCCGAAAAGACAGTCAGGAATGGGGAAGGAATTCCCAGGAAGCTTCTTGACAAATTGTGGGAAAAGTGCCATAATCCGGAAAAACAACATGTTAGCTCTTTTTTGACGGAGGTTTGCCATGTGTACGAAAAAAATTAAACTGAATCAATTCGATGATGTGAAAAATTTTGTGCTCGCTGCAGAGCGGTGTGATTATGATGTGGATGTTTCCTATAACCGGGTTATCATTGATGCGAAATCCCTGATGGGAGTTCTGAGTATGGATCTGACGAAGGTGCTGACAGTAAAATTTAGTGAAGAAGACCGGCATTTCTCAAACTGGCTGGAGCAGTACGCAGTATCCTAGCGTACGGACCACTTTTATGTGCAGATAAGGGAAGGGGCTGTCATTTTGCGACAGCTCCTATGCAGAAGAATTATCACTCTGGCCTGGCTGTGCTTTGGCTGTCTAGGAGTCTGCAGGCAGGCGTCTTACTTTTCATGTCGTGCTTTATCTCCATTTTCTTTCAGCTTCCCCTCCTCCAGTTCAGGAGAATCACAGCTTTTTTACCTTTCCCCAATTCTGGGTTTGTTACTGTTCGGGTGAATGTCTTTCGTGTTTTGGTAATTACCCGGACGCAGGAAGAGGCGGGTGCGCAGGGCCACAAGCATCTGGAAAATAACTCCGGATACCAAGAAAATCTAAGAT
>CAMNQN010000283.1 GCA_946549155.1 uncultured Lachnospiraceae bacterium | reverse complement strand
AGTTATTTTCCAGACGCCTGTGGCCCTGCGCGCCCGCCTCTTCCTGCGTCCCGGCAGTTAATTAAACACGAATAGATTCATATTTTCGCGTTTTCAATTTTGTGAAAACGTGTTAAGATAAGCTTTAGAAAAAATCAGGAGGTTTTCGAAATGAATCCAAAGTTTTGTGTCGTCAGCGATGGCTCCTGCGATTTGCCGGAACAAATGATTCGGGAGTATGATGTGGATATTGTGCATTTTCTCGTTTCCTTTGATGGAAAGAATTATAAGAGGGAAGCAGTGGATATTGATCTGAAGGATTTTTACCAGCATATGATTGACGATCCTGATACGATTCCCAAAACAGCCGCTCCATCACCGGAGGATTTTTATACAGTTTTTGAGCGCAGGGCAAAAGAGGGGCTGGATATTCTCTGCGTCTGCATCTCCACTAAGTTAAGTTCCTCCACGCAGTCTGCCCTGATTGCGAAGGAAATGCTGGCAGAGCATTATCCGGATATCCGCGTTGTTGTGCTGGATTCCCTGTGCGCCACATTGATGCAGGCCGTCTATGTTCTGGAGGTCTGCAGGATGCGGGATGTGGGCTGTTCGCTGGATCAGACGGTGAAGACTATGGCGGAGCTGGGAAAAACGGCGCGCATTTTATTTACGGTGGGTGATCTTCATTATCTTCAAAAAGGCGGACGCATCGGAAAGGTGACCAGCATTGCGGGGACGCTGCTGAATGTGAAGCCGTTAATCACCCTGCAGGACGGGGAAATTCATTCTTCCGGTATTAAGAGAGGAAGGGGCAAGTCCTTAAGCGGGATTATTGAATTGCTGATCGACTATTTGAAAGAATATGGCTGTACGCTGGAGGACTGCAATATTATTATCGGTTATTGCCACGATTATGAGGAGGCCTGCCGGTTCCAGAGAATGACGCAGGAGCGGCTGGAGGCGGTCTTTGGAGTGCAGATTTCTGTCCCCATTTGTCCCATTGGAGCCACCATCGGCGTGCACGCCGGGCCCTATTCTATTGGATATGGCGTGATTAAAAGGAGTGACCGCGTATAATCGGAAGATGAGGCGAAAGATACAGACCAGATTACCAGGATTTGGCCTGCCATTGCTTCGGATATTTCGGAGTCTCCCGGCAGGTGAGAGACTGAGAGTCCGGCTGGGGGATCTGCTCATGCGAGCAGGTCCCTTACCATTTGGGCGTCGAAAACTACTTCAGGGATATGAGTTACTTCGATCTGATAAAGGGCATTGGCAGCGAGATGTTCCGCGGCCTGCTCCAGATCACGGATGCCGGTGGTGTCCGCATATTTTTCAATAATGGCGTCCAGGGCCTCCTTTGACACTACGCACTCATTCTGGCGAAGGCCCATGCGCCGCAGAACCTTTGGCAGTGCAAAACGGGAGAAGATAATCTTTTTTTCCTCCGGGCTGTAGTCCGGAATGTCGATGACAGCAAAACGGGACATCAACGGGGCGCTGATCAGGTTCTTATCATTGGCAGTGGCGATGGGGTAAACGCCTACGGTGGGAATGGTGCATTCCATATAGTTGTCGGTGAAGCCCAGGTTGTCCAGCAGTGTCAGAAGCACGTCCGCCGGATTGCCGTTTCCTTTTCCGGAGGAGGCTTTGTCCAGCTCGTTGATGATAAACACCAGGTTGGATTCCCCGGCCATGGAGAAGGCCTCCATAATAATACCGGGCTTTGCGTTGGAGTAGATGCGGGAGCTGCCGGTGAGCTGTTCCGCGTCATGGATGGAGCTCATATCCAGGGTGGTCCAGGGAAGCTTTAAAATGCGTGCCACTGCGTAGGCGATCTGGGATTTTCCCGTGCCGGCGGGCCCCACCAGCAAAAGGCCGTAGGCCGGGAGCGTGTGGGTTCGGTTGATCTGGATGATGGTTTCAATGATACGCTGCTTGACCCGTTCCATGCCATAGAGCTCTTCGTCCAGAATGCGGCGGGCCTCTTTTGGATCAATGGCTTCAAAATAATTGTGTTTCCACTGGATATTCATCATGATGGAGAGCGCCCTCTGGGCGTGCCGCCGTTCCTCCGGGGTTACCTCGTGGGAGCGTGCCACCGCCAGGTTGCGTCTGGCCCAGAGCTGGATGTTGTCCGGCAGGGTCCGCCCGGCACAGGTCATAAAATCGGTGATGCTCTGCAGGCTGGTAAGCTTCATATTGTCACCGGTTTCGTTCCGGTCCTCGTCCTCCGGTTCCTCTGTGGGGGCGCTGCTGGACAGAAGGCGTTCGATCATAAACTGCAGAAAGCCGTCCTCTGCGGAGAGCTTGGAGCCGCCGCCGAAGGCGATTTCCCGGATGCGGTAAACAGCGTAGCCCTCCGGCCGGTTTTCCCCGGACAGGCGCACGTTAATGCGGTTTTCCCCCAGCCATTTCAGCAGGCTGGTAAAACGGGCGTCGATTCGCAGAATGTCGGCGCTGACGGCGCCGGTTTCCAGCTTGAATTCAAAGACGGTCCGCTTCATGGGATTGGTGAACACGCCGCAGGAGTGGTGGGCCCAGGACTGGCGGGTGTTATCCAGTACCATGATGGGTTTGTCCGGGGAAGCCTCCGGCTCGCTGGAGCGAAATACAGTGTAGGTACATTCAGAAACGTTTTTTTCGTCGGGAGTATTGCTGAAATCAAATACAGGCATAGTTGATCCTCCTAAAAATGCGCCTGGGGCGTCAAGACTGAACTGATTTTATCAAGCAGGCGCCGATTTGTCAATGTTGGGCCGGCCTTGACCGGAACAGGAAAGGAGTGTATAATTTGGAGCAGTTTGAAGGCAAGAAGATAAGGAGGAAGAATGATGGATATTGAAGTATTGCGAAAAGATATGGTGGCGGCGATGAAGGCTAAGGATAAGCCAAGAAAGGAGGCCATCTCCTCGCTGGTTTCGGCGGTGAAGAAGGCGGCCATCGACGCAGGATGCCGGGAGGATATTCCGGGAGAGCTGGCAGATCAGGTGATTTTGAAGGAGCTTAAGACGGTGAAGGAGCAGATCGACACCTGTCCGGATTCCAGAGCCGATCTGAAGGCAGAGTATCAGTTCCGGTATGAGGTGATTTCCGAGTATGCGCCGA
The DNA here is from genome assembly GCA_946549155.1 of uncultured Lachnospiraceae bacterium. Lineage (GTDB taxonomy): Bacteria > Bacillota > Clostridia > Lachnospirales > Lachnospiraceae > Merdiplasma. The sequence goes on along the minus strand of CAMNQN010000283.1, from coordinate 304 downwards.
AGCTGCTGTCTGCGGAAGAGGTCAGGGCAGTGATTACGGAAAAGTTTGCGGATGTGGCGGCCACTAAGAATAAAGGGGCCATCATGAAGGCCGTTATGGCGGAGCTAAAGGGCAAGGCAGACGGCAAAGTAATCAACCAGGTAGTGGGGGAGCTGTGCAAATAAGCCGCCGCGCATACACATAAGCTGTGCCTTGGTCGTGTTTTGGTAATTAAGTAGAGGACGCAGGAAGAGGCGGGCGCGCAGGGCGACAAGCATCTGGAAAATAACTCCGGATACCAAGAAAATCTAAGATGCAGCCGGAC
>CAMNQN010000282.1 GCA_946549155.1 uncultured Lachnospiraceae bacterium | reverse complement strand
CCCCCCCCCCCCCCCCCCCCTACCCCTCCACCCCTCTTACTTCCTTGCGCTCCTCCACATTTTTCCCCCCCTCTGCTCCCCCCCCCCCCCCCGGACTCATCCTGCGTCCTCTTATTTAAAAAAACAGAAAGAAAACACTTGCCAAAAACGCTGCTTTGTACTAAGATAAATGTAAACGTGCACGGGCACGGAAACGTCTGTGACAGGAAAGGAGTATCCCATGCTTTATGTAGGAATTGATCTTGGCACCTCCGCTGTGAAGCTTCTTCTGATGGATGAGAAGGGACAGATACGGAAGGTGGTATCGAAGGAGTATCCGTTGTATTTTCCTCATCCGGGCTGGTCGGAGCAAAATCCCCAGGACTGGTACGGGCAGTCGGTGGAAGGATTAAAGGAACTGCTGGCGGATTGTGACAAGTCCCAGGTGGCGGGCATCAGCTTTGGCGGCCAGATGCACGGCCTGGTGATCCTGGATGAAGAGGATCAGGTGATTCGTCCGGCGATTTTGTGGAACGACGGCAGGACCACGGAGGAGACAGAGTACCTAAATCAGGTGATCGGAAAAGAGAAGCTTTCGGAGTATACGGCGAATATCGCCTTTGCTGGCTTTACGGCGCCTAAGCTTCTCTGGGTAAAAAAGAACGAACCGGAAAATTTTGCAAGAATCAGCAGGATCATGCTGCCGAAGGATTATCTGGCGTACCGCCTCACCGGTGTTTTCTGCACCGATGTATCCGATGCCTCCGGTATGCTGCTTTTTGATGTGAAAAACCGCTGCTGGTCCCGGGAGATGATGGAGATTTGTTCCGTTCGTGAGGAACAGCTGGCAAGGATTTATGAAAGCTATGAAGCGGTGGGCTGCGTGAAACCAGAGCTGGCAAAGGAGCTGGGCCTGTCCGAAGCGGTGAAGGTGGCGGCCGGGGCCGGGGACAATGCGGCGGCGGCTGTGGGCACCGGCACGGTGGGAGATGGACGGTGCAATATTTCTCTGGGAACCAGCGGTACCATCTTTATTTCTTCCGATCAGTTCGGGGTGGATAAATATAACGCGCTCCATTCCTTCGCCCACGCGGACGGACATTATCATCTGATGGGCTGTATGCTTTCCGCGGCTTCCTGCAATAAATGGTGGATGGATGAAATCCTGAGAACGTCCAATTATGAGGAGGAGCAGAGACAGATTGAAAAACTGGGAGAGAATCATGTATATTTCCTCCCCTATTTGATGGGAGAGCGCTCTCCGCACAATGACCCGGCGGCCCGTGGTACGTTCATCGGCATGACCATGGACACGACCCGGTGGGATATGACCCAGGCGGTACTGGAGGGGGTAGCCTTCGCGCTGCGGGATTCCTTTGAGGTGGCGAAGTCACTGGGGATTGAGATCCGGCGCACAAAAATCTGCGGCGGCGGTGCAAAGAGCCCTCTGTGGAAAACCATTATTGCCAATGTGCTGGGCATCCGGGTGGACGTGATCGAAAGCGAGGAGGGACCGGCCATGGGCGGAGCCATGCTGGCGGCGGTGGCCTGCGGCGAGTATCCGGATGTGGAGGCGGCCGCCAATGCCATTGTAAGGATTGTGGATACCATTGAGCCGGACCCGGAACTGGTGAAAAAATATGATGCGCGTTATCAGCAGTTTCGTCAGATTTATCCCAGGGTAAAAGAATTGTTCCCGGCATTGGCCTGAGCGGAGAGAATCCGACCATAGAGCAGAACATACAAATTTCATGAAGGAGGAGAAGAACATGATGAACAACATTCCTAAAGTAAAGATCGGTATCGTGGCGGTCAGCAGAGACTGCTTCCCGGAAGCTTTATCCGTGAACCGGAGAAAAGCGCTGGTGGAGGCTTACAAAGCAAAGTATGACGAGAGCGACATTTATGAGTGTCCGGTCTGCATTGTGGAGAGCGAAATCCATATGGTACAGGCCCTGGAGGACGTAAAAGCGGCGGGCTGCAATGCCATCGCGGTTTACCTTGGCAACTTCGGACCGGAGATTTCCGAGACGTTGCTGGCAAAGCATTTTGACGGACCGGCCATGTTTCTTGCGGCGGCGGAGGAGAGCCAGAATGATCTGAGCGATGGACGCGGCGACGCTTACTGCGGTATGCTGAATGCCAGCTATAACCTGAAGCTGAGAAATGTCCGGGCTTACATTCCGGAGTACCCGGTGGGTACCGCAGAAGAGTGTGCGGATATGATTCACGAGTTTGTGCCCATCGCCAGAGCGGTGGTGGGACTGTCCCGGCTGAAGATTATCAGCTTCGGTCCCCGGCCGCTGAATTTCCTGGCCTGCAATGCTCCCATCAAGCAACTGTATAACCTGGGCGTGGAGATTGAGGAAAATTCCGAGCTGGATCTGTTTGAGTCATTCAATAAGCATGCCGGGGACCAGCGCATTCCGGAAGTGGTGAAGGATATGGAAGCGGAGCTGGGCGCCGGAAACAAGAAGCCGGAGGTTCTGGCTAAGCTGGCCCAGTATGAGCTTACTCTGCTGGACTGGGTTGAGGCTCATAAAGGATATAGGGAATATGTGGTCATCGCAGGAAAATGCTGGCCCGCCTTCCAGACTCAGTTTGGCTTTGTGCCCTGCTATGTAAACAGCCGCCTTACCGGCCGGGGGATTCCGGTATCCTGCGAGGTGGATATCTACGGCGCGCTGAGCGAATTTATCGGCACCTGTGTCAGCAACGACGCGGTAACTCTGCTGGATATCAACAATTCCGTTCCGGCGGATATGTACAGGGAGGCCATAGAGGGCAAATTTAACTATACCCACAAGGATACCTTCATGGGCTTCCACTGCGGAAATACCTGCACCTCCAAGCTCACCAGCTTCAATATGAAATATCAGAAAATTATGGCCAGAAGCCTGCCCATCGAGGTGACCAACGGAACCCTGGAGGGCGATATTATCCCGGGCGATATCACCTTCTTCCGCCTGCAGAGCACCGCAGATTCCAAGCTGAGGGCTTACGTGGCCCAGGGGGAGGTATTGCCGGTGGCCACGAAATCCTTCGGAGGCATCGGTGTGTTCGCCATCCCGCAGATGGGACGGTTTTATCGCCACGTACTGATCGAGGGCAATTATCCCCACCACGGCGCGGTGGCCTTCGGCCATTACGGAAAGGCATTGTATGAGGTATTCAAACTCATCGGTGTCTGCCCGGATGAAATCGGATACAATCATCCTGCAGGCGTACCCTACCGGACAGAGAATCCCTTCGCATAAAGAGGAAGTTCTTGGGATTCTTCGTGTTTAGTTAATTAGCAGGACGCAGGAAGAGGCGGGCGCGCAGGGCCACAAGCATCTGGAAAATAACTCCGGATACCAAGAAAATCTAAGATGGAGCCGGACGAAAATTTCGGGCACCGGAGCGGTTCGCCGGGAAATCCTGATGATTT
>CAMNQN010000281.1 GCA_946549155.1 uncultured Lachnospiraceae bacterium | reverse complement strand
GCAGACCTGCTCCCACATTTCCGGGGAGGAGGAGGCGATACGGGTGATATCCTTAAAGCCTCCCGCCGCAATCAGCTTCATGTGCTCTTCCCGGGAGTCCAGGTTGTGGACCGTGTTGACCAGGGAGGAGGCGATGACATGGGGCAGATGGCTGACCGCCGCTGTGATATAGTCGTGCTCCCGGTAATCCAGAATCAGTGGAATGGCCCCCAGGGCCAAGGTCAGCTTCCGGTAATTTTCCACCCATTCCCGGGGTACATCGGCGGAGGGAGTCAGGATGTAGTAGGCGTTTTCGAACAGATGCTCCGTGGCGCTTGCAAAGCCGCTTTTCTCCGAACCGGTCATGGGATGGCCGCCGATAAACTGCTTTGTCAGATCCAGCCGGCTGACTGCCTCATGGATATTTGTCTTGACGCTGCCCACGTCGGTGAGAAGGCAGTCAGGGTTTAACACCGGCTTTAAATCCTCCAGGGCCGCGATATTGTTCCCGACGGGGGCGCAGAGAAAAATGCAGCTGCACCGGGAAAAAAGCGGATCATGGGTGGAGGCGCAGGCCGCGTCGATGCTGCCGGCCTCCAGCGCGGCCTGCGTGGTGGCTTTCGTCCGGGTGTAGGCCACCACCCGGCAGCCCGGATCAATTTTTTTCAGGGCTTTCGCCAGGGAACCTCCGATAAGGCCCAGTCCGATAAAACCGTAAGTGGTTTGAATCATAGTCGTATGCTCCATTCTCCTTTGATAATACTCAGATTATTTCGTAATTTACTGTATTAAAGCATTCCATAACAGATACATTCTAACCGGAAATGCGCATACTGTCAATTCAGGAAAAAATGCCGGTTAATTAATGGAACAGAAAATTCCTGAAAAGACAAAATGTCAGAATATTCCGCTTATTTTTTGCAAAAATTTTTATTGTCATAATAGTCAGAAAAGAAAATGGGCAAAATGTAATAAAAGACTTGCAATTATATTGTGGTTTTAGTACAATGTAACCATGTGGTGCAAAACCATTCAGTAAAACTAATATTGGAGGATGAATCGTATGAATGTTTACACGACGGATAAAATTCGAAATGTTGTTATATTAGGACATGGCGGTGCCGGAAAGACCAGTTTGGTGGAGGCGATGGCATATTTGTCAGGGATTACGAACCGGTTGGGAAATATCGCGGACGGAACCACGCTGAGTGATTATGATAAAGAAGAGCAGAAGAGAAAGTTTTCCATCAATACGACGATGGTTCCTATCGTCTGGGGCGATACGAAGATCAATATTCTGGATACTCCCGGATATTTTGACTTTATCGGCGAGGTGGAGGAAGCAGTGGCGGCGGCTGACGCGGCCATCATCGTGATAAACGGAAAGAACGGCGTGGAGGTAGGTACGCAGAAGGCCTGGGATCTCTGTGAAAAATATAAGCTGCCCCGCATTTTCTACGTTTCCAATATGGATTTTGACAATGCCAGCTACCGTAAGGTGGTGGAAACGCTGAAGGATCTCTATGGAAAGAAAATTGCTCCGCTGCATCTGCCCATCCGTGAAAATGAAAAATACGTGGGCTATGTGAACATTGTAAAGCAGGCCGCGAGACGGTATGTGGATAAGCAGAACAAGGTGGAGTGCGAGATTCCCGATTACCTGAAGGATTATCTGGAGGCTGACCGCGAGATTCTGATGGAGGCTGTGGCGGAGACCAGTGAGGAGTTTATGGACCGTTACTTTGGCGGCGAGGAATTTTCTGAGGCAGAGATTATCGCAGCGCTTAAGAGCAATGTATCCGAGTGCTCCCTGACGCCGGTGACCATGGGGGCCAGTGTAAATTTACAGGGTATCATTATTCTGCTGGACGATGTGGTGAGCTACTTCCCCAGCCCGGCGGACTGTAAGATCGCAGGCGTGAACACGAAAACCAACGAGATTTTCGAGGCGGACTATAACTTTGCGAAATCAAAATCCGCTTACGTATTTAAGACCATCGTGGATCCGTTCATCGGTAAGTATTCCATGATCAAGGTAGCCTCCGGTGTGATTAAGTCTGACGATACGCTGTTTGACGTGGAGGATGATAACGAATTTCGTATCAGTAAGCTGTATGTATTTGAGGGCAGCAAGCCGGTGGAGGTGAAAGAGCTGATGGCCGGAGATATCGGGGCCATCGGTAAGCTGGATGTGGCTACCGGCGATACGCTGGCGACCAAGGCAGCCCCCATTAAATATGGAAAGCTGACGGTTTCCACACCCTATACATACAAGAGATATACCGCCAAGAATAAAGGCGATGAGGATAAGATCTCTCAGGCTCTGGCCAAGATGATGCAGGAGGATTTGACCATGAAGGCGGTCAATGACGCGGAGAACCGTCAGACACTGTTGTACGGCATGGGCGACCAGCATCTGGATATTATTGTGAGCAAGCTTCTCTCCAAATATAAGGTGGAGGCAATTCTGGAGCGTCCGAAGGTGGCGTTCCGGGAGACCATCCGCAAAAATTCGGATGTGGATTCCAAATATAAGAAGCAGTCCGGCGGACATGGACAGTACGGCCATGTAAAGATGCGCTTTGAGCCCTCCGGCGATCTGGAGACGCCCTATGTGTTTGAGCAGGTAGTTGTGGGCGGTGCGGTTCCGAAGAACTACTTCCCGGCAGTGGAAAAGGGTATTCAGGATTCTGTGGTGAAGGGCCCCATGGCCGGATATCCGGTGGTTGGTGTGAAGGCCGTTCTTTATGACGGTTCCTATCATCCGGTGGATTCCTCCGAGATGGCCTTTAAGACCGCCGCGATTCAGGCCTTTAAGAAAGGCTTTATGGAGGCCGGCCCGGTGCTCCTTGAGCCTATCGCTTCGCTGAAGGTGACTGTTCCGGATAAGTATACCGGTGATGTTATGGGTGATCTGAATAAGCGCCGCGGCCGTGTGCTGGGCATGAATCCGGACCACAAGGGCAATACCATCGTGGAAGCAGATATTCCTATGTCTGAGCTGTACGGATATTCCACACAGCTTCGTTCCATGACTGGCGGATGCGGTGACTTTGCTTACGAGTTTGCCCGCTACGAGCAGGCGCCCTCCGATGTACAGGATAAGGAAATTGCGGCCAGAGCGGCGGAAGCAGAATAAGGCGGCGGGGAAGGCTCTTTCCGGGCGCACAAAGAATATATTACACAGCTTCTCCCGGTACTGATGGATAATGCCGTGAAATATACAAATGAAGGCGGCAAATAATCGTCTTTACCATTTGTTTTTAAGAACAAAACAATTAAGCCTCACAGTATTTTTTACTGTGGGGCTTTTTCTAAGTCTGAACCAAGGTTGCAGCATTATAATGGCATTATAAGAGGAAGGAGTTGATTTTATGCATTTCAGGAACGAATGGAAACACGAAATTTCCTACGTGGATATGCTCTCGCTTCGC
>CAMNQN010000280.1 GCA_946549155.1 uncultured Lachnospiraceae bacterium | reverse complement strand
CTGCGCAATGTTTTCCAGAGGGATCTGCCCGCCCGGCCCCGTCTTTTCCTGCTGTCTTCTGGCAGGCCCTACAAAATCACGCGAAATATAACATCCCAAGCAAAAAATATCTGATTTGCGAAAATTAATATTATAGTCACGGACAGAAGCTTTTATATCCAGCTCTTGCATAGCAATTACTTCAATAATAAATTTGTCGCCCTTCCTCTTCCTGCGTCCTTCTAATTAACAAAACACGAACAGAACAAAACAGAAATTCGCGCAGTGGCGGATGCCGCCCTTGTTTATTCCAGCGTGGTCTGCCCGATTTGCTGATAGCCGTTCTTCATATCGAAGGCGTTTACTACATCGGGACGTACCAGGTACAGGGTGTCATCGATATACAGTCCTCTGGTATCACCTGTGCCGGAACCATTGTAGCCGTTCAGCATATCATTATAGAAGTCGTAGAGGAACTTTTTTACAAAGCCCTTCTTCTCGTCGTAGGAGAATACCAGGTAGCGGTCATTGCAGGTGAAACCGAAAATGTTTTTCTCCGGATCAATTAAGATGGATTTGTAGTTGTTCAGGGCATCGCACCAGGTGACTCCGTTCAGAACCAGTTTGCTGACCTCTGTCACATTGGCCGGATCGGAGATATCGAACATGGATAGCTTCAGGCCTGTTTGGATACCGGTTTCCGGATCAGCTTCATATCCCAGTCCCAGCAGCAGGTTTTCGCTGTAAAAGTGAAGGTAGCTGGAAAAGCCGGTAACTTTTAAATCGCCCAGGACTTGGGGATTTGCCGGATCAGACAGATCGACGGAGAACAGAGGATCTGTTTGACGGAAGGTTACGAAGTAGGCGGTGTCTCCAAGAAAACGGGCGGAACGCACGGTTTCATCGGGGGCAAGATCACGGATGGCGCCCACCGGCTGGAGATTTTCGTCCAGGATATATAATCCGTTGCGCTCATTGTAGTCCGCATCGTAGCTGGTGGTAACAGCCCGCAGATAGCCATTGTGCTCGCTGAGGGAGAAGGAATTATTCAGATATCCCTCCAGGGAGCCGGCGGCGGTTCCGGTGATAAGGCCGTTTTCATAGTGCAGCTTCAGCAGTTCTGTGCGGGTGTTTTCCCCGTCCCAGTTCTCATTGGCAATATAAATATTTTCTGTGCTGGCATAGAAGGCAGAGGCTACGGAAATCACCGCCTTCTGGTTGATCGTTTCACTGGGGCTGTGGATATTTACGGAGGAAACTACCAGGTATGTGGAATAATTCAGGTTATCCGGCAGGTAAATATCGGACGCCTCCACCTGGCCGCTGTTGGTGGCGGGTACAAGAAAGCTCTTGTCGTAGGTGTCCTGAATGATCGGAGAAAACTGTGTGAACAGATAGATGTACTCCCCATTTTTTCTGGACTGGGAGTAGGCACCGTCCTGGGTTATGGTTCCCGTAAGAACCGGATTGCTCCGGTCCGTGATATCGTAGGTGTACAGCTTAGTGCGGTTTCCGGAGCGGGAAGCAATCACATTTTCATCGGAAGTATCCATCTCCGTGTAATATTCGGAGGTGATGACGGATAAACGGCTGCCGTCCACATACATTTCCTGCGCTGTTTCGCTTTGGGGAAGCTGCAGGGAAGAGACTGCTTCCAGGGAGCCTCCGTCCGCCGAAAGAATCACCAGAGAACCGCTGCGCTTCAGAATATAAAGGTAATCGCCGTCGGTTTTTACAATGTCAGCCTCGTCTACGCCTGCTTCCTGTACATTGGTGGTGGAGTAGGAGCTGCCGCGGCTTTGCCCAGCTGCGAGGGCGGCACTGTCCTGTTCCATGGCGGTATCGACAGCGATTTCTTCTGTCACTGCATCCAGCGCCAGGGTGCCAGTGTCGTAGGCGACCGCTTTGGCGTAGGAGGCGCTGCCGAATTTCTCAAAGAGGGTGTCGTAGAGGTTTTCGTAGCTGCCAATGGTATTCAGGGAGGCAGCAGCTTCTGTCAGAGCGCCGTCTGAGTCTGAAGGTTCGTCAGCTAATTCCGCTTCTGCGGCTATCTCCATCTCGTCAGCTAATTCCGTTTCTGCGGTTATCTTCATCTCATCAGCTAGTTCCGTTTCTGCGGCTATCTTCATCTCATCAGCTAGTTCCGTTTCTGCGGCTATTTCCATCTCGTCAGCTAATTTTGTTTCTGCGGTTATCGCAGGCTCACCAGCTAAATCCGCTTGGGCATCGTCCGTATTTTCGCTGGCTAATTCCGCCCCTGCGGTCATCTCAGGCTCATCAGCCAGCGCGTTTTCAGCCGCTTTTTTGCTGGGAGCCGCCTTTGTTGTCTGTATTGCTGCGGTATCATTGTCGTAGCCGGTACTATGCGATACACTGTAGCGTCCCGCAGTCCAGGAACCAATAATAACTACCGCAAAAGCTGCCACCAGTGCGCCCAGCCGATAGACAGAAAAGGGGACTGCTTTGGCAGCAGCCTTATGGCTGTCCGCGGTATCCTTGCGTGTGGCTTTGAGCATTTTTTCTATATTTTCCGGGCTTAAGGACTCCGGCGGATCAATGGATTCGGCCGATTGCTTTAATTGTTCCAAAAGGTCCTTCTCATTCATAATAATCTCCCTTCCGCCGCCCTGAACTGACGGCATCAATAAGGAAAGCGTTTTTCGCATTCCGATTTTCGTGCTACATCCGGTTTGGCGTAAGCTGTTCCTGCATCCTTTTTAAGGCTCTGCTTTGACGGGAACGGACGGTATTGTCGTTCATATCCATGATTACGGCGATTTCCCGGCTGGAATAACCGGCGAATAAATTCAGAGCCAGGATCAGGCGGTCTTTGCTGTCTAGTGAGAAGAAGGCGTTTCGAACATCCATGTGCTCATTCAAATCCGGCATGGTGTAGGAAAGCTCCTCCGGGAGCGGAACGGTCTTATCCAGATAAGATTTCAGCTTTTGTCTGCATTTGTTGGCCAGAATCTGAAACATCCAGGCTTTGAAGGACTCCGGCTGTTTCAGGGAATGAATCTGACGAAATGCGTCTGTCACCGTATCGCTGACCATATCCTCCGCATCCTGTGTGTTTTTCAGAGTATATAATGCGAAGCGGTACAAATCCCGGTATATCATCTCATAGAGTTTGGCAAAGGCGTGCGCATCGCCGAATTTAGCCTGATTAATCAGGTCTGTGCTGTATTCCATAATTTTCCCCCTAAGATGCTGCCGTTTAGGATGATAAATTCTCTGCATATCCGGCAGCGATAATAAATTGTGAGCGCTCATGAGAGAAGCAGTGATGACTGTTTCAATGATATAGTGTGGAAAAAAAGTAAAACTGTTGCAGGAATCAAGAAAATTTATAGAAAATTTTAATAAGGCTTGCTGATAAAAGTCAATCCCTTTTTTATAGATTAATGTTCTTCGCGTTTTGTTAATTACCCGGACGCAGGAAGAGGCGGGCGTGCAGGGCCACAAGCATC
>CAMNQN010000279.1 GCA_946549155.1 uncultured Lachnospiraceae bacterium | reverse complement strand
CTGTGGCCCTGCGCGCCCGCCTCTTCCTGCGTCCTCTTACTTAACAAAACACGAATAGGAATTTCTATTGACGGTGGGTTTGTTCTGTGGTAACATAACAACCGACAATCTGTCGGTTGCACGCACAGAGGAGGACACAGGATGCGAGTGGTCAAAGATGCGGAAGAACGTAAAAGTGAAATACTGGATGTGGCGGAGCAGCTATTTGGCACAAGGGGTTTTGATAACACCAGCACAAATGATATACTCCAGGAGGTCGGAATCGCCAGGGGGACCCTTTACTATCATTTCAAATCAAAAGAAGATATCCTGGATGCCATGATTGACCGAATGACAGGGCGGCTGATCGGAAAAGCATCTGATATCGTTGCGGATAAAACCATGCCGGTGCTGCAGCGCCTGACGGCAATGATGCTGGCGCTGAATGTCTCCGATGACCTTGGCTGCGAGATTATGGCGCAGGTACATAAGCCGCAGAACGCGCTTATGCACCAGAAGATGCAGGAGCGGCTGCTGACGCAGGTGAATCCGCTTGTCACCAGCCTGATAGAGGAGGGAATCACCCAGGGAATCTGCCAGACGGATTATCCGGAAGAGGCGGCGGAGATGGCACTGCTGTATTCCAATACGACATTCGATGCCCTGGCGGAGTATGGCGGGAAGGAGCGGCAGAAAAAAATCATGGCCTTTATCTACAATCTGGAGCGGCTGCTGGGAATGGAGCGGGGGAGTCTGCTGGACGTTATCCTTCCGATATTCCAGGAAACTGCTCAATAGAAGTTATAAATGAAGGGACGGTTTGTTCCTTTATTTTTAATCATTAACCGACAGACAGACGGTCTATAAGGAGGAATGGATCATGCAAGATTCAAAAAGCAATTTTCCCAAATTTATGTTGCTGTGGGCGGGGGAGTTTCTCTCCGCCATCGGCAGCGGCCTGACCAGCTTTGGGCTGGGGGTTTCTGTGTTCCGGCAGACAGGGAGCGCCGGGAGTATGGCGCTGGTTTCGCTGCTGGCGTTCCTGCCAACGCTGCTTCTCAGTGTTCCCTCCGGTGTATTGGCGGACCGTTACGACAGGCGTCTGCTGATGATGCTGGGGGACGGCTGCTCGGCCCTTGGCATCCTCTACATACTGCTTTGTATGATGCGGGGCGATGCCGCCCTTTGGCAGATTTGCACCGGCGTGTTCATCAGCTCCGTCTTTTCCGCACTTCTGGAACCGTCCTATCGGGCCACAGTGACAGACTTGCTTACGCAGGAGGAATATTCCAGAGCCAGCGGCATGGTGAGCATTGCGGGAAGCGCAAGATATCTGATTTCCCCGATCCTGGCCGGTGCGCTGCTGGCTGTCAGTGATATCAGGCTGCTGCTGGTCATCGACATTTGCACGTTTTTCCCCACTGTACTGGCTGCAGCAGTGGTCCGGAAGGGAATCGCGGTCAAGGTATCGGAGAGCAGGCCGTCCTTCCGGGAGAGCCTGCGTCAGGGCTGGAGTGCTGTTGCCGGCAACCGGGGGATTTTCATCCTGATTGCAGTTTCCGCAGTGATCACCTGCTTCATGGGAAGCTTCCAAATCCTGGCCCAGCCCCTGATTCTGGATTTTGCGGACAGCGCGACCCTGGGCGTTGGGGAGACCGTCTGTGCCTGCGGGATGCTGGCCTCCAGTTTATTTTTGGGTGTGAAGGGCATTAAACGCGGCTATGTCAGGGAACTGAGTCTCTCCCTGCTGGTGGCGGGAATCGGTATGGTTGGTTTCGGAATATGGGAAAATATTTATTTGATCTGCCTGTTTGGGTTTTTGTTTTTTGCCACACTGCCCTTCGCCAACAACTGTCTGGATTACCTGATCAGGACCAATATCCCGGATGAGCTGCAGGGGCGGGCCTGGGGGTTGATCGGCTTTCTGTCACAGCTTGGATACGTGGCGGCTTATGGCGGGGCGGGGATTGCGGCGGACCGCATCGCTGCAGGATTTCACATGAGCGTAGGCCGCGGGGCCGCTGCGGTGGTGATGGCGGCGGGCGGTCTGTTAGGCATCACGGCCCTGTTTCTCTATCCGCTAAGGAGCGTCAGGGCCCTGGAGAAGGAGGAGGCATGTTGAGGAAGCTGATTTGGAATGAGGTGCGGCAAAATAAGCTGATGTCTGCCGCTGCGGTTTTCTTTATGACCATCTCCGCTGCCTTGCTGGCACTGACGGTGATGCTGTTTACCAATCTGCTGGGGGCAATTGACAGCCTGATGGATAAGGCCCTTGTGCCTGATTTTATGCAGATGCACGCGGGAACGGTGGACGAAACGGAGCTTGCCGGATTCGCCGCTAATGCTCCGGAGATACAGGACTGGCAGCTTTGTCTCTTTTTGAATCTGGATAACAGCCAGATCACGCTGGGAGGGGCTAACCTGACGGACAGCACCCAGGACAACGGATTATGTGTGCAGGGGGAACGGTTCGACTTTCTGCTGGGCATGGACGGCGAACCGGCAAAGGCCCTGCCGGGAGAGATTTACGTTCCCGTCTGCTACTGGGCCCGGTATGGTCTATCCGTTGGGGATGAGGTGGTAATTGGAAAACAGGCGCTGTCCATTGCAGGGTTTCTTCGGGATGCGCAGATGAATTCCATGATGTCCTCCTCCAAGCGTTTCCTGGTCAGTTTGGAGGATTACGAAAAGCTGGCCGGATGGGGGCAGGAGGAATATCTGATTGAGTTTCTGCTGAAGGAGGAAGCCAGTATAAATGAGTTCCAACTGTCTTATACCGCCAGGGGCCTTCCCTCCAACGGGCCCGCCATTACCCGGCCTTTGATCCGTATGATAAACGCACTCTCGGATGGGACGATGATTTTTGTGCTCCTTCTTGTGGGTATTGCCGTACTGTTGATTTCCATGTTCTGCATCCATTTTATCCTGTCCCTGCAAATGGAACGGGACAGAAAAGAAATGGGGATGCTGAAAGCTTTGGGCATTGGAAGAAGAAAGATCAGGGGAATCTATTTTGCGAAGTATCTTCTGTTTTCGGTTTGCGGTGCACTTCTTGGACTTGCTGCGGCTGCGGCAGCCCAGGGGCCTTTGGCCAGGCAGCTTCAGGAGCTGTACGGACCGGGAGGACAGAGCGCTCTGGCGGGCATCTTCTCTCTTTTGACAGCGCTGCTGGCGGAGGGGATAATTCTGCTGTCTGTCTGGCGTTCTCTGAAAAAAATTGATAAATTATCTGCGCTGGATGCTCTGTTCCAGGCTCAGGGGAAGAGGCGGGGATGGAAGCAATACCTTCTGATCAGCGCTGTGGCGGCGGCCTGTACTTTTTTGATGCTGGTGCCGGCAAATCTGTACAATACCCTGTCCGCGCCAGTCTTTGTCACCTATATGGGCATTGGCTCCGGGGAGCTGCGCATTGATGTGCGGCGGACGGAGGATGTTGACAGTGTGACAGCCCGGATCGCCGACACCCTGGAACACGACGCGGA
>CAMNQN010000278.1 GCA_946549155.1 uncultured Lachnospiraceae bacterium | reverse complement strand
CCCCCCCCCCCCCCCCCCCCCCCCCCCCCCCCCCCCCCCCCCCCCCACCTTCCCCGCGTCCTGCCAATTAACCAAACATGAATAGAATAAAATTGTGTCTGAACAGTAACGGGTATTCGATGCGAGAATTTTTAGTTCTTGACAGACTCGTCAAAATCCGGTATAGTAATGTTCATATTGCGCAGACAAATGAACGCGTATAAAAGACGAAAAGAAAATGCCGAAGGGTGCAAGGGAGGATTTGGACATGTATTCACTGGAAGAGATCAGAAATACGGATCCGGAAATCGCGGATGCGATCGTAGCAGAGCAGGAGAGGCAGAATAGTCATATCGAACTGATTGCGTCGGAAAACTGGGTGAGCAAAGCGGTAATGGCGGCTATGGGAAGCCCGCTGACGAATAAGTATGCGGAAGGCTATCCCGGAAAACGTTATTATGGCGGCTGCGAGTGCGTGGATGTGGTGGAGGATCTGGCCAGAAACCGGGCTATGGAAATCTTCGGATGCACCTACGCCAATGTTCAGCCCCACTCCGGAGCCCAGGCCAATATGGCGGTGTTTTTTGCGCTGTTAAAGCCAGGTGACACGGTAATGGGTATGAATTTGGCCCACGGCGGCCATCTGTCCCATGGAAGCCCTGCCAATTTCTCAGGCGCGTACTTTCATGTGGTTCCATACGGAGTGAATGACGATGGATTCATTGATTACGACGAGGTGCGCAGGATTGCGTTGGAGTGCAGGCCGAGGCTGATTGTGGCAGGAGCCAGCGCCTATGCCCGCATCATTGATTTCAAGCGTTTTCGGGAAATCGCCGACGAGGTGGGGGCTTATCTGATGGTGGATATTGCCCATATCGCGGGCCTGGTGGCGGCGGGACTGCATCCCAGCCCCATTCCCTATGCACATGTGACGACTACCACTACCCACAAAACCCTTCGGGGCCCCCGGGGCGGCATGATTCTTTCAAGTAAGGAGTTTGCCGAGGAGCATAAGCTGAACAAGGCCATTTTCCCGGGTACGCAGGGCGGCCCGCTGATGCATGTGATCGCGGCTAAGGCGGTATGCTTTAAGGAAGTGCTGAGCCCGGAATACAAGGTATACCAGGAGAATATTGTGAAAAATGCGAAGGCGCTGTGCCAGGGCCTGATGAGCCGGGGAATCAGAATCGTGTCCGGAGGCACGGACAATCACCTGATGCTGGTGGACCTTACCAGCGTGGGAAAGACCGGTAAAGAGGTGGAGATTCTTCTGGACAGCGTGAACATCACCTGCAATAAGAATACGATTCCCAATGACCCCAAGTCCGCCTTTGTCACCAGCGGTGTCCGTCTGGGTACGCCGGCGGTTACCGCAAGGGGAATGAAAGCGGAGGATATGGAAGTGATTGCGGAGGCGATTGCCATGATGCTGAAGGAGGGCGAGAGCCGGGCGGAGGATGCCAGAAAGCTGGTGAAAGGCCTGACAGAAAAATATCCGCTGATTTAATTCGTTAAACTGGAAGAGCTGCCGTGTTTCCTGCTTCAGGGAAATTTGCGGCAGCTTTTTTTGCGCAACAGCGAGGACAAAGTTACTGTTCTGGTGTCAATGTTCTTTGTGTTTTGTTAATTACCCGCCTCATCCTGCGTCCTGGTAATTACTAAACACGAAGAACATTGGCACCGGACAATTTTGTGGCTGGCTTTGAAAACATTCCCCCTTGCCGCGGGCATAGGTTTACGAGTATAATGGTTCCTAACAGCAGAGTGATTGAGAGGAGATGAAGCATATGAGCATGCGCGGAGTTTATACAAACGTGGTGGAGATCAGACAGAAAATTTTTACCGAGGTGGCCAGGATGGCCTATGAGGGCGGGGATTATTCCAGAATCATTGACCTGCCCTACAAAATTATTCCGGGTGAGGTGGCCACTTACCGGGAGAGTGTATTCCTGGAGAGGGCCATTGTGGAGGAGCGGCTGCGCCTGGCGATTGGTCTGCCTCTGCGGGATATGACGGAGCATGCACCGGTATCCAAGGGGATTGAGGAGAGCGCCATTGCGGAGAAATATTATGATCCGCCTCTGGTCAATATCATTAAATTTGCCTGTCATTCCTGTCCGGATAATGAAATGCGGGTGACCGATGCCTGCCAGGGCTGTCTGGCTCATCCCTGCAAGGAGGTGTGCCCAAAGGATGCCGTCTCCATTGTGAATGGAAGATCGGTGATTGACCAGGAGAAATGCATCAAATGCGGGAAATGTGAGAATGCCTGCCCCTATCATGCGATCATGAAGATGGAGCGTCCCTGTGCATCAGCCTGCGGTGTGGATGCCATCACCAGCGACGCACTGGGAAGGGCGGAGATTGATTATGAAAAATGCGTATCCTGCGGTATGTGTCTGGTGAACTGTCCCTTCGGGGCGATTGCGGACAAGGGGCAGATTTTTCAGGTGATTCACGCCATCAAGACCGGGACGCCGGTGTACGCGGCGGTGGCCCCCGCCTTTGTAGGTCAGTTCGGTAAGGACCTGACACCGGAGCGGCTGAAGGGCGCTATGCGGAAGCTGGGCTTTGCGGATGTGGTGGAGGTGGCCATCGGCGCGGATCTGTGCACCATTGAGGAGGCCAGGGATTTTCTGGAGGAGGTGCCGGAAAAGCAGCCATTCATGGCTACGTCCTGCTGTCCGGCCTGGGCTACCATGGCCAAGAAATTGTTCCCGGATCTGGCACCTTATATTTCTATGGCGCTGACTCCCATGGTGCTCACTGCGCGGATGATTAAAAAGGAGCATCCCGGCTGCAAAGTGGTGTTTATCGGGCCCTGCGCTGCGAAAAAGCTGGAGGCCAGCCGCCGTACGATCCGCAGTGATGTGGATTTTGTGCTCACCTTTGAGGAAGTGATGGGGATGTTTACCGCTAAGGACGTTGATTTCGGACAGATACCTGCGGACGCACCCCTGACGGAGGCCAGCGCTGACGGAAGAGGCTTTGCGGTCAGCGGCGGCGTGGCTTCTGCCGTAGTAAACTGCATCAGGGAGATGGCGCCGGAACGGGAGATTAAGGTGGCCAGTGCGGAAGGGCTGGCCAACTGCCGGGAGCTTCTGAAGGATGCCGGGAAGGGTAAGTACGACGGATACCTGCTGGAAGGTATGGCCTGCCCCGGCGGCTGCGTGGGCGGAGCCGGAACCCTGCAGGGACCCACAAAGGCCAGGGGCCAGATCACGGTGACCATGAAGAAATCCAAAATGAAAAATTCGCTGGAGAGCAATCATAAGGATAAGCTGAGCCTGCTGGAAGAGCGGTAAGAAGGGTATATTCGTGTTTTGTTAAGTAAGAGGACGCAGGAAGAGGAGGGCGCGCAGGGCCACAAGCATCTGGAAAATAACTCCGGATACCAAGAAAATCTAAGATGCAGCCGGACGAAAACTTCGGGCACCGGGGCGGTTCGCCGGGAAATCCTGATGATTTCCCAGCTCAGCGCC
>CAMNQN010000277.1 GCA_946549155.1 uncultured Lachnospiraceae bacterium | reverse complement strand
GGTTCGGCTCCATCTTAGATTTTCTTGGTATTCGAAGCAGTTTTTCAGATGACAGGGGCGGCTCCGCGCTTTCCCTTCCTGCGTCCTGATAATTAACCAAACACGAAAAGGATGTTCAAAACAGCAGCAGTTATTTAGAGGGTGTAAGGGGGAGTGAATTTTGCATTCAATGACAAATGGGAGAAAATCGTGTAAAATAAGAGGAGAGGGCAACAGTAGTGCGACTTTAGGAAAGGGGAGCTGGAGGATGGCAGAGGATAAGAAGAACGGAAAAGACAGAGAAAAAGAGAACAGGGCCGAACAGGAGATGCCGGTGGCCCAGGCGCTGGCGGAGAGAAATCTTTTGATAAAACGGATTTTTGACGCCACAGACGATGCGCAGTTTGTGGGTACGGTGAGAAAGGCGGAGGAGCGGTCCGTGGCGAAGCGGATAGAGAATGCCCGGTTCCAGCGGGAGGCCGAGGCTTCCTATCGGAGCATTATGGAGGATATTGAACAGTATCAGCGGGTTGAACGGGCTATTCTGGCTTCGGATGCGTCCACTTATGTGGAGACTTCCCGGGGGAAGCTTACGGTGGCGGAGGCTCTGTCCTTAAAGCGGCGGCTGGACGGCAGTGATCCTTCCTGTGAGGATCTGGATTTTGAGGAGAATCTGTGCCGGAAGATCCGGCGGGAGTATGAGGAGAGGCTGTCGGAGGTAAAGAAGAATAACCGATGCCTGCAATATCTGAAGGAACGGGCCTATCTGACGGTTCCGGATCAGAACGAAAGCTGTGAGAGAAAGCGTTTTCTGGAGGAGGCGGAGAGCTATGCGGAGGAAAATATGATGAAGCTGGCGGATCCGCTGAATATCATGGAGAAGGCCAGGAGCCTTACGGAGGAAAACGACCGGCTGCTGGTGGAGCTGAATACCCAGATCCGTCTGTCAAATGCCAGCACGCTGGTGCAGATTTCACAGACGGCGGGTTCCTCCTGGGTTTAGCGAGGCACTGAGCAGGGAAGGACAGGAATTTAGAGAGCGGGAGGGGTGCAGGTTTGTTTCCGGAGATCGACAAACGAGAAATAGGTCAGCGGCTGAAAAATATATTAAGGGAGAAGGAGCTGACAGTAAAGGATGTGCAGGAATATCTATCGCTTTCCTGTGTTCAGACTGTGTACCGTTGGATGGAGGGAATCAATATTCCATGCGTTGATCATCTTTATGCACTGAGCGTGCTGATGGATATCTCCATAGATTATCTGGTGACCGGAGAGCAGCGGCAGGAGAAGGGAAGCGGGCGGGAGACGCGAAGAAATTTGTTTCTGCGCGGCGACTTCATTGTGTACGGCAGCGTTTCGCCGGCGGATGATGGGGCTGGGTCTGAATGGTGTAAGGTGTGTTTATTCCTGCAAAGGGAAAAGGATACCTATGAGCCGGAACGGGCCCTGCGCTATCTGGAAGGGTTTTGCGCGGCATAGTGCGTGTATAGTATTCTGTTTTTGCGGAGATACTACGAAAAACAGCTCCGGTTATGGACACTGCTTCGCGAAATGTGCTGCGGCAGAGAAAAACCGGAACAGAACAAAATGAAAACAGTGAGGTGCTGCGATGGAAGAGAATACGGTAAAACTGCTGGAGGAGATACAGCTTGGATGCTTTATGGCGGAAAATACCTTTGACCAGTTGGAGGAGTATGAGCTTCGGGAAAGCCTGGAGGAGCTTTTGCAGAAATACAGGAAGAAGCATGGGGAGATCCGGAAGGAAGCCTCCGAATTGCTCCATCAGCACGGGGAACAGGATAAAAAACCGGGCCCCATGGCGGAGGCTATGTCCTGGATCACCACGGAAATGCGGATGATGGGAAAAAATAACGGTGCCCAGGCGGCCAAGCTGATGATGAACGGCTGTAATATGGGTATACAGACTATCAGTGAAAAGCTCAATGACATGCCGGATGTCTCAAAGGAGGCGCAGGCTCTGGGGAGGAAGCTGATTAAGATGGAGGAGGAGCTTATGGCAGAGATGAAGCAGTTTTTGTAGGAAAATTATATTTGCGAAACTGTATAATATTTTGAAGGAAAAATGGCTGTCTGAAAAATGGCAGGGGAGTATTATTGAATATCCAGGTGTACAATATACTAGGTGAACACAGGATATCAGTAACGCTCCCCTGCCATTTTGCGACAGCCACTTTGTAAGATTACGGATCATCTTTTGAATTGTTTTCCAGTTTTGATTTTAAATAGAGAATACTCATCTTTGCCCAATCTCTCTCAACGGCGGCGGTTTTTTGGATAGAGCCCAGCCAGGGCATCCATTGTTCCAGAATGATATTAAAATCCCTTTTCGCGTGAGTGCGATTTCTCAAGATATAGTCCATATCCGTCATCCCTTGTCCTGCAATGCAGCCTTTTACAGTAAACCCCATATCGTAATCAGTGCGTTGGATAATGAAATCCTTGTAATGAAAATTGATGGTCTGGGGAAAGAGGGTGTCCAAAACCTCTTGCTGGCATTCCTGTATTCCCAGGGAGTTGACACAATCAATGCAGATTCCAAAATTGGGATCGTTGATCGTATCGGCCAATTTTCTCAGCTCCGCTACATGGCGCAGATCATGATTTTCGATGGCGAGGGAGATGCCGTTGGCTTTGTAGTCGGGAAGAATTTTTTGTATCCATTCGATTGCCTGATTTAGTGAGGGAGAAGCGTGATCTCCATCCAGAATCGTGCGAACCAGATTGGCCCCCAACAGCCGGGCAATCTGTAAATATTGTTTCAGAAGCGGAAGCGTAATGCCTCTGGTTCCAATTTCCAATTGTATCCCTTTTTCTTTCGCGGAGTCCCGCAGAGCACGCAGCTTTTTTTCAGGAAAATTATATATTGGGACGATATTATCCAGGATTTGTACCACTTCTATGTTATAACCGGCGGCAATCTCCAGCAGCTTTTCAACGGTATAAGGGGTTTGTGGAGCAGGATAATTTTTTACACCAAAATTCCAGGTATAGGTGCAAGTACTGATTCCAAGCTTCATAGGCGCCTCGTTTCTTTAAAGGAACTGTTCCGGATGGAGCATTTTCTTTGTGACAGCCCTGGTGTATTCGATTCCCATAGCCTCTCTCCAGGTGGGCTGCAACACTGTTTCGTAACCATGAGCTGCAGCGATTTTTGCGGCATCTGAGAGCGGATTGGTTTTTAGAAAATAAATAGCCAGTCCCATCTGAAGATGTCCGAGAATGAAGGAGCGAGCGGCGGCTTCGGGAACGCCGGATTTTACCACTTCTTCCACCACTTCAGTCATACATTGAATTAGCGCAGTGTTAACGACTTCTGTGGCAGCTGGTTCCAATAAAGCCATTTGATCTACTGTAATTTCAAAGCTGTTCATTACAGGATCGAACATTGCTTTACTAAGGGGCAAGGCGAAGCTGTCAAAAAGGCTACGGTCGCCATTTACATGAGCGATTACGATATCCTGT
>CAMNQN010000276.1 GCA_946549155.1 uncultured Lachnospiraceae bacterium | reverse complement strand
CGCTTTCCTCCCTCTGCCAGGTCCAGGTACTGGTCGAAGGGGTCCTGCCGGAGGGCCAGCCGCCGGGTGGCCTCCTCCGCCAGACGGCGCAGCTCCTGCTGGGAGTCCCGCAGGCTCTCCTCCCGGTATTCCCGGATATCCCGGCCTTTCAGCAGAATTTCCCCCTCTGTAGCGTCATAAAAGCGGGAAATAAGATTCACCAGTGAGGTCTTTCCGGAACCGGTGCCGCCGATGATGCCCACCGTCTCCCCCGCCTCTACCGTAAAATTCAGATTGCTCAGGGAGTTCGCTCCCGCATTGGCATAGCAAAGCCCCACATTCCGGAATTCATAAAGGGGGACAGATCCCGCATTTGCTTTCTTTCCCCGGTTTTTCCCGGCCTCTGCTTCACTGCCCAGTCCGCCATACTCCATGCTGGGCCGGATCTCGAATATAGCCTGTACCCGGTTCCCGCAGGCCACCGCCTTCGTGATGGAGATAATCAGATTGGCCATCTTCACCAGCTCCACCAGAATTTGCGACATATAATTTACCAGTGCGGTTAATTCTCCCTGGGAGATCACGCCGGCATCCACCTGAATCGCTCCGCTCCAGATCAGCGCAATAATACCGCCGTTGATGATAACATAGGTCACCGGATTCATCAAACCGGATATTTTCCCCGCAAACAGCTGCACCCGATTCAGCTCGCCGGTGCGCTCCTGGTACTCCCGGATCTCATCCTCCTGCTTGTTAAACGCACGAATCACCCGGGCTCCCGTCAGATTTTCCCTGGTGGCGCCCAATACCCGGTCCAAACGGCCCTGCACCTTCCGGTACATGGGAATGTTAAACAGCATAATGCCAAATACCACAATGCACAGCAGCGGAATAATCACCACAAACACCATCGCCGCTTTCCCATTCACGGTAAAGGCCATCACCATAGCCCCGAACACGACAAAGGGAGAACGCAGCAGCAAACGCAGCGTCAGATTCACGCCGGCCTGCACCTGGTTCATGTCACTGGTCATACGGGTAATCAGCGCGGACGTTCCCAGCGTGTCGATCTCCGTGTAGGACAGCGTCTGAATATGCCGGAACAGCGCACTCTTTACGTCGGCGGCAAAGCCCACCGCCGCCTTAGCGGAAAAGAACTGGGCCGTCACCGCGCAAATCATACCGATCACACCCAGCAGCACCATAATGCCGCCCATCCGGTAAATGTATCCCTTATTTCCATTTCCGATTCCCTGGTCAATGATAGCCGCCACCACCAGGGGAATAAAAAGCTCGAAGGAAGCCTCCAGCATCTTAAACAAAGGCGCCAGCACGCATTCCCTCCGGTAATCCCTGATATATCGTAAAAGCTTTCGCAATTTTGCCTCCTGTCCTATCTGTTATGAGATAAACATGGCGTCGCCAAAGGAGAAGAATCTGTACCGCTCCCGCACCGCTTCCTCATAAGCCGCCATAATATGATCCTTCCCTGCCAGCGCTGACACCAGCATCAGCAGCGTGGATTCCGGCAGGTGGAAATTTGTAATCAGCGCATCAATCATCTTAAACCGGTATCCCGGATAGATAAAAATATCCGTCCAGCCGCTTCCCGCATGGAGAATCCCCTGTTCATCCGCAGCAGATTCCAGCGTACGGCAGCTGGTGGTTCCCACAGAGATAACTCTTCCGCCGTTTTTTTTCGTATCATTAATGAGCTTCGCCTGCTCCTCCTCAATAATATAAAACTCACTGTGCATATGATGCTCCGTCACGTCCTCCACCTTCACCGGCCGGAAGGTTCCCAGGCCCACATGGAGCGTCACCTCCGCGATTCGCACCCCTTTCTCCCGAATCTGCTCCAGCAGCTCCGGGGTAAAATGAAGCCCCGCCGTGGGCGCCGCCGCAGAGCCGTCGTGCTTCGCGTATACCGTCTGATAACGGTTTTTATCCTTTAGCTGATGGGTGATATAGGGCGGCAGAGGCATCTGGCCCAGCTGATCCAAAATCTCCTCGAAAACGCCCTCGTACCGGAACTGAATAAGGCGGTTTCCTTCCTCCACCACATCCACCACTTCACCGGTTAAAAGTCCCTCCCCGAAGGAAATCTGCGTGCCGATTTTACACTTTTTCCCCGGTTTCACCAATGTCTCCCATAGATTATTCTCTTTTCGCTTTAACAATAATACTTCTATTTTCGCATCTGTGCCCACCTTGCTGCCGTACAGTCTGGCTGGAATCACCTTCGTATTATTCAAAACCAGACAATCCCCGGGAAGCAGATACTCCTTTATCTCCCGGAATACATGGTGCTCCACTGCCCCGGTGCTTTTGTCCAGCGTCATCAGCCTGGAGGAAGCCCGGTCCTCCAACGGATCCTGAGCAATCAGCTCCTTGGGCAGGTCATAATAAAAATCTGCTGTTTTCATATGGTTCCTTCTCTTTCTAACATTTCTTCCTCCGGTTCCAGAATCATTCCAGAAAATTCTGTTCCCGGTACATTGTAATGCACACGGTAAATAGTTTCAATAAAAAATCACATCCTGCTCCAAAAGTTCCCACCTTCCGTTTCTGGTTTCAGCGATGGACACCGCGCAGTTTTTCGGCACGCCGGGATACCAGAAATCCTTCAGCATTGTATGCTTTATATTGGCCAGCAGCGCCCGGGAGGCAGCCCCGTGGGTAGAAACCAGGACAATCTCCTCCCGCCCCTGCTCCTCCTTTGATTCCGCCAGCTCCCGCAAAAAATCTCCCGTCCGCTCCACCAGGCAGCTAAGGCTCTCCCCGCCCTTTGGCGGGACATATTTCTCCGGCGCATCAAAAAAGTTATGAAAATCCGGATCCGTAATGGCAAATTTCGCATCGCCGGCAAACAGAGAGGAGACCGGCACCGAATACCCCTCATACTCCCCGAAGCTGATCTCCTGAATACGACGGTCCACAGCAATCGGGCTTTCCGCCTGAGACGCCCCCGCTTCCTTCCCCCCGGCCCGCAGCAGTTCGCCTGCCCGGCCTGTATTTTCCCTCAGAACCAGCTTTGCCGTCTCAACGGAGCGAATCAGCGGGCTGCTGATAACCCGGTCAAAGGGAATCTGTTTCAGAGCAGCCCCCACCCTGGCAGCCAGCTCTCTGCCCTTCTCATTCAACGCGATATCCGTCTGCCCCTGCAGCCTTCCGCTGGCATTCCATTGCGTCTGTCCATGCCGTATAATATAAATCTTCATACCCGTCTCCCATCACCAATCAATAATACCGCATACTGTTTATCTTCCATCTGACGCAGAACCTCCTGCCCCAGACCCATCAACCCGTCTCCGGATTCTGCCCTTAACTTCCAGGAGAATCACATCATCCTATCATACCATGAAAAGAAGGCGATTACCAGTCCCATGTTGCCACAGTTTGAGTAGGCTCGTGTTTAATTCACAAATACCCAGAAGGTTATGAACGAGGCAGGGAGTGGGAGGGGCGGGGGAGATACCAACATCTGG
>CAMNQN010000275.1 GCA_946549155.1 uncultured Lachnospiraceae bacterium | reverse complement strand
TGGAAGCCGCCGCGGAAGCCGGATGGAAGGAACTGGAACACACCCGGGAGATCATGTACCAGAAGGGGCAGGAGACGCTGAAATATATGGAGGAAACCGGACGCCGTGGTATCGTCCTGGCCGGACGGCCCTATCACATCGACGCGGAGATCAACCACGGTATCCCGGAGTTAATCAACTCCTACGGCATCGCCGTGCTGACGGAGGACTCCATCTCCAACTTAAATCCGGTGGAGCGTCCTCTCATCGTGCTGGATCAGTGGATGTACCACAGTCGGCTGTATGCCGCCGCCAACTTTGTGAAAACCAGGGATGATCTGGATCTGATCCAGCTAAACTCCTTCGGCTGCGGCCTGGATGCCGTCACCACCGACTGCGTCAATGATGTTCTCTCCAATTCCGGCAAGATCTATACCTGCCTGAAGATCGACGAGGTAAATAACCTGGGAGCCGCCCGTATCCGGATTCGCTCCCTGATCGCCGCTATCCGTGACCGGGAGGAGCGAAAGCTGGAACGGACCATCGTGCCCGCGAATATCACCCCCGTCTCCTTCACCGAGGAGATGCGGAAAACCTATACCATCCTCTGCCCCCAGATGTCTCCGATTCATTTCAGTATTCTGGAGGCCGCCTTCCAGTCCTGCGGCTACCACCTGGAGGTGGTCAACGCAGAGGAACGCAAGGCCGTGGACACGGGATTAAAGTATGTAAACAACGACGCCTGCTATCCCTCCCTCATCGTAGTGGGACAGATGATGAGCGCGCTGCTGTCCGGAAAGTATGACCTGGATCACACCGCCATCATTATGACCCAGACCGGAGGCGGCTGCCGTGCCTCCAACTATGTGGGATTTTTCCGCCGGGCCCTGAAAAAGGCCGGTATGGAGCAGATCCCGGTAATTTCCCTGAACCTGAGCGGCCTGGAGTCCAACCCGGGATTTAAGATCAGCTACAATATGCTAAAGCGTGGTATGTTCGGCCTGGTGCTGGGAGACATCTTTATGCGCTGCCTCTACCGTATGCGCCCCTATGAGCAGGTACCCGGCTCCGCCAACGAGCTGCACCGGAAACTGGAAAAGAAATGTATCGCTTTCATCTCCGGCCCCAGGGTAACCTATGGCGGCTACAAAACGCTGTGTCGGGAAATCATCCAGGAATTTGACCGTCTGCCCATCACGGACGAAAAGAAACCGAAAGTGGGCGTGGTGGGAGAGATTCTGGTAAAATTCCTCCCCGCAGCCAACAACCACCTGGTGGAGCTGCTGGAATCAGAAGGCGCAGAGGCCGTGGTTCCGGATCTGATGGACTTTTTGCTTTACTGTTTTTATAATCAGAACTTCAAGGCGGAAAATCTGGGAACAAAGAAGCGCACCGCCCTGCTGGCCAACATGGCTAACAGCATTCTGGAAAAGCTGCGGAGTACCGCCCGGGCCGAATTTGAGAAGAGCCGGCACTTCGATCCGCCGGCCCATATCCAGGATCTGGGCAATATGGCGAAGGATATCGTATCTCTGGGCAATCAGACCGGTGAAGGATGGTTCCTCACCGGAGAGATGCTGGAGCTGATCCACTCCGGCACCACCAATATCGTATGTACCCAGCCCTTCGGCTGTCTGCCCAACCATGTGGTGGGCAAAGGCGTTATCAAGGAGCTGCGCCGCCAGTATCCGCTGTCCAATATCGTAGCCATCGACTACGATCCCGGTGCAAGCGAGGTAAACCAGCTGAACCGGATTAAGCTGATGCTGTCTACGGCGATGAAAAATATGCAGTAAAATGCAGGAAAAGCGCATTTATCTAAAAGAGGATGTTGCAAAATGCCAGGGATCCTTCCCCGGTATTTTGCGGCATCCTCTTTTTGGTAAGACAAGTTTTATAATTTTTGTTCTATTTTACCTCCGTGGAATAATAAGGCAGGATTAATTTCTGTCCGTAGTAAATGGCGTCTGTTTTCATGCCGTTCACTTCCATGATATCTTTCATGTAGGCTTTCACAGAAGAGTATTCTTCCGTCAGATGCTGGCTGGCGATACCCCAGAGGGTATCGTTGCACCGCACGGTGACTGCCGTGTAGTAACGGTAAACCGGCGCCTTGGTCACGCTTACCCGGGAAAAGCCGGTGAGTGCCAGCCACAGCGTCAACGCTGCCGCCAGCACCAGCACTGCCCTGCGGATCCGCCGCTTCTGCGCTCTGCGCTTTCTGCTCTGGCGAATCCGCATCAG
Organism: uncultured Lachnospiraceae bacterium; assembly: GCA_946549155.1. Taxonomy (GTDB): domain Bacteria; phylum Bacillota; class Clostridia; order Lachnospirales; family Lachnospiraceae; genus Merdiplasma. The sequence goes on along the minus strand of CAMNQN010000275.1, from coordinate 1,273 downwards.
CCTGGCCTCTCTTCCATATATGTAATCATATTCTCTATACCCGTCTCTTGGCCCCACGCTTCTGCTCTCCCTCATAATCTCTGCTCTCCATTATCAAACTGCACAGGAACATTTGTTCGTCTTTCTGTTTTTCATTATACTTCCAGAACACATGTTTGTCAACAGAAAGATCGAACAAATATTCTAAACATTTGTTTGCATTTTAACTGGGGTTATGCTATACTGGAAAATGAGGATATTCTATACAAAAGACGTGCATGGCAGTAACGCGAAGAATCTGCGCACTTCTCCATGCTTATGCATTTTATATTTATTGACCGGGGAGGATCGATTGATGGCATACGGCAAGATAACCGAAAAGCAGCAGGAAATTCTGGAATACATAAAGAGTGAAATTTTAAACCGGGGCTTCCCCCCGGCGGTTCGTGAGATCTGTGAGGCGGTTCATTTAAAGTCCACCTCCTCCGTCCATGCCCACCTGGAAAGCCTGGAAAAAAACGGCTATATCCGCCGGGATCCCACCAAGCCCAGAGCAATCGAGATTCTGGACGACAATTTTAACCTGACCAGACGGGAAATGGTCAACGTCCCCATCATCGGCACCGTAGCAGCCGGACAGCCAATCCTGGCCACAGAAAATATCGAAAACTATTTCCCCATCCCGACGGAATATATGCCCAATGAACAGAGCTTTCTTTTGAAGGTAAAAGGGGAAAGCATGATTAACGCCGGAATCCTGAACGGCGACCACGTGCTGGTAAAACAGCAGTCCACCGCCCAGAACGGCGATATGGTCGTAGCCCTGATTGAAGATTCCGCCACAGTAAAGACCTTCTATAAAGAGGACGGCTACATCCGCCTGCAGCCGGAGAACGACACCATGGATCCCATCCTCGTCCACGGGGAAGTAAAAATCCTGGGAAAAGTATTCGGAGTATTCCGTTTCTTCCGGTAAACTACACCTTCTATTTATCCAAACATCACCAAAAAACAGTCCGGTACCTCTGTAAGACCATCTCAGAGTTCCAGCGCATCTGATCTCCATCCAAAAAGATGCTTAAGCTAAAAACCTCTGCAAATTATCTTACAAAGATACCGGACCTTCTCTTGTTCCTGGTTTGTCCAAATTAAAAATAAATACTTATTTTCCGGAATCCAACACCCAGCGCAGAAAGGGGCCGTCAGGAGAAACCAGGGCCAGGTTCCCTGAATATCCAGGTGTACACATGTCCGAGACATCTGTCCGAAAGGCGCGGATTTTAATCCGTGCATT
>CAMNQN010000274.1 GCA_946549155.1 uncultured Lachnospiraceae bacterium | reverse complement strand
ATGTGGCCCTGCCGTCCCGCCTCATCCTGCGTCCGGGTAATTAACAAAACACGAAAAGCATTAACACCCGAACAGGAATTACGCCCGGATATCTTTCCTGCAGTAATTCCAGCAGGCCACTGCCGCTCCTGCCAGCGCGTACAGAATTCCCAGCCCCATCAGCCCGCCGTCCAGCGCTGCCTTCGACATAATCTGAGACCCTTCCGCATATCCGAAGGGGGTGATATACCGCAAAAATGACGCGCTGTCCGATATATTGGCAATCAGATTCAGGAAATACATCACTGTCGCAACTCCCAGGCCCCAGCCCAGGCTTCCCCGCAGCGCGAAGGAAGAAATTCCAAAGCAAATAGCAGCCAGCTCCACCTGTAACAACAGATACGCCAGATGCAGCAGCGTCAGTTCCTTGCAGGGTACGGTTTCCCCTATTAATGCCACAGAAACCAGGGACAGCACAAAGATTACCCCGTTGAGAAGCAATATCTGCATCAGAACCGCCGCCAGCTTTTCCAGCGACACACGCAGCCTGCTGACAGGATGAGTCAATAAAAATTCCGCCGTGTGTTCCGTCTCCTCCTTCGCCAGACTGGCTGCACCGCACATAGCGGCAAACAGGGCGCCTCCCAGTCCCAGCACATTGCCGCACTCTATGGCGTAAAACCCTTTTAAAGAGCCGAAATCGATTCTGTCCATTCCAAATGCCGCGGTAAACGCCCCCATGGAGGCAAAAATTTTACTGACACCCGCCATCTGTTCCTTCATTTCCGGAAAAAGAAAAATGCAGACCACCATCAGAAGGCCTATGGCCGCCGTCCAAATGAGCAGGGACGCTCTCCCCTGCCGCATCTCATGCCGAAACACTGTCATTCTACCGTACCTCCCTCTTCGTAATAATGCAGGAAAATCTCCTCCAGATCCGGTTCTGACACGGCCAGATCCAGAACCGTTCCCCGGGCAAGCCGTTCGATCAGCGCCTTCAGTTCCCCGCTGTAGAGAAAGCTGACGCCGCCCTCCGTCTCCTGCAGATCCCGGATTCCCTCCAGACCGGCCAATTCACACTGTCCCCGAAGCGTAACCCGCCTGGCATTTGTGTCCGCCAGCGCCTCCACCCGGTCACAGGCAATCAGCCGTCCTTCCCGGATCACCGCCGCCCGCTCACAATTTCGCTGAACCTCAGACAATACGTGGGAGGAGAGAAAAATCGTGGTCCCCCGGCGGTTCCTCTCCCGCAGAATCTCAAAAAATTCCCGCTGCATCAGAGGATCCAGCCCGGATGTGGGTTCATCCAGGATGCACAGCCTGGGATTGTGCTGCAGCGCACAGACAATCGCCGCCTTCTTGCGGTTTCCGAAGGACAGCTCCTCCACCCTCCTGGAGGTATCCAGCTGGAGCCTTTCGCACAGCTCCTCTGCTTCCTTTTCACAGTTCCTTCCTCGCAGGCCGGCGGAAAGGCGAAGCATATCCCGCACTTTCCTTCCATTATAAAATACAGCCTCTGAGGGCAGATACCCTATCGTCTCCAGTATTTTCCTCTGATCTGTCCCGATATCCATCCCGAAAATTTTGGCCTGTCCGCTGTTCTTCTTCACCAGTCCCAAAAGGGTACGGATCGTGGTGCTCTTTCCCGCACCGTTGGGGCCGATGAACCCGAAAAACTCGCCCTCCTCCACCGTCAATTTCAAATCAACGATTCCTCTGGCTTTTCCGTAATATTTCGTCAGGCCTGCTGTCTCAATCGCTCTCATCCTTTTTCCTCCCGTATATCTGTCTCCAGAATTCAATCATTTTGATGAACTCCGCCCCCATTTTTTCCATATCCATATCGCCCCGCTGCACCATCTCCCACAGGTGCCCCTCTGACACCAGGTACATCTCCCGGTACATCATCTCCAGATCAATTCCCGGACGGAACTGTTCCGGTTCCATCCTCATCAGGACTGCATTGGCCTTAAAGTCCAGATATTTCCGGTAACTTTCCTGTATTCCGAGACAAATCTCCGGATCCTTCTCATAGAAAGCCTTAAGAGCAAAAGCACCCATGGCAGGATATTTCCTGATAACATACATTTTGGCCTGCATACCGCGGCAGAGATTTGCTGATTCCGGCCTCCTCCGCAATCTCACTCATAGGACTTTTTCTGTAGGAGTTCTATGAAAAAACGCGGTAGCCTGCATTTCGAATCCGCTGCTGCTTTTCCTCCGGCAATGCAAAAAATTTTTCGTTCATAAACACCTCCCCCGGCAAAAGTGCGCTGTGCGCGTTTACCGCTCCGGTCAATTTCATTATGCCCCCGTTGACCGTTTTTGAGAAGCCCGCACCTTACAAATACTTTCTGAAAAATTCCAGAAAGCCGTCCTCCACCGCCACCTCATCCGCCGCTCCCGCGTCCAGATCGTAAAAGTATTTTCCTGTGGGAATATCCACCGACAGGCTGTCCAATGGAAAGCCCGGGTTTCGCACCGCGGAATGGGGCCTGTCCACAATCAGAAACGGCCTGCTCTCCATACTCTTCTCCATGGCGCTGTAGCTATGAGCTTCGTCCAGCACCAGACAGACTGCATTGCGGTACCGCGCTTTCAAATCCCCATACCGCCTGGCCAGACCCGCATAATACTCCAGCATTTCCCCATCCGTCAGATATTTCCCCTTTACAGTGCGGACATGCACCCCGGGCTGATCCTCCTCCGGCAGCCCCTCTATGTACAGGCCGGAATCACAGGAAAACACCGGTGTCCGAAACGCCCGGTAATAGGCCGCAGCCTTTTTCTCTGCGTTCTCCAGCGGCGTAGCGCCATTTTCCTCAACCACCGGGATTTCCCCTTTCATATCCTTAAGCCCCATCAGTTCCAGGCCCAACGGCTTTAAACGCCGCTGCATAGCCTCCAGTTTTGCCGGATTACCGGTTCCATACAGCAGCCGCCCGGTTCGGAAGCCGAATCCAATTTTACGATACAGAACAGATGCAATCTCCGGATAGGTCAGATTTTCCGGCAGCCACTCAAACGTCTGCACCTGGGCCATCTCACTCTCCGGCAGCGGCCCCAGCGTCTCAATATCCGCCACAAACACCATACCGCCCGCGCCGTCCGCACCATCCTCCCTCTCGCCGGCCCAATAATCACACAGCGGAACGATGGTATATTCCAGCGCTCCGCTTTCCTCATACAATTCCCGCTTCGCAGCCTGCAGCGGTGTCTCCCCCGGCTCAATATGCCCTCCCTGGGCCTCCCATGTGGTTCGCTCTTTGTGACGGCTCATTAAAATTTTCCCTTTATACCGTGACAATGTCACCACATACTTGTATCTTTTTAAGGTGTCTGTCTCATAAGTCCTGCAAATCATCCTGTCCACTCCCGCTCTCATAAGGATACTGGCAGCTGCCCGAGCACCGTCCCGGCTTCTCATCCCGCACTGCCTTTATGCTAAGATTGTAGCTTAAAGCAGCCGGAAAGTAAAGGAGAACCGGGCTGCCCTACTTTCCAAAATCCAGTGCTTCCTGATAAACGGTTATTCGTGTTTTGTTAATTTGTAGGACGCAGGAAAAGACGGGGCCGGGCGGGCAGATCCCTCTGGAAAACTGCTCCG
>CAMNQN010000273.1 GCA_946549155.1 uncultured Lachnospiraceae bacterium | reverse complement strand
GCCCGCCTCCATCTAAGATTTTTTAAGGTATCCTCCGAATTATTTTCCAGATGTATAGGGCCCTGCGGCCCCGGCTCATCCTGCGTCCTCTGCTGAATAAAATACAAAAAACTTTGGAAACTTATACTTATTTGTGAAAAATGTTGACATTTGGACAAAAAATTTGTACAATATATATAAATATAGCTGGGACTGAAAAGTGCCCTCACCCTTGCAGTGTTATAAAAGCGGGGGAAGGCCGACGAATCTGGTTCTGCTGTAGACGGAAAAGGAGGGATTTTATGACAGGGAATGTTATTATTACGATAGGCAGGCAGTTTGGCAGCGGAGGACATGAGATTGGACGGAAACTGGCGAAGAAGCTGGGGATAAAGTTGTACGATAAAGAATTATTGAAATTGGTGGCGGAGGAGAGCGGCATTTGTGAGAAGGTGCTGGAGAATTATGATGAGAAGCCTACCAACAGCCTTTTGTATTCCATCGTGATGGATGTGTACCCTTCGATGAATTATGTGGGAACCACGTTAAATCAGCAGATTTATCAGGCGCAGTTCGATACGATCCGGAAGCTGGGGCAGGGAGATAGCTGTGTGATTGTGGGGCGCGGAGCGGATTACATTTTGCGGGAGTGTGAGTATCTCACCACTGTGTTTGTGCATGCCAGCATGGATTTCCGGATTCAGCGGGTTGCGGAATTTGAGAAGATTTCCGATGCCAAGGCCAGAGATATGATTTTGAAGGCAGACAAAAAACGTGCCAGCTTTTACAATTTTCAGACAGAGAAAAAGTGGGGCCTGGCTTCCAGCTACAATCTCAGCGTGGACAGCAGCGATTTAGGAATCGATGGAGCGGTGGATTTGATCATTGACTACATCGACCGGAAAACTGGAAGACGGATTGAGGATTGAGACGGTGTGGAGCGGTGAAAAACCGGCCTGACCGGGTATGAACCGGCGAAAAATGGAAGGAAAACAGGTGATGATAAGGGGCTATTGCAGTTTGCGACGGCCCTTTATCAGTGATGGGAGATTTTGAGAAGGATACCCGGACACATCATATCCACGTTGTTTTATGTGGCAGTATGCAGTGGGAAAACTATATCAATTTCCGGGATTAGCTGAATACGCATAAAGAGGATGACGCGGCGTATTCCCTGCTGAAGGAAAGGCTGGCGAAAGAATTTCCAGATAAGAGGGATTCCTACATTCTGGGAAAGCAGGCCTTTATAGAGGAGGTGCTGCGAAAGGCCCGGGTATGGAGGCGGCAGTAGGTTCAACAATCGCAATCGTTTTATCCGCCGCACGGCGACAGAGAAAAGGGTCGTTGTGCGGCAGCGTTAAGTTTTTTACCGTATTTCTTTATGAGCCAGTGCCGCTTCCACGAATCCGCGGAACAAAGGATGGGGACGGTTGGGGCGGGATTTCAGCTCTGGATGGCCCTGGGTGGCCAGGAAAAAGGGATGCTCTTTTAACTCGATCATCTCCACGATGCGGCCGTCGGGGGACAGGCCGGAGAGGGTCATGCCGTGTTCGGTCAATACTTTGCGGTAATCATTGTTTACCTCGTAGCGGTGACGGTGGCGCTCTTCAATATGGTCTGTACCGTAGAGCTGACAGGCCTTTGTGTCGGGGGACAGTACGCAGGGATAGGAGCCCAGCCGAAGCGTACCGCCGATATCCTCTACGCCGTTTTGGTCCGGCATCAGGGCGATGACCGGATGAGGGGTCTGGGGATTCAGCTCCACGCTGTGGGCGTCCTCTAAGCCTGCCACATGTCTTGCAAATTCCACGATGGATAACTGCATTCCCAGGCACAGGCCAAGGAAAGGCACCCGGTGCTCTCTGGCGTATCGGATGGCTGCGATTTTTCCGTCGATTCCCCGGTCGCCGAAGCCGCCGGGCACCAGGATTCCGTCCACATCTGCCAGTTCTTCCTCTATATTTTCCTCATTTAAAAATTCTGAATCAATCCATTTAATGTGTACGGTGGCGTGCTGGGCGATGCCGCCGTGTTTCAGCGCTTCCACCACGCTGATGTAGGCATCGTGGAGCTGGATATATTTTCCCACCAGAGCTACAGTCACATCCTTAGTGGGATGGCGCAGGGCATCCACCATGGCGATCCAATCTGTCAGGTCCGGTTCTGGGCAGTCCAGGTGCAGACATTCACAGGCCATTTGCGCCAGCTGTTCCCGTTCCAGGGCCAGAGGCGCTTCATATAAATATTCCACATCCAGGTTTTGGATGACATGGCTGCTGGGAACGTTGCAGAAGAGGGCGATCTTATCTTTGATCTGCTGGTTTAGCGGATACTCAGAGCGGCAGACAATCAGGTCGGGCTGGATTCCCATGCCCTGCAGCTCCTTGACGCTGGCCTGGGTAGGTTTTGTTTTCATTTCCCCGGAGGCTTTCAGGTAAGGAATCAGGGTAACATGTATCAGAATGGCGTTGTCGTGGCCGACCTCGTGCTGAAACTGACGGATAGCCTCCAGAAAGGGCTGGCTTTCAATGTCGCCCACGGTGCCGCCCACCTCAATGATGGCGATGCTGGTTTGTTCAGAGGTAAAATCCCGGTAGAAACGGCTTTTGATTTCGTTGGTGATGTGAGGGATTACCTGTACCGTGCCGCCGCCGTAGTCGCCCCGGCGCTCCTTGTGCAGCACGGACCAGTAGATTTTTCCGGTGGTGACGTTGGAGTTTTTGGTAAGGCTCTCGTCGATAAAGCGCTCGTAATGCCCCAGATCCAGGTCAGTCTCCGCACCGTCATCGGTGACGAATACTTCGCCGTGCTGAATGGGATTCATGGTTCCGGGATCAATGTTGATGTAGGGATCAAATTTCTGCATGGTCACTTTGTAGCCGCGGGCTTTCAAAAGACGTCCCAGAGAAGCGGCAGTGATGCCCTTGCCCAGGCCGGAAACAACGCCGCCGGTCACAAACACATACTTTACTGACATGGTATTCCTCCTTCTCATTTCGAAGTAACGGGACTTGGCCGTTACGAAACAGTTTTTCTGAAAGAAATATTCAATCAGGCCATTATACAACGAAAATTTTGGGAAATCCACTTTATTTTCTTAAGTTTTTTCTTACGTTTATTTACTGTCAGGACGCAGGATGGGGAGGGGCGGCAGGAACCCATACATCCGGGAAACATCTCCGGATACCAGGAAAAACTAAGATGGAGACGGACGAAAATTTCGGGCACCGAGGCAGTTCGCCGGGAAATCCTGATGATTTCCCAGCTCAGTGCCTCTGAGCTGTCAGCCTTGAGGGCTGCCATCTCTCCCGAAATTTTCGTTCCCCTCCATCCAAGTTTTTCCTGGAATCCTCCGAAATGTTTCCCGGATGTATGGGTTCCTGTCGCCCCGCCCCATCCTGCTGTTTTCTGGCTGAATTTACAGAATCAGGCGAAATGTGGCATACTAAGTGACAAAAATGTAGTTTGCGTAAGCCGATAACAGAATGATATATACTGAGTTTGAAAGAAATGGCAGCAACTTATAAAAGCAATTGCTATGCAAGAGCTGGATATAAAAAGCTCCTGTCCGTGACTACCATATTAATTTGCGCAAATCAGATATTTTCGATTAAGATGTTATATTTCGCGTGATTTTGTAAAGCTTGCCAGAAAACAGCAGGAAAAGACGGGGCCGGGCGGG
>CAMNQN010000272.1 GCA_946549155.1 uncultured Lachnospiraceae bacterium | reverse complement strand
AGCTGTCAGCCTTGAGGGCTGCCAGCTCTCCCGAAATTTTCGTCCGGCTCCATCTTAGATTTTCTTGGTATTCGAAGCAGTTTTCCAGATGACAGAGTCGGCTCCGCGCTTTCCCTTCCTGCGTCCGGGTAGTTAACAAAACAGGGAATCGCTGATGAAAGCGTTTTTCTAGATCAGCTTCCCCTCCAGCCCCAGCCGCAGCTTCCGGATGTATTCCGGCGTGGTTCCGCAGCAGCCGCCTACAATGGAGGCGCCGGAGCGCACCAGCAATTTCATGTTTTTTGCGAACTCCTCCGGCCCCATGCCATAGATGGCGTTCCCCTGCCCGTCGATGAAGGGCAGCCCGGCGTTGGGCTTGGCAATGATGGGAACCGCGGCCGCCTCCTTCATATTCCGGATCACACTCTCCAGCTGGTCCGGCCCCACGGAGCAGTTTACGCCCACCGCTGCCGCTCCCATGGCCTGAAGCGTCTCCACCGCCTCCACCGCATTACCACCGTAGAGAGCATTTCCGTCCGCCTCCAGACTCAGCGTACACATCACCGGAAGATCACACACAAAGGAAGCTGCGTCCAATGCCACCATGGTCTCCTCCACGGACATCATGGTTTCCGCCCCGATCAGATCCACACCGGCCTCCACCATGCTGGCAATCTGCTCCCGGTACACCTCAAAAAGCTCATCCACAGAGGTGTCTCCCCCCTGGGATACCAGGACCCGGCCCGTGGGAGACAAATCTCCGGCAATCAGGCATTTCCCCTTCACGGCCCTTTGGGACAGCTCCACCAGGCGCTTATTCAGCTCTGCCACCTGATTCTCCAGATTCGCGCACCCTCTCCCGATCAGACTGAAGCGATTCGCACCGAAGGTAGGCGCAAAAACCACCTGGGAACCGGCCTGGGCATACTGCTGCTGCAGCTTTATCAAAATTTCCTCATTCTCCAATATCCACGTTTCCGTGCAGACGCCCCGAGGCATCCCCGCACGGTACAGATTAGAGCCGGTGGCCCCATCCAGATATACGATCCCGCTCTCTGTCAGTTTTTCAAATTCTTTTTTCGTCATGCGCTTTTCCCCGCTTTCCTTTTCGTTTCATACTTTCAGCAATATTTTTTCATTCCCATTCACGGCGCGCCTATCCCAGCGCCACATCCAGAATCATCATCAACGTAAAGCCCGCCGCAAACATCACCGTACCCATATTGGAGTGATTTCCCTCCGCCGTCTCCGGAATCAGCTCCTCCACCACCACATAGATCATGGCTCCGGCAGAAAAGCTGAGGAAGTACGGCAGCAGCGGAAGCACCCGGCTGGCCGCCAGTATTGTAATCATCGCACCGACAGGCTCCACCACGCCGGAAAGTACCCCATACAAAAAAGCCTTTGGTTTACTGACTCCTTCCGCGTTCAACGGCATGGAGATAATCGCGCCCTCCGGAAAGTTCTGTATGGCAATTCCCAGAGAAAGGGCGATTGCTCCGGTGATGGAAACGCCCGCATCCCCGGCAAGCAGTCCGGCATAGACCACGCCCACAGCCATTCCTTCCGGAAGATTGTGCAGAACCACCGCTAGAACCATCATTGTAATTTTAGACAGCTTGCTTTTCGGGCCTTCCGCTTCATCGCTGTTCCTGTGCAGATGCGGAATAGCCCGGTCTAAAAACAGTAAGAAAAGAATCCCCAGCCAGAAGCCCGCCACCGCCGGGATAAATGCAAGCTTTCCCATACCCGAAGCGTAGTCCATGGCGGGAAGCAGCAGGCTCCAGATGGATGCCGCCACCATCACTCCCGCCGCAAACCCCGTCAGAGCCTTTTGCAGCAGCTGATTCATGGCGCCTTTCATAAAAAATACGCAGGCGGCCCCCAAAGCCGTGCCCGCAAAGGGAAGCAAAATTCCCTGTAAAGTTTGTATTGCCATTACTTTCCTCCTTATCGTAGTCTATAGAATCAAATATCCCGGTTATTACCAGCACTATCCTAAGCTATGCAGCAGACCATCAGAATATTTCTGTATTTATCCCAGCTTCCTCATCTCCTCCCGCCAGCTTAGCCGGAAATACCAGATCTCCGCCAGCGCCGTAATGCTCCAAGAAAAAGCATACAGAAGATACAGGGACGGTATGGTCCGAAAATAGGCAAACACCGTGTATACCCAGATTACCCTGAATACGCAGGAGCCCAAAATCACAATCACCGTAGGAATCAAGCCTTTTCCCAGCGCCCGGGAGGCAGATATGGTACAATCCATAAAAGCGGAAATGCCATAGGAAAATCCCATAATCGTCAGTCGCTTCATGCCAGCCTCAAGCACTGCCGCATCCCTGGTAAACAGGCTCAAAAACTGACGGCCAAACAGCACCAGCAGGCTTCCCAGCACAAAACCGATCCCGCACGAATAGGCCAGGCTGATCCGGTAGCTTTTTATCACCCTCTCCCGCTTTCCTGCGCCAAAATTCTGTCCCATAAAACTGCCGCAGGCCGTATAAAATGCCGCCATAATATCGTACACCAGGCCATCCGCGTTGGCCGCTGCCGAATTTCCCGCCACCATTACCGCGTCAAAGGAGTTCACGCCAGCCTGAATAAACAGATTCGCCAGCTGAAAAATGGCATTCTGCAGCCCCGCGGGCACGCCGATTTTCAGGATGGCCGCCGCCTTGTCCCGCCTTAGCCAAAGGCTGTCAAGCCTCAAGCCGTAAACCTCCCGGCACCGAAACAGCGCCCCCACAATCAGCACCGCGGATATGTACTGGGATATAATGCTGGCAAGCGCCACGCCGGCCACCCCCAGGCCGCACACAATCACAAAAAACAGATTCAGCACAATATTGATTGCCCCGGCCAGCGAAAGGTAATACAACGGCCGCTTTGTGTCCCCAGCCGCGCTTAACACCGCATTGCCGAAATTATAGAGGCCTAACGCCGGCATTCCCAGGAAGTAGATGCGGATATAGAGCACCGCACCGGCAATCAGCTCCGGTTTTGTATTCAGGCTCCGAAGCACCGGTTCCGAAAACACCGCCCCCACCAGAAGAAATAATAATCCCGCAAGAAAGCTTAAAATCGCCGCCGAATGCACCGTTTCCTTCACGCCATTTTCATGTCCCGCCCCCAGATACCTGGCCACCAGCACATTTATTCCACCGGACATGCCTATCAAGCTTCCCGTAAACATCATCACCAGAATCGTGGTGGATCCCACGGCCCCCAACGCCATGGAACCGGCAAAGCGCCCCACCACCGCCACATCCGCCATATTAAACAGAACCTGCAGCATATTGGACAAGATCAGCGGCAGGCTAAAAAAAAGGATCTTTTTCCCCAGGGACCCTTCCGTTAAATTTTCTTTCTTCTCTTCCATCTTTCTCCCTTACGTCTTCTGGAACCTCCTGTCCTGGATGGCTCCGCCCCTGCCGCCCTGAAAATTTCCCCACAGCAAAACGCCGGCAAGCACACTTTGCGAACTTTCCATTGTCACGAATTATACACTCTTCCTCCCGGAATGTCCATCCTTGTTTCATTCCATCTATAACCGATCCTTGTTCTCAGTTATGTTCGTGTTTTGTTAAGTAAGAGGACGCAGGAAGAGGCGGGCGCGCAGGGCCCGCCTCTTCCTGCTGTTCCTTGGCTAGCCTTAAAGAATCACGTTGAATGTGAGATATGAAGCAGTAAACATCTGA
>CAMNQN010000271.1 GCA_946549155.1 uncultured Lachnospiraceae bacterium | reverse complement strand
TCCGATCTTTTGGAGGCGGGGAACCAGACGCTGGTGAAACGCTACAAGGAAACTAGAAGAAACCATCCTTTAGCCTGCGGGGAACGGATTGACGCGGGGATAGAGAAGGAACGGATGATGCTGGAATTTCTGAAGCGTAAGGCGGATTATATCATTGATACCAGCAGGATGCTGACCAGGGATTTAAGAAGTGAGATGGACAAAATCTTTGTGGGGCAGCAGGAATACCGAAATTTATTTATTACCGTTCTGTCTTTTGGATTTAAGTATGGGATACCCGCCGATGCGGACCTGGTGTTTGACGTGCGGTTTCTTCCCAACCCCTATTATGTGGAAGAGTTAAAGTCAAAGACCGGTAATGACCGGGAAGTGCAGGAATATGTGATGAGCTCAGAAACAGCCCATACTTTTGTGGAGAAGCTTACCGACCTGGTGGATTTTCTGATTCCCAACTATATTGCGGAGGGGAAAAATCAGCTTGTAATCGCGGTGGGCTGCACCGGCGGAAAACATCGCTCGGTGACGCTGGCGAACAGGCTGTTTGAGCATTTGAGTGAAAAACAGGAGTACGGGATTCGAATCGAGCACCGGGATTTGGTTAGATAAGAGGTTGAGAAATTGTCATTTTCCAGTGAAGTAAAAGAAGAATTGTCGTTGCAGATGGATAGTGCCAGGCATTGTCAGATCGCAGAAATCACGGCTGTTATCACTATGTGCGGTCGTGTTTCCATATCTACAAGGGATAAAGTCCATGTAAAAATACAGACGGAAAATCTGTATGTGGCCAGAAAATACGATGCTCTTCTGCGGAAGATTTTTCATATCCGCGGGGAAGTCAGTGTAAAAATCCATGGGGTGAACGGACAGAACAGGATGTACTGTGTGACGGTGAAAAACCACGAGGATGCTCTGCGGGTGCTGAAGGCGGCCAGGCTGATCGGGCCGGATCTGGAGGTGGCGGAGAAGCTGTCCCTGGTGGACAACCTGATTGTGCAGAGATCCTGCTGTCGTCGTGCCTTTATCCGGGGTGCTTTTCTGGTGGCCGGTTCTATCAGCGATCCGAGAAGGTTTTATCATTTTGAGATCGTTTGTGCCACCGAACCCAAGGCCAGACAGCTACAGGAGATCATCGGCAGCTTTGGCTTGGACGCGAAGATTGTTCTGCGCAAGAGCCACTATGTGGTATACATAAAAGAGGGAGCCCAGATTGTGGACATCCTGAATGTGATGGAAGCACATCGGGCGCTGATGAACCTGGAAAATATACGGATTGTGCGGGAAATGAGAAATTCGGTGAACCGGAAGGTGAACTGCGAGACGGCCAATATTCACAAAACGGTGAGCGCAGCGGTGAAGCAGATCGAGGACATCGAATATCTGGAACGGCATATGGGATTAGAAAAACTTCCGGAGAATCTGGTTCAGATCGCCAGGCTGCGGCTGGAACAGAGAGATGCTACTTTGAAGGAACTGGGGATGGAGCTGTCGCCCCCGGTGGGAAAGTCAGGGGTAAACCACAGACTGCGCCGCTTGAGTGAGATGGCGGAAAAACTGAGAGAACAGACAGGAGGAACAGTATGATTAAGAAATCAGTGACGATTCAGATTCCCAAAGCGATGGAGAGCAGGCCCATGGCGCTGCTGGTGCAGACAGCCAGCCGTTACCGCAGCTCTATTTATCTGAAAAGCGGAAGGTTCAATGTAAACGCCAAGAGCATCATGGGCATCATGACCCTGAAACTGACGCAGGGCGAGGAGGTACAGGTGACGGCGGACGGTGCTGATGAACAGGAAGCGATGCGGCACATGGAAGAGTATTTAAGCTGTGAAGGCTGAGAGAGGATAGAGAAAGAGAAAGGGGGCTGTCATTTTGCGACAGCCCCCATGCTTTTTCATCAGGAGGAATGTTCTTCGGTGGTTTCCGGAAGATAGACATGTACTTTATCAATCCGGTTTTTATCCATCTCTTCCACCTTTAACAATAGTCCGTCTTCCGTCCGGACAGTCTCCCCGGTGGTGGGAAGGTGATCCAGCTTTTCGATAATGTAGCCGCCCAGGGAGTCGTAATCTTCAGAATCCAGCTTAAGATTCAGCGCATCGTTGATGTCGTCCAGCTTCATGGAGCCCTCAATGAGATATTCCCCATCGCCCAAGGCCTGGATCAGATCCTTTTCATCCTCGTCATATTCGTCCCGGATCTCACCCACCAGTTCTTCCAGCAGGTCTTCCAGCGTAATCATGCCGATGGCAGCGCCGTATTCGTCCAGAACAATGGTGAGGCTGATGGATTTCTCGCGCATTTCCACCATAAGCTCCGCAGTCTTTTTATATTCATAGGTGAAATAAGGTTCATACATAATGGAAGAGGCATGAAAATTATTTCGATCCTCAAAAAACAGAAAATCCTTGATATTGATGATACCTACGATATTATCCCTGTCGTTCTCGTAGACGGGAAGTCGGGTAAATTTTTCGCTCTTGAAAACAGCCGCAATATCGTCATAGGAATCCTCCAGATTCACAGATACCATATCCACACGGGGTACCATGATATCCCGGGCTTGCGCGTCACCAAAATCAAATACGTTGTAGATCATCTGACGCTCCTCACTTTCGATGACCCCCTCCTCATGCCCCACGTCCACGTAGGTACGTAGCTCCTGTTCGGTCATGGCAGCGTTTCCGGCTTTCGGATCAATGCGCAGCAGCCGCAGAAACAGCAGGGAAAGATGATCAATCAAGAAGATTACCGGGGTCATGACGCGCATCAGAGGCCAGATCACGGGACTGTAAGCAAGGGCCAGCTTCTCCGCATGGATGGTGGCCATGGTTTTTGGGGTGATTTCACCGAAGATCAATACCAGCAGGGTTATGATACCGGTCACAATACCCACGGCGGTGTTCCCGAAGATCCGGATCGCCAGGGTGGTGGCCAAAGAGGACATGGAAATGTTGACAATATTGTTTCCAATCAGGATCGCGCTGAGCATCTTACCGGAGTTTTCCAGTATCTTCAGCAGTGTCAGCGCCCGTTTATTTCCCTCATCGGCAAGCGTTTTAATTCGTATTTTGTTCACTGTGGTCATAGAAGTTTCCGCAGAGGAAAAGAATGCGGAAAGTAAAAGCAGTAATAATAACAGACCAAGTTGTATGGCATCATCAGAAGCCAAGAAAAACCATCTCCTTTTTCTATATTGTAGTGATATATTTTATTAGGATACAATATTTTCCGAATAAATGCAATGAGTCCACATATATTTTTAATGGAAATATAAGATTTGAGGATATATTATGACCGGAAAAAAAGTAATATCCATGGTGAAGCCTGTTTTGACGGAGGCCCTGATTACGGTTCTGGCATTGCTGCTGTTGGCATTTCTAATGCTGAGACAGGGATGGGAAAATGAGATGTTAAAGCGGTGTGTGTTTGCCGTTTACGGTCTGGCCTGTCTGCTGGGAGGTTGCCAGGCGGGACGGGCGGCTTCAAGAAGAAAGTATTTGTGGGGAATGGGATACGGCGTCATCTATTTTCTGTTGCTGTGCCTTTTGTCACTGGCAGCCGGGAACGGGGCGCAGGCAGAGATGAGCAAGGTCTGGCAGATTCTGGCGGTCTGCGGGGCGGGGGGCATGGTGGGGGGCATGATTTCCCTGAGTTTCGAACGGTAGATAATTCGTGTTTTGTT
>CAMNQN010000270.1 GCA_946549155.1 uncultured Lachnospiraceae bacterium | reverse complement strand
TATTTTCCAGATGCTTGTGGCCCTGCGCGCCCGCCTCTTCCTGCGTCCTCCTAATCAGAAATTCGGTGCTTTCCCCTACTCCTGGGAATAGAGGGTACCCTGCAGCCGCTCTAAGGTTTCTTCCATATCCGGCACCAGAATTTCGTTTTCAGAGTGATACAGTCCCTCATAGGGAATCCGCTGCTCCTCAAAATCATACTTCAGCCAGTCAGGCAGCTTCGTTACCAGGGAAAGCATCTCCAATCCGCTTACGTCATGCTCCATGTTGGGCAGTACCTCCAGAAGCAGGCTGGAAATGTTCTCCATATCACAGTCCTTCATCTTTTCCAAAAGCGCTCCCAGCACCTTGCGCTGACGGTCCGTTCTGCCGAAATCATTTTCATTTCCGCTGTACCGGTTCCGCATATAGCCCACCGCCTGATATCCGTCCAGATGAAGCAGGCCGCTGCCTGTGATCCTATGGTTTTCATAAGGCTCCCCGTTGGCGGCGCACATGGTTTCCACATACTGGTTGGCCACCCGCACCTCACTCTCTGTCAATTCCAGCTCCACACCGCCGAAGACATCCACGATATGAATCATATTGTCAAAGTCCACCAGCGCATAATTATCGATTCGCACCTGATAATTACTCCGGATGGTCTCCACGCAAAGCCCGGCCCCTCCGCTGGCGCAGGCCGCGTTCAGCTTCCGCACGCCGATTCCGGGAATATCCGCGTAGAGATCCCGCAGGAAGGAGGTAAGAAAAATGGTTTCTTTATCCGGATTTACCGTCACCAATATCATCACATCAGAATTTCCGTTCCAGGAATCGGTACGCCGGTCCACGCCAATAAGAAGAAGGTTGTAGGTATTTTCACCGATCTGTGTTTCTGTCTCCGGAGCCGGCTCCACCGCTTTTTCCAAAACCTCCGGCAAATCTGCCGACCTCTCCGTATCCGCGGCGGCAGTCTCATCCTGCGCCAGAGCAGCTATACTCATGACGGCCATCATGCAGGCCGCCATAACCGCAATCCAAAATTTTTTTCCCTGATTCTTATTTTCTCTCATTTTTCCTATTCCGCCTTTCCATACTATAACCGATATCCGCACAGCGCCATTTCCCTGCTGTCCAAAACAGCTTTAAAACAGATGCACCGGAGTCAATAAAGGGTCTCCCTCAGTTTTTTCAGCGTTTCCGCCATATCCGGAATCAAAATTCCATTCACCGCCGTATACAGATCCCCGTAGGGAATCTGCTGCTCCTTAAGCGAATAATCCAGCCACGCCGACAGCCTGGGCAGCAGCTTCAAAAGTTCCGCATCCTTCATATCATGGGTGATGCAGGGCAGGACTGTCTGAAGCAGCGAAGCCACCGAATCCAGAGAACGGAACATGCTTTCAGAAAATGTATCCCCGATTTCCAGGGTCACCTCCCCCTGATCCACATCCAGCTCCACATCGTATTGGTGCAGAACCTCCATGAGGGCCGGAAGGTCTGCCAGAATATAATGGTCAATCTCCACCCCGTAATTTCGCTGCAGTGTTTCCACACAAAGCTGTGCACCCCCATAGGCATAAACTGTTTTCAGCTGGCGTGCGCCCACCTGCGGGATATTTACATAAAGCTTGGGAAGAAATGTGGTAAGCCAGGCCTCCTCCCGCTCCGAATTCAGCGTCAGAAGCGCCACCAGCTCCGAATCCGCAGTCTCCCTTTCCCCATCTATTCCAATCAGAAGCAGATTATAAGAGCCGGCATTTTCTATTTCAGGCAGCCCCTGCAGCGCCTCCTCCTGCCTGGCTATCGTCCGGGATAAAACCGGTTCCTCCAGCACAGCCTCCGTCTCCGTCTGAATTTCTCCGTTTTCCCCCACAAAGGTTTCCCGCTGAAGCTTCTGGTTGACGGTGTAGCCCTGGCTCTTTACATAATTGGACCTTCCAAGGTACTGTGTTTTCATATAAATATACAGACCAGTTAACAGCGCCGCCGTCAATAATACCACGATCAGGACCGTCACTAACAGAAGCTTTTTGAATGAGGGACGCCCCCCTTTTCTTTTATCCGCCATATTTTTCCTCCCCGCTGCCCTCCGCGTCCAACAGATCGAACAGGGAGACATTTTTATATCCGGCCTCCTGAATCAATCCCAGCCGCAGAAAAATCGGATACAGATAGCTTGCCCCAAAACCGCCCAGCGCCTTCGGCCCCTTCACATATCCCATCTCCTGCTGCACCTGCAGCGCCTTCCAGAACGCCATAAATACCGAGGATTTTGTGATTGTCTTACTGTTCTCCTTGCGCGTCACCAGCAGTTCCCCGCCCAGAGTGCCGTTTCTCCGCCGTTTGATCTGATAGGAAAACTCCAGGCCCTTACTGGTATAAAATGTCTGCCCCTGCATGGACATCAGAATATCCCACAGCGCGTTTTCCGCTTCCTCCTTCGTCATATCAGGAATCCGCTCCAAAAACTGACCGACAGCCTCCTTGGACCGCTTATCTTCTTCTAAGGACATGTTTATCCTCCCATTTTATCTTTTGTGTCATTATCCAGGGAAACGCTGATTAATTCAGCATTTCCCCAGATGGATCAGCACCACCTCACAGGGATTCCCCCACCGCGGAACAGAGGAAGTATTGGAGGCGCCGGTGGTGACAATCAGCCGTCCATCGTAAATCCCCTTGGTATATCTGGGGAACAATCCCTGCCCCGGCGCATAAATGCCATGCCCTGCGACCCGGATCTGGCCGCCGTGAGCATGCCCGGACAGAATCAGATCAATATTCTCCTGCTTCAGATACCGCGGATAGTATTCCGGATGATGGCAGAGCAAAATTTTGTATCCATCCCTGGAACTAAATTCCCGCACCCAATGAAGATCCGGCACGGAAGAAAAACCTCCGATCCGCAGCGTCATGCCTGCGATCCGGACCTTCCGCTCCTGATTATCCAGCAGCACACACCCACTTTTCTTTATAACCTCCCTGTCCTCCGGCAAAAAATACCACTCGTGGTTTCCGGGGCTTAAATATACGGGCGCAATGGTTCCGGCTTCCCGCAGAAAACGATAGGCGTACTCCGAAGTATGCACCGGCTTTCCCGCAACATATTCAAAAATGTCATCAGCCTTCATAATGGCACCGCGAAGCAGCCTTCTCATTCGCCCCTCATCCGGTATTCTCAGGGTATCCAGAACCTCTCCGTGGCGCTCAAACGTATCCCCCGGCACCAGAATCAAATCCGGCTTTCCCCGGCAAAGCAGCTCCAGCACCTGTTCCGGCTCCTGCTCATGAAGATCCGATACCAGCCCCAGCGTCAGCCGTTTTGGCAGGCCGGCGTCTACCGTATATTCTGTCAAAACACATGGATTATTCATCATAGAAAATAGCTCCTTAGCAAACATTATATTCCAAATGTGCCAAATAGACAACAAAAATCAAGAAAACCTTCCTCTCAGTCGCATAAGCGGTTATTGTTCTGGTTCCGATGTGTTAATTTGCGGGACGCAGGAAAAGACGGGGCCGGGCGGACAGATGCCTCTGGAAAACTGCTCCGGATACAAGAAACGCTAGGATGGAGCCGCCCGGCCCCGTCTTTTCCTGCTGTTTCCTGGCTAGCTTTACAAAATCACACGAAATATAACAACTTAATCGAAAATATCTGATTTGCGCAAATTAATATTGTAGTCACAGACAGAAGCTTTTTATATTCAGCTCTTGCACAGCAATTGCTTCAAT
>CAMNQN010000269.1 GCA_946549155.1 uncultured Lachnospiraceae bacterium | reverse complement strand
GGAGCGCCAAGCTGGGAAATCATCAGGATTTCCCGGCGAACCGCTCCGGTGCCCGGAATTTTCGTCCGGCTGCATCTTAGATTTTCTTGGTATCCGGAGTTATTTTCCAGATGCTTGCGGCCCTGCGCGCCCGCCCCTTCCTGCGTCCGGATACTCCTCAGTTTCCCTTGTATTTTTTCCGACAGCTTGTTAAAATAGAAGATGACAGCGTTTCAAAATGCCGCATTGGCAGAATGACTTCCAAACGTTGTCCATCTTTCTAAAATACACGAGGAAAAAAACATGAAATTACTCACTTATAAGTACGATGGAAAGGAAGCTTTGGGCGTTCTGACCGCTGATGAACAGGCAATTTTGCCGCTGGAACGATTGGGCTTCTCCTTTTTATCCATGAATGATCTGATTGACCGCATCACAGATGCGCAGATGGCACAGATACGGCGGGAGCTGCGCGCCCCTTCTCTCCCCACGGTTCCCTATACGGAAGTGGAGAAATGCGCGCCTATCCCGGTCCCAAGGCAGGATATTATCTGCCTGGGAATCAATTATGCCGACCATGCGGAGGAATCCGCCCGCTACAAAAAAGAAACCTTTGAACGGAACCGGGAATATGCCGTCTATTTTTCCAAACGGGTCAACGAGGCGGTAGCCGACGGTGCGCCCATTCCGAGCCACACCGATCTGCTGGAACGGCTGGACTACGAGGCGGAGCTGGCAGTCGTGATCGGCAGGGATGCAGAGAGGGTTTCCGCAAAAGAAGCCTTTGATTATGTGTTCGGATACACAATTTTAAATGATGTCAGCGCCAGGGAGATTCAGACCCGCCACAAGCAATGGTATTTTGGAAAGAGCCTGGAGGGCTTCTGCCCTATGGGACCGTGGATCGTAACCCGGGATGAATTTGATAATCCGCCCCAGCTGGGCATTCGCTCCTACGTCAACGGGGAACTGCGGCAGAACAGCACCACCGGACTTTTGATTTTCTCCATCGCCCATGTCATCGAAGAACTGAGCCACGGCATGAAGCTGAAGGCAGGCACCATCCTTTCTATGGGAACGCCCGCCGGTGTGGGGATGGGCTTTGATCCGCCCAAATTTTTAAAGCCCGGGGATGTGGTGAGCTGTGAAATCGAGGGGATTGGACGCCTTACCAATCCAATCCGATAACTTCAATGTCCCAAGTCCAGAAGGAAAAGCTATAAAAACAGCGCCTGTGCAGAGGAAACGGTTTTCCTTACACAGACGCTGTACCTTTTATAGATAATAATATCCTGCCATCCTCTTTAATTAAAATACACCAGGTCCTCCTTGGGCGGCTCCACGGATTTCAGATGCTTCGCATAGAGCACCGGGCCTTCACCGTGATATTCCGGTGCGTATTCATAGCGCACCTGGGCAGTGATCTCCAGCCATTGCTTCTGTTTCAGCTTATCCGAAAACTTGGACTTACAGATATAGCCGATAAACCGGATATCGTCCGCGCAGCAGGTCATCGCATTTCTTCCGGGAATAAAACAGTCTTCAGAAAATTTTCTGGGCTTCATGACTTTCCCCTTAAAGCGCACCGTTTTTCCATCGTAGCGCTCCGGGGTATCCGTCATATCCAGATACCAGAGGCCGTAATCCACATCGTCAATCTCAATCACATCCGCATTCAGATCATAAGGCGGCTGTTCCTTGCCAAGCTCCAGCGGATTACCCTCCTCATCCTCGAAGGATAACAGCGCCTGCTGATTTACCGCTTTGATACTTCTGCGGAATTTCTGCAGGTCCATATCCAGGGAGCAGCGGTTGAAAATAACCATCTCTGTCAAGGCAAAAATATTGCTGAGAATGCTGCGCATATTCGTCAGGTAAACGTCAAAGGTACTGGCATCCACCAGCGTAATCACCTGCACAATCTCCCATCGGCGGGGCAGCCCGCTCTCGCTGAATTTTTTCAGATCCCACATTCCGTTAAATTCCATAAATACCCGGTAAGGTTTGTAGGTTTTCTGACAGCGTTCCAGAAACTCCACCGTCAGATCCTCCTCATTCTCCACCGGCAGGATCTCAATATTGTGCCGGGCGTACTCTTTCTCGTCGTACTCCACCTCCCCCTCCTCACAGAGCAGGAGCAGCGTTTTTTCTCCATCCGCAAAATCCGGAGATTCCAGCACTTCCTGAATAAACGTGGTTTTTCCGCTCTCCAGGAAGCCTGTAATCATATATACCGGTACTTCCAACATATCTTGT
Organism: uncultured Lachnospiraceae bacterium; assembly: GCA_946549155.1. Lineage (GTDB taxonomy): Bacteria > Bacillota > Clostridia > Lachnospirales > Lachnospiraceae > Merdiplasma. Next base: position 1,498 of record CAMNQN010000269.1, on the reverse strand, counting down.
TCACACCTTTCTCACAGACAGCTTCCCATCTTCAGCCTCCGGTTTTTCACATATTCTGTACAAAACACCCGGGCCAGGCCCCATAAAGGGCACCCCCTCCGGCGCTTAAATCGAAAACAGCTCCTCCAGCTTGTCCTCTTTCAGTCTGGAACCGATGACGCAGAGGCGCCCCGTATAGTCCGGCTGGCCTTCCCGCACCTCATACTCCCCCGGTACCATATCAAAATAGATCCAGGTTCCATCCTCGGCGGGAAGCATTCCCTTGGCCCTCAAAACTGCTCCATACGCCTCGCTCTCAGACAGTGTCTTTAAAATCCGCAGGATATCATCCCTGGTATATTTGCGGTGCGTCTCCTTCCCCCAGCTGGTAAATACCTCGTCCGCATGGTGATGATGATGCTCATGGCCACAGCCGCACTCATGGTCATGATGATGCTCATGGCCCTCATGATCATGGTCACACTCATGATCGTGAGGATGCTCATGGCCCTCATGGTCGTGGTCACATTCATGATCGTGAGGATGTTCATGGCCCTCATGGTCGTGGTCACACTCATGCTCATGATGATGCTCATGGCCTTCATGGTCGTGGTCACACTCATGATCGTGAGGATGCTCATGGCCCTCATGGTCATGATGATGGCCGCATACAGGGCACACTTCCTCCTCCGCCATCAGTTCGTCCGCCAAGGATACGGATTTCTCCATAGCTCCCAGAATCTGTACGCCTGTGATCTCATCCCAGGGCGTGGTGATAATGGTGGCCTCCGGATTTTTCTCCCGAATCATGGCAACAGCAGTATCCAGCTTGTCCTGACTTACCTTCTGGGTTCGGCTCAGAATAATCGTACCGGCGCTTTCCACCTGATTATTATAGAATTCGCCGAAATTCTTCATATACATTTTCACCTTAGAAACGTCTGCCACCGTCACCAGACTGTTCACCTGGATGTCGCAGTCCTCCGCCACACCCTGCACAGCCTTGCGCACATCAGACAGTTTTCCTACACCGGAAGGCTCGATGATGATTCTAGCCGGTGCGAAACGATCCATCACTTCTTTTAATGCCTTTCCAAAATCCCCTACCAGAGAACAGCAGATACATCCGGAATTCATCTCCGTAATGTTAACACCTGCATCCTTCAGAAAGCCGCCGTCAATGCCAATCTCCCCAAATTCATTCTCAATCAGCACAATCTGCTCTCCGGGAAATGCCTCTTTAATTAATTTTTTTATCAGTGTGGTTTTTCCTGCGCCCAAAAAACCGGAAATAATGTCGATTTTAGTCATATTAACCCTTCTTTCAAAAAAATGGAGCTGCCTCCAAACATTTTTTGCAGTTCTACTATTATAATACATCTTTTCTGAATATTCCAGCCCCCTTTTTCAAAGGAAACTATCTGCGGCGTTACTGTTTGCACTATGATTTTCGTGTTTTGTTAGGTAGCAGGACGCAGGAAAAGACGGGGCCGGGCGGGCAGATGCCTCTGGAAAACTG
>CAMNQN010000268.1 GCA_946549155.1 uncultured Lachnospiraceae bacterium | reverse complement strand
GGAGTTATTTTCCAGATGCCTGTGGCCCTGTGCGCCCGCCTCTTCCTGCGTCCGGATAATTAACAAAACCCAACACCATTCTGCGAAAAATCATTTCCAGGTATTGACACGGAAGCGGTCTGGTATTATAATCCGTATAAACCAATCGGATTAATAGGTTTATAAAAGGAGGCTTATCATGAGCAAAGTGTATACATCCGCGGATCAGCTAATTGGGAAAACTCCTCTGCTGGAGCTGACGAACATTGAAAAAAAGGAAGGACTGGAAGCAAAGCTTCTGGCAAAGCTGGAATATTTTAACCCCGCCGGTTCTGTGAAGGATCGGGTGGCAAAAGCTATGATCGACGATGCGGAAGCCAGGGGCGTGCTCACACCGGATTCCGTGATCATTGAGCCCACTTCCGGAAATACCGGCATTGGTCTGGCATCGGTGGCGGCAGCCAGAGGATACCGCATCATTATTGTTATGCCGGAAACCATGAGTATGGAACGCCGCCAGCTAATGAAGGCCTACGGCGCAGAGCTGGTACTCACCGATGGCTCCCAGGGCATGAAGGGGGCCATCGCCAAGGCGGAGGAACTGGCAAAGGAGCTGCCCGGCAGCTTTATCCCCGGGCAGTTTGTGAATCCGGCTAACCCCGCCGCCCATCTGGCCACCACAGGCCCGGAGATTTGGGAGGATACCGATGGCCAGGTGGATATCTTCGTGGCGGGCGTCGGCACCGGCGGCACCCTCACCGGCGTAAGCCGCTACCTGAAAGGCCAGAATCCCAAAGTAAAAACCGTGGCTGTGGAACCCGCAGGCTCTCCGGTACTCAGCAAAGGAACCGCAGGCCCCCATAAGCTTCAGGGAATCGGGGCGGGATTTGTTCCGGAGGTGCTGGACACAAACGCTTATGATGAGATTATCGCCGTGGAAGATAAGGATGCCTTCGCCGTTGGAAAAATGATTGGCCGGACTGAGGGCGTTCTGGTAGGGATCTCCTCCGGCGCCGCTCTGTGGGCCGCCATTCAGCTGGCAAAACGCCCGGAAAACAAAGGAAAAACCATCGTAGCGCTGCTACCGGATACGGGAGACCGTTATCTGTCCACCCCCATGTTTTCCTAACGTACTGCTTAAAAAAACGAAAAACCTGCCATCGGCAGGTTTTCGTTTTTCTATCCTCTGTTTTTTAAGCTTATGCCAGCTTCTCTTTCGCGATCTCGGTCAGTGCCTTGAAGCCTTCTGCATCGTATACAGCCATATCCGCCAGAACCTTTCTGTTCAGCTCGATGCCGGCCAGCTTCAGACCATACATAAATCTGCTGTAGGAAAGTCCGTTCATACGGGCCGCCGCATTGATACGGGCAATCCAGAGCTGTCTGAACTGACGCTTTCTCTCTTTTCTTCCCGCATAGGAGCTGGTCAGCGCTCTCATTACGGACTGCTTTGCTACTCTATACTGTTTTGATCTGGCTCCTCTGTAACCCTTTGCCAGTTTCAATACACGATTATGTCTTTTTTTAGCGTTTAAACCGCCTTTAATTCTTGCCATGTCTTATCTCCTCCTTCGTCTACTCTTATAAATACGGCAAAATCTTCTTCATATTCTGTGCGTTTGTTGCATCCGTGATGGTTGCTTTTCTCAGATTTCTCTTTCTCTTGGTAGATTTCTTGGTTAAGATATGGCTCTTATAAGCTTTATTTCTCTTTAATAAACCGGTACCGGTCTTTTTGAAACGTTTTGCAGCCGCTCTGCTGGTTTTCATTTTAGGCATTTTGATATTCCTCCTTATATTTCAATCATTTGTTACCACGCGCAGTCTCCCGCGCTGTGTACAACCTTTAACGCTTTTCAGACAAAAACATGGTCAGGCTTCTGCCTTCCTGCTTGATCGGCTTATCAACCACTGCGATATCACCGATCTCCTTGGCAAAATCCTCCAGGATATGTCTGCTGGCCTGCATATGTGCCATCTCACGCCCCCTGAAACGCAGGCTGACTTTTACCTTGTTTCCCTTCTGCAGGAACTTTCTGGCACTGGCCATTTTTGTATTCAGGTCATTTACGTCAATGTTCGGAGACAACCGCACTTCTTTTACTTCGATAATTTTCTGCTTCTTTTTGGCCTCTTTTTCTTTTCTGGCCATCTCGTAGCGGTATTTTCCATAATCAATAATTTTACAAACGGGTGGTTTTGCTCCGGGAGCGATCTTTACCAGATCAAGTTCTGCTTCCTTCGCCAGTTTCAGAGCGTCTCTGGCCGACATGATACCAAGCTGTTCGCCGCCTTCTCCAATCAATCTGACCTCTTTGTCTCTGATTTGTTCGTTAATCATTAACTCGCTAATAGTCGTGCACCTCCATATACATTGACATAAAAAAGTGGATAACACAGTTATCCACTAAATATACGTCTAGAACCGCCACGCTTCTATTCCGATATAAACCGCGGGTCACCTGTCTGTGCCTGGGTGAGAGTGGATACTCTGCTTTCCTGTTATTTATAACCTTAAATATTCTACCACAGGTTCAACCCGGTGTCAATCATTTTCTCCACTTTTTCACACCTTTTCCCGTCTTCTCTATGCCTTACTAATCTCCGTCATATGCTGACTGCCCGTTTCCTTCAGCCCCATAAACCGGCAAAAGTTTTCTCCCATCACCAGTCTCCATTCCTCCGGCGATAATCCGGCGTGTTCCCGGATATCCTCCACAAACAGCGTCATATCCGCCTCCCGGCATTTTCCCGGATATAAAAGCAGCGGAAAATCACTGCCAAACAGAAGCCGCTCCGGTCCGATCATATGAATCACGGCACGGATGCTGCGGATATCGTACAGCAACGGGTTGGTGGCAAAATCGTAGCATACATTTCCAAAGGCCCCCCGATATTTGGGATTCATCTCATAGAAGGGCAGTCCGCCTCCCATATGGGCCAAAATCAACTTCAGGCCGGGGCGCTGCTTTATAAGCTCCGGAAGCGGAGCCAGCGGCGTCATATCTCTTCCCGGATACATATGGCCCACCGGTTCCCCACAGTGGATGCACACCGGCAGATCATAAAGCTGAGCACTGTCCAGCACCTGCAGAAACTCCGGTGACTCAAAGGTAAACCCGTTTCCTCCCGGTCCCAGCTCTCCGATTCCGGAAAAACCCAGCTTCGCGCAGCGCTCAATCTCCTTCAGTGCCTCCTCCCCAAACCGGGGATTGATCGACATAAAGCCGCAAAGGCGGTGAGGATATTTTTTCAGGCTCTCCGCCATATAGTCATTATGCATCCGCATCAGCCCCGGATCATTCCAGTACCAGCCCTGCATGCCAAGGCCCCAAACCCCCGCCTCGTCCGCACAGGCCAGCGCCTCCTCAATATCCACCCAGGCCTCCTCCGTACCTTTTCCATTGGCCGGCTTGCGGGTAAGATTCGCAAAAGTGCTGTCCCTGGCAGCATACTTATCCCAATTATGATATATCTCCGGCGGAAAAAGATGGGTATGACAATCCCATATTTGAAAATTCTTCATCCTACACTCCAATCTGCCGTCAGCCGCGGCACCCTTTTTCAGCTATTGTACCCCATCCCCCAAACCCGCGCAACCCCCTCCAAAAAAATTACTGTTCAAGTGCTGATGTTCTTCGTGTTTTGTTAATTACCCGGACGCAGGAAGAGGCGGGCGCACAGGGCCACAGGCATCTGGAAAATAACTCCGGATACCAAGAAAATCTAAGATGCAGTCGGACGAAAATTTCGGGCACCGGGACGGTTCGCCGGGAAATCCTGATGATTTCCCAGCTCA
>CAMNQN010000267.1 GCA_946549155.1 uncultured Lachnospiraceae bacterium | reverse complement strand
CCATCTTAGATTTTCTTGGTATTCGAAGCAGTTTTTCAGATGACAGGGGCGGCTCTGCGCTTTCCCTTCCTGCGTCCTGCTAATTAACCAAACACGAAGGACATTGGCATCTGAGCAGTCATCGAGAAATCTGCCCCAATTAGAGGGGCTGTCACAAATATAGGTTGATTTTTCTGCGAAAATCTGTTTAACTAAGGGAAGAAATTATTACAATTGTAAAATACTGACATGGAGGCAAAGAACATGAAACCTGTAAAAGAAGGAAAAGTTCGTGAAATCTACGATAACGGCGACAGCCTGATCATGGTGGCCACCGACCGTATCAGCTGCTTCGACGTGATTCTGAACAATGTGGTGACCAAAAAGGGAACCGTACTGACTCAGATGTCTAAATTCTGGTTTGATATGACCCAGGATATCCTGCCGAATCACATGATTTCCGTGGATGTAAAGGATATGCCGGAATTTTTCCGGCAGCCACAGTTTGACGGAAACAGCATGATGTGCCGGAAGCTGAACATGCTGCCCATCGAGTGCATCGTCCGGGGCTACATCACCGGCAGCGGCTGGGCCAGCTACAAGGAAAACGGAACGGTCTGCGGGATCAGACTGCCGGAAGGCTTAAAGGAATCCGACAAGCTGCCGGAACCGATCTATACGCCCTCCACCAAAGCGGAAATCGGCGATCACGATGAAAATATCTCCTACGAGCAGAGCATCACTCATCTGGAAAAATATTTCCCGGGCAAGGGAGAGGAATACGCGTCAAAGCTGCGTGACTATACCATCGCCCTGTATAAAAAATGCGCGGACTATGCTCTAAGCCGCGGTATTATCATTGCGGATACGAAATTCGAATTTGGCCTGGATGAAGATGGAAATGTGGTATTGGGCGACGAGATGCTCACTCCGGACAGCTCCCGCTTCTGGCCGGCAAAGGGGTATGAGCCGGGGCATAGCCAGCCCTCCTTTGACAAGCAGTTTGCCAGAGACTGGCTGAAAGCGAATCCGGGAAATGACTGGACGCTTCCACAGGAGATTGTGGATAAAACCATAGATAAATATTTGCAGGCTTATGAGCTGCTGACAGGAACGAAACTGTAAACGGCAGGAAACGCCGCAAAGGGGCTGTCGCAAAATGGCAGGATATCAGTAACGTTTCCCTGTCATTTTGCGACAGCCCCTTGCTGCCTGCGCTGATCGCTTAACAGTCCGGCCCGCAATTTCCCATTTACCGCAAAATCCAAAAGAACACACGCCAGCTACAATTCCAGCCTCATAGAAATGAGTTCCTGATATCCGGCTGTGCGGGAGCAAAAGCCTTTGGGATTTCTGCCGTATTCTGTAAATCCGGCTTTTTTGTATAGAGAGACAGCCCTCTCATTGTCAGCCACCACATTCAGTTCCAGCTGAGTATAGCCCGCATTTCTTGCGCATTCCACGCACGCTGCCAAAAGCGCCCCTCCAATTCCAAGCCCCCAGAACGCTTTCGCAATCCCCATGCCAAATTCGGCCCGGTGGCCCACTTTATATTTATTGCCCACCGCTTCAATTCCGGCAGTTCCCACCACTTTACCGCCAACAATGGCCAGAAGCTCAATCTCGTTCCCGCTCTCTGTCTTTGCCTTCAGGAACTGGCTCTCCTGCTTTGCATCAAAAGTATTTTCATCCGGATACGAAAGCAGATAATCCGTCTCTCCATGGGTCAGATTAAAAATTTCCCATACAGCCTGGCCGTCGCCCTCGGCTCCATTTTTCAGCCTGCATTCCTGTCCATTCTTTAAAATAATAGTCCGATTGTATTTCATAGCTGCTCCTTCCTATTAAGTATTACTGTTTCCGGTACAAAGTCAGTATTATCTGCCCATCCTCTTTTTTTATTTCGTAGCGGTGAATCATCATACCTACCAGCAGGAGCTGACTGCTCTCTCCCGGATCGCCGGAACCGGCCAGGCTCCAGTAGATATCCTCCATCCCTGCATTTTTAGGTTCTCCCAGATACTCCTCCAGCTTGTCTACGCTGTGCTGGTATTCGGGAAGGTAATTGGCGCAGAAGGTGATTTTCACCTCACCTTCCCTGCGCTCTATGCCGGAAGTCATTTTATCTGCCCCTACAGTAAAGAAGAACATGGTCAGTTCTTCCACGATCTTCGCTATTTTTTTCTCCTCGTGAACCATCATTTTTCCTGCCTTTCCTTATCTTGTCTTTTCCTCGTCCCCTTAATGCCAGGCCGCCTTCCTCTCTCAGCAGCCCCTCATTTATTCCTGCTCTCTCTCCGCCTCCATCTGCTCCTTCCGGCGGTTTTCCCGGCGCAGCTTCCGGTATTTGTATTCTTTTCGGAAGCTTTCCACAGTGGGCACCATTACAATGGCTACCCACCCGGCGCTGAAACCATTGTTATAAAGATTCAGGCCGCCGTACATCTGAGAAGTACACATTACGATAGCCGCATGCAGCATTCCCGCCGCGACTCCTGCCACGGCCCCAAATTCTCCGGCAATGGGGGACAACCCCACCGCAAACAGGGAGGCAATCAATATCCCCGGCGTCTCCACGCTGTACTGGCTGAGAAAGGTGGAAAGGAACACACCCGCCAAAATCGGAAGATAGTTTCTGGGATGGGCGCCAAAGGCGGAAAATCCAAACACCGTCAGCAGGCAGCCCAGAATTGGCCCGGACAGATCTCCGCCCACCAGAAGAATATAAATCTCCGCCAAAAGCCCCATGATTCCCATATTCATCAGCGTGGCCCCTACGCTGTCCATCAATACAAAGTCCGCCACCGCCCGGCCCGGATGCCTGGTAATCCGCCAGGCTTTTTTGATATCTCCCTTTTCCAGATAAAACCCATAAAAAAACGTAACCGCAAAGTAAATCAGAGATCCTGCCAGAATCGCCGGATGCCGCCCTTCCTTCCATATAAATACCGCCTCGCTCTCAATCCCGTGGGAGCGCAAAATGCAAAAAACCACAAAGGCCAGCGTTCCGCCGGAAAATCCCACGTTAAACAGGCTGTATCCCATATGCATAGAAGCCGTGTGCATGGACAGGGGCGGAAGAATAAATCCCACAAGCAACCCCATCCCCACCGCAATCAGCAAATTGACCTGTCCAGGAAACGGCAGGATATACACCATCTCCGTGACAAAGGGCGCCAGACAGGTAGCAAACAGTGCTGTGTATACGTATCTGCCCAGAGAAGAGCGGTGTACCTTCGCATAGATTGCCGTCCCCAGAATAATCGGAATAATATTTACCGGATTCTTTCCCCAAAAGCCAAAACCGGTATTAATAAACAGCGCCGCAATCGTCAAGCCAGTGTAGGGAAGCTTCACCGCCTCGATCAGCAGAATCGCCAAAAGAAGCACAAGACCGGCGTTAAAGAAAGCCGCCCCAAAACCTGCCAGTTCAAAATAATCGGTAATCAGCGCATCTCTGGAAAGCACAATCGCCTTCATCCCACTGGCAATCTCCGCCGGGGAGGCAAATAAAAACGCCCCGATCAGCAGCAGGGCCGCCGATAAAAAACAAAAATACCGCACTTCATTTCCCTGCATCTTTTTGCCGACCTTCCTCTCCATATCCCCTACCTCCTTCGCAGCCAATTCCTGTTTTTCTTATCATAACTGATCTCCATAGGTTCAGCAAGAAAAAACGTCAAATATGCAAATCCATTTTCTGGGGGACGCTATTCGTGTTTTGTTAAGTAGGAGGACGCAGGAAGAGGCGGGACCGGGCGGGCAGATGCCTCTGGAAAACATTGCGCAGGATACATAGAAACACTTGGATGGAGCCGTCCTCC
>CAMNQN010000266.1 GCA_946549155.1 uncultured Lachnospiraceae bacterium | reverse complement strand
ATCTGCCCGCCCGGCCCCGTCTTTTCCTGCGTCCTGCCAATTAACAAAACACGAATAGAACGAACCGGATCCCTGAATAGTTGTTACTGTTCACTTTGTTTGCAGTAACACAAATAGTTCTACTACCTAAATAAATTTTTTTCTGGAAACTCTTGATTTTCCGAAAGAAAATGATATACTATCCTTATGCAGATATGGTTCATCGGTAGAACGCTAGCTTCCCAAGCTGGAAAGGCGGGTTCGACTCCCGTTATCTGCTTAATAAGATACTATGCTGTTATTACAAAGGAACAACCACCCTGTACTTGTAAAGTTTTAGGGTGGTTTTTTATGTGGTTCTGTTTGTGTTTTGTTAATTAACAGGACGCAGGATGCCGCCCCGCCTCTTTCTGCGGCCTGATAATTAACAAAACACGAGGAGCTTTTTCTTCATTTCCAATAAAAAGGAGTGTGAACCTTGAAAACTCGATAGGCTCCACACTCTTTTCAGTGGTACTTTATTCATTTATTTGATACGTTTCAATGCTGCTGTATTAATGGCGATCTGATTGGTGTGCATCTCCATTTCGCCGCTAAGAATATCAAGCGTGTTAGATACTTCTGTGTTGTGCTCTTTTTGGCTGCCGTAAAACTCTAGTGTTAGATCATGATTGCGGTCAACCTTTTTGTCGATGGTATCGACTTTCTGTTCGATGGTATCGACTTTCTGTTCGATGGTATCGACTTTCTGTTCGATGGTATCAACTCTTAACTTGATATCACTGATATCTTTTTTCATTTCTTGCATTTCCGCAAGTATCTGTTCCAATAAATCTTTGTCTGTCATGGCAATCACCCCTTTAAGTATAAGTATTATACCATATCCGGAGTGTGAAGTCTATCGAATTTTCAAGGTGCTTTTGTTGCTCCTGGATGTAATTATTTCGTAAAAAATGTGGTTATGCTGTTCTCAGCCAGATTTACCACGAACTTGAATGATGTGACGAATTATTACTTTGAATCCGATGTGCAGGATGATTTTTTGAATTGAAAATTTAACGGAAATATAGCATTGGGAAACTACTGGACTTGCTGTGCAGCGCACAGTGTACGCTGCACCAGCAGAATTACGATCGCTTTGATTATTGTGATAAGATATTAGAAGATATAGGAATAACAGCGAATTACTGGTTTGCGTCACCGCCGTCTTCCCCGGTAAGCTGTGGGCGTGCATCCCACATGCTGGCGGAAGGTTTTGGTGAAGTAGCTGGGGCTCTCGAAGCCGCAGGCGCTGGCGATTTCCAGGATGGACTGGTCGGTATCCTTCAGAAGAATGCAGGCCCGGGAGATCCGGTAGCGGATCAGGTACTGGATGGGGGAGAGGCGCAGCAGTTTGCTGAAGCAGCGCAGGCATTCCCGCTGGCAGATATTGGCGTGGGCTGCCAGCTCCGCCACAGAGACGGGGCGGTTATAATTTTCCTGGAGATAGGCCAGCATCTGTTTGATGCGGTCATTCTCGAAGCAGTTCACGGCGGCGGGCTGCGCCTCCGATACGTTTCGGTAGCAATAAATATCAAATAATATTTCGGACAGCAGATTCCGAACGGTAAATTCATAGCCTTCCGGTTTGTTTTGACACAGCCGGGAGACTTTTTTTATATTTTCCAGAATCTCCGACTGCCAGGGGATATTTTTATGCAGGAGCACCATGGCGGGAGCGCTGGGAAGCGTCAGGGGACGGATGTATTTCCGGTAAAAAATGCTGTCGGTGCTGCCGTAAACAAGGCGTCCGTGGAAAACCAGCGTATTGGCAAGGCAGGAGCGGCCGGGAATCGGTTCCGAGGTGTGCAGAGTGCCGGAGTTGAGAAAAATGCCGTCCCCCGCCCGCATCAGAAATTGTCCCTGGGGGGTGTGGGCATAGTTTTCCCCCTGCAAAATCACTGTGCACTCATATTCCTCATGCCAGTGCCAGGGGGCCTGGATTCCGTTAGGTTTGCCGTAGTATCCGCAGGGGAAATCGGGGGTGCCGTGCTGCTTGATCTCTTTTCCGTCGGGGGCAATGGTTACCGTACTTTTGACTGTTTTATCGTTAGCTGCGATCATGGGGTCCTCCTGAAAAATGATTCGGGTGGGTCTGTCGTTTTTGTTACAGTATACAGCGGTATTGTTATAGATTCAATAAAAAAGAATCGGTATTATGACAAATACAGGAAATATAGGTTACTGTTCAGGTGCCACCGTTTTGCGAGGTGTTCAGGTGCAGAATTGCACCTGAATCCCGAGGGCAGCAGCGCGAAATTGTGCCAAGGTACAATTTCTGTGCATCGCGCAGCGTGTTACTGCGAACGAAGGGAACAGTAACGTCTGAGTGGAAGGAGAGGGATATCATGACAAAAAGTATGACAGAAGGAAAACCGCTTCGCCTGATTATCAGCTTTGCATTGCCGTTGTGTCTGGGAATGCTGTTTCAGCAGTTCTACAGCATGGTAGATACCATTATTGTGGGAAAGTTTCTGGGGGTGAAGCCCTTGGCTGGCGTGGGAGCCACCGGTTCGCTGAATTTTCTGGTAATCGGCTTCTGCATGGGCGTTTGCGGCGGCTTTGCGATTCCCATCGCTCAGATGTTTGGGGCCGGGAGGGAGTCGGATCTGAGAAAATATGTGGCGAATTGTACCTGGCTGTGCGCCGGGCTGTTCACGATTTTAACTGTACTGGTGGTGATTTTCAGCCGCCCGCTGCTGACCCTTTTGAATACGCCTCAGGATATTTACGAGTATGCTTATGTTTATATCGTGATTATTTTCTGTGGGATCCCCTGTACGGTTCTTTATAATATGCTGGCGGCGATTCTGCGTTCTCTGGGGGACAGCCGGACACCGCTGTTTTTCCTGGCGGTTTCTTCCGCAATCAATATTGTACTGGACATTGCCTTCATTGTGCTTCTGTCCACAGGCGTAGAGGGCCCGGCCCTGGCCACGGTGATTTCTCAGGGAATATCGGGAGCGGTCTGCCTGATTTATATGAAGAAAAAATTTACTGTTCTGAAAATTTCCGGTGAGGAGTGGAAGCCCCGCCTGTATCATATGTGGAATCTGTGTTATATTGGTATTCCCATGGGACTGCAGTATTCTATTACGGCCATCGGAGCACTGGTGATTCAGAGCTCCATAAACGGTTTTGGAGCTATGGCTGTGGCCGGAGTGACGGCGGCGCAGAAAATCGGAAACTTTCTCACCTGCCCCTTCGAGGCGCTGGGGCAGACCATGGCTCCTTACTGCGGCCAGAATGTGGGGGCAGGCAGGCTGGACCGGGTGGAGCAGGGGGCTCGTTGGGCCTCCGTCTGCGGTTTTGTGGTTTCTGCGGTGCTGCTGGCGGTGGTGGTGCTTTTTGGAAGACCTCTGTCCATGCTTTTCCTGGATGAGCCGAATCCGGAAGTGATAAGCTACGCCCATCGTTTCATGTGGAGCTGTGCGTCAGGCTACGTTCTTTTGGTGCTGGTGAATGTGGTGCGCTTTTCCATCCAGGGTATGGGATTTTCCGGCTTTGCGATTATCGCCGGTGTGCTGGAGATGATTGCCCGTTCCCTGGCAGGGACCGTAGGGGTGAGGCTGTTTGGTTTTACCGGAATCTGTCTGGCCAACGGGCTGGCCTGGATTTTTGCGGACGCATTTTTAATTCCGGCGTTTCTTCGCTGTAAACGGAAGATACAGAGGCTGCTGTAGAACAACGTGTTTGGTTGATTAGCTGGACGCAGGAAGAGACGGGCGCGCGGGGCCACAAGCATCTGGAAAATAACTTCGGATACCAAGAAAATCTAAGATGCAGC
>CAMNQN010000265.1 GCA_946549155.1 uncultured Lachnospiraceae bacterium | reverse complement strand
GCGCCCCTGAGCTGTCAGCCTTGAGGGCTGCCAGCTCTCCCGAAATTTTCGCCCGGCTGCATCTAAGATTTTCTACGGTATCCTCCGAATTATTTTCCAGCTGCTTGTGGCCCTGCGCGCCCGCCTCTTCCTGCTGTTTCTTGGCTGAATTTACAGAATCACGCAAAATGTGGCATATTAAGCGACAAAAATATAGCCTGTGTAAGCTGATAACGGAATGATATATGCTGAGTTTGAGAGAAATGGCGGCAAATTTTTTGACCTATCGGTTTTTTCTGAATTTACTATTGAAGCAAGTGCTACGCAGGAGTTGGATATAAAAAACTTCTGTCCGTGACTACCATATTAATTTGCGCAAACCAGATATTTTCGATTAAGATGTTATATTTCGCATGATTTTGTAAAACTTACCAGAAAACAGCAGGAAAAGCTGGGGCCGGGCGGGCAGATACCGCTGGAAAACATTGCGCAGGATACTTAGAAACGCTCGATGGAGCTGTTCTCCGATTTCGGGAGAGACGGCAGCCTACAAGGCTGACGGCTCAGGGGCACTGAGCCGGGAAATCATCAGGATTTCCTGGCGAATTGCCCCGGTGCCCGAAATCGGAGGGCGGCTCCATCCTAACGTTTCTTGTATCCGGAGCGGTTTTCCAGAGGTATTTGCCCGCCCGGCCCCGGCTTTTCCTGCGTCCTGCTAATTAACAAAACACAAAAAACAGCTGAACCTCCGGGCAAAACTATGGTCGGGGCACTGTAAAGATTTCCTCCGCCCGCTTCTTCCAATCCGTCAAATGGTTATACTGCAGGATATTGTAATCATTCAGCAGTCTGCTGTAAGTCTCATCTTCCTCAAAATAGCTGTGATAATTCCCCTCCCGATCAATATAGGTGCCTGCGCAGACCACCGGAAGCTGCTCCTGAAGCTGCAGAAGAAATTCCTGATACTGGCTCAGAGGCAGATTCAGTATTTTCATCAGATAGGCGCTCAGATAATTGACGCTGATCAGCTCCTTTGAGGTATCCTTCTCCAGACCCATATTATTCCAGATCACATAGGGAACCTGGAAAGACTTCTGATACTCTTCCAGCGACTCCTCTCCGTCGTAGCCGGTGATTCGGGAAATCACATTAGTAATATAATCGGAAGGCTGATGATCCCCGAACATAACAACAACGGTAGGCTCCTCCACCGTTTCAAAGTAAGAAATCAGTTCCCGGAACGCCTCGTCCGATTTTTTAACCAGTGTCAGATATTTTTCCGCTGCCTGGATACTGGTGCTGGTGGTGTCAAAATCTGTCAGCCGGATGTCAGCCTCAAACCCCGGGTAATCCTTGCTGTAACCGCTGTGGTTCTGCATGGTCACCTCAAAAATAAATTTGGGCGTTCCCTCCTCCTTCTCCTCAAACACCTCGATCACCTTATCAAAGGCGGATTGATCGCTGACATAATTTCTCAGATACTCCGGATCATCAAAGAAATCAATATCCAGGAATTCGTCAAAGCCCATCTTGGGATATACCGTGTCCCGGTCCCAGCCGGAACCCAGATAGGGATGAATACCGGTGGTGGAATAGCCCAGACGCTTTAAATTAGAGGCCAGCGTGGGAACGTCCGAATGGATATACTGCTGGAACACCACACTGCCGGAGGGCAGAAAGGCCATACTGTCCCCGCTCAGAAATTCATATTCCGTGTTGGCGGTATTGCCGCCCTTCACCGATACCATCAAATGTCCGCTGGTGTACTCCTCCATCAACTGCCGCATAAAAGGCATGTAATCCTCACTGGTACCAAAGTCTCCCAGCACCGAGAGATCGGAGAAAGCCTCATCCATAATCACAATGATATTGGGCATCTGCGCGGCCGCCGGTTCCGTTGCCACCTCCGCCGCATCTGCCGCCGCTGCAATCTCCTGTGCCTGCTTTGGTGAATATCCCTCCGGTTCCTCCACGCGAATCAGGTGCAGATTTCCCACGAAGGCAGCCACGAATCCATTATTCCGGTAGCGCACGTTAGGGGTAAACAGCGTCTGGTCCATGCCGAAGAAATCCTTCACGCTTTTCTTCTGAATCGCCCCCCCCTAGTCCCAGCAGCAGCACCAGGCACAGTGCAAAAGCCGGCAGACGCAAACGCAGCTTCCCGGTCCGCAGTGCATTCTTAAAGGAAAAAACCAGCAAAAATACAAATCCCAGGGTTACAAACAACAGCCGCCAGGTAATGTCATAGGTATAATTGTCCGCCACGGAAACTGCCGTACCCAGGGACAAAAGATCCCAGGGGACAATGGGAGATGATCGGAACTCCACCACAAAATAGTTCGTCAGCCCCAAAAGCAGCGTCATTGCTGTTCCCAGACAGTACCCCCGCCGGAAGCTTCCCAGTAAAAAAGCCAGTCCCACAAAAAACAGATAAAAGAAAATACTGTTCAACAGAATCATACGGGGATACATTCTCCAGGGATCGCAGGTATACCACTGCAAAAGCCACATGGCTAAAAAGGGTACTGTCAAAAGGGACAGCCCGCTCAAAATTCCGGGAAACCGGACCTTTTGCGCCAGCCATCCCCCCGCTGTCAAAGACAGCAGTACAGCCAGCGGCAGGCAATAGCCCCCGGCGCCCTCTGTAGAAAAAGCCAGCGCTGTCAGCGCCAGCAATACAGCAGAAAGAATGCAGGCGGCAGCCCTGCATCCCTTCCGATCTGTCAACCATTTTTTCATTTGTCTCACACAATCCTTTTCTGTATATTTCATATTTTCACATGACAGAGCTATTTCACATGTTCATGTGTAAACAGATGATCCTGGCAGTATTCATACTCTCCCTTACATTTAGAACAGTACCGAAATTCCAGATGGTCTCCGTCCTTCTCCGTCCTGCCGCAGATCGCGCATTTGTGCATGGAAGCTCCGGGCCTTGGGGATACCTTGGCCACATTCCGCTTAAACTCCTGCTTTCTGCGGATCTCGTGAGGCGAAGCCCGTCGAAAATCCCTGGTGCACAGGAAATATATCATGAAATTCAGCAGGGACGCCAGAATAGCCACCTTCCCAACCCAGCTGCTCTGAACGAAATCATAGAGTACCAGCACGCCGTAGAGGGCTCCCATCCATTTCATTCTTATGGGAATGATAAAATACAGCAGCACCTGCATATCGGGATAGCTCACCGCAAAGGCCAGGAAAATAGACATATTAATATAGTAGGTACTGAACAGCGCTCCGCCGAACAGTCCGTTTCCCCCCAGCGCAAAATACAGGATAAACGCTCCCAGGGCAGTAAAAAGAATACCGCTGAAAATATACACATTAAAGCGGAACGCCCCCCAGGTCTGCTCCAGCGTCCTTCCGATAGAAAAATAGAAGAACAGCATAATAATCGTAAACACATCCAGCCCTGACGGCGGAATCACCACCCAGGAAACCAGCCTCCAGATCTGCCCCCGGAGAATAAAATAGGGCTCCAGCGTCAGATATCTAAGAATCCCCGGAGCAAACAGTTCCAGAATATAACCCGCCACGTAGAGAGCGATAATGATGGCCGGAAGGTTATGCATCGCGTATCGTCCGTACTTTCGTTCCAACTTATTTAAAAAATTCATATTGGTCCCTTTCTCCCTTTTCCACGTTTCTTAAGCTCTAATTATAAGTTTTCACTTTTTATTTGTCAATGAAACTGAAATTTCTTCATAATTATTTCACTTTTTCCAGTTACTGTTCCGGTAAATGTTCTTCGTGTTTTGTTAATTAGGAGGGCCCCGTCTTTTCCTGCTGTTTCCTGGCAAGCTTTACAAAATCATGCCGAATGT
>CAMNQN010000264.1 GCA_946549155.1 uncultured Lachnospiraceae bacterium | reverse complement strand
CCTCTTCGCCCTGGCCCTCTTTCGCCTGGTTCCCCTCTTCGCCCTGGCTCTCCTTCGCCTGATTCTCCTCTTCGCCCTGGCCCTCTTTCGCCTGGTTCCCCTCTTCGCCCTGGCTCTCCTTGACTTGATTCTCCTCTTCGCCCTGGCCCTCCTTCGCCTGGCTCCCCTCTTCGCCCTGGCCCTTCTCTTCCTTCCGGCTCTCCGCCTGGTTCTTCTCTTCGCCCTGACTCTCCTTGGCCTGATTCCCCGCTTCGCCCTGGCCCTCCTCCTTCACCTGGTTTTCCTCCGCCCCCTGCGTTCCTGCATTATCACCGGCAGTTTCTCCTCCTGCTTCCCTCTCCGCCAGCCCCTGCGCTTTTGTCTCCGCCTGCTCTTCCTCCGCCGCTATTCTATTTATCCTCGCTTCCGCCTCTTCCCCCGCTTCTTCCGCCGCTTCTGTCCCCGTCAGCCCTTCTGTCCGTGTCTCCTGCCCCGGCCCGCCGCTCTCCTCCGTCCGTGCCGCCTCCTCCATAGCTGCGCGCATCCACTGACGCAGCACCGGCACAAATTGATCCAGCCATTGGTACACCGGATCATCCTCCGGTTGTTCCTCCAGCACCGCCAGATATCCCGGCCAAACCACCTCCGCTGCAATCTCTTCCATCACTTCCGCAGACTTTTCCGAATGAAATATCCGCTTCCCCCAACCAGACTCTGTCAAAATGCCTGTCCCACGATAAATAATATAGACACCGGTAATCACAATACAACACCATATGACCCGCTCAAACCATTGCTGCCCCTTTTTCATAAAAGTCCCCCTCCTGAAAATATATGAAAAGGGAGCCGTCTGTATGACTGCTCCCATAAGAAAATCTGATTTTCCATTATTTCCCTTTCATATATTTTTCTCTTCCGCTCTGTCCTCTTCCCCGCCAAACGCCATATTCAGCCCCTCCGAAATGGTGTAACTCAGCCGTTTTACCGTATCGTCGATGTCCTTGGGCGTCACAAACATCGTATTCAGCTGCGGAGAGATCAACTCCTGGATAAGCTGATATTTTTCCGCCTTGTTCAGGGTTCCCAGCATCCCCCCCAGCTGCTGCATTTTTTCCGTCCGGTCCATAGCCTCCACCAGATTTTCCATGGTATCGTTGACAATGGTAGCCGCGTCCACCACCGTAGGCACGCCGATGGCAATCACCGGAATCCCAAGAATTTCCCGGTTAATGCCCTGACGATGATTTCCCACCCCGGACCCGGGATTGATACCCGTATCCGTGATCTGGATCGTCCGGTTTAAACGTCTGGTACTTCTGGCTGCCAGCGCATCGATAACAACCACCAGCTCCGGCCTGGTCTCCTTCACAATTCCCTGGACAATCTCCAGCGTTTCCATGCCGGTCTGCGCCATCACCCCCGGCACAATAGCGCTGACGAGGTTCTCCTCCCTCTCCAGGGAGGCCTTCCCAAACTCCCGGTAAATATGCCGCGTAATGTGAAGATTATTCACTACATTGGGCCCCAGCGCATCCGGTGTCACCTCCCTGTTGCCCAATCCCACGATCAGCACGTTTCTTAACTCCTCTCCCATCAGCTGCCGCAGATGATGGGCCACCGCCTCAGATACCTCCCGGTGGTAATCCTCATCCGGTGCAGACAAATTGGGGGCCTCCAGCGTAATATAGGTGCCCACCGGTTTTCCCATTGCCTTCGCTCCATTCTCCGTCTCGATCTTAACCACTGTGGTATAAATTTCCCGCTCCGCATCCGACTCCTCCTGAATCTTCACGCCCCGAATCCGGATGTCCTTCTCCCCATAGCTCTCCCTGGCTTCCAGCGCCAGGTCCGTCCGCACCTGAAAATTTCCTGTCATCATGCCGCCTCCTGCTCTCGCTTCTATACTGCTTCTTCCTATTGTCCGCAGCCCTTTTGCCCTTATTTTTTGCATTTTTTTACGAAATATGTATTGACAGTGGGAAGAGTTTGGACTAAGATATACTAGTATGTTTACATTAAACGTCCGTGTCCGATTTTAATGAAACAAATCATAAATTTCTATACGTTTGGAGGTGTACGGGTTGGCTAACATCAAATCTGCTAAGAAAAGAATCCTGGTAACAAAGACCAGAAATGAGCGTAACAAAGCAATTAAGTCTGCTGTTAAGACCGCTATTAAAAAAGTGGACGCTGCTGTAGCTGCAAAGGATAAGGAGGCTGCTTCCACAGCTTTACTGGCTGCTACTTCTGCCATCGACAAGGCTACGAAGAAGGGTGTGTATCATAAGAACACCGCTTCCAGAAAAGTATCCCGTCTGGCAAAAGCTGTTAACAGCATTGCATAAGCATAGATCACTTTTAACCCCGCTGGTACCGTCATGCCAGCGGGGTTTTTGTATGTATAATCTGAAATATCATCGGCAGCCGCCGTCACTGCGCCGCCGGCTCCGATGCTTTTTGGCTGTACTTCACAATCAGGAGTTCTACGCCCAGCCGGTCACCCAGCCGCCCTGTCTTTACCGCCTCATCGGTGCGGACACAGTCCTCCACCGCTTGGCGCAGCATTTCCGCGGGAAAAAATTCCGCCTGGCGCAGGCAGTTTCGGGCCACAAAGCCCATGATCCCAGCCCGGGAAGCAATGGTTCCCTGATCAAAGCCCTGCCGGCGCAGGTCCTTCACCTGCAAAAGCAGATTGAACTGACGGGCAATCAGCACCAGGATCCGCATCGGCGGCTCCTTTAGCGCCAGCAGATCATAGTACAGCTCCAGAGCCCGCTTCTGCTTTTTCTCCGCGATGGCATTGATCATATCAAAGATTTTATTCTCCGTTCGAACCGTGCAGACCGCCTCCACATCCTCTCTGGTAATCCCTTCCCGCCCATAAATGTAGGCAGTCAGTTTCTCCAGCTCATGGCTGATATTTTCCATATCATCTCCCGACCGCTCCAAAAAAAGCTGCATAGCGGACTTTGTAATCTTCACATTTTCCCGCTGAAGCCTGCGCAGGATCCAGTTCGTCAGCGCCTGTTCATTCTGATGGGAAAGCTCAGCTGCCCGGCCCATACCCTTCACCGTTTTAAACAGCTTCCCCCGCTTGTCCACCTCCGACTCCACAAAAAGAAGTACCGTTTCCTTCGGCATGGCGGGCAGATAATCCGCCAACTGAGGGCAGGCATTTTTAAAGAAACCCGTATCCTCCAGCAGAATCAACCGGTAATCCGCAAAAAAGGGCATGGTTTCCGCCTGATCAATTACTGCCGGGATAGAAATCCCCTTTCCCTCATAGCGATTCAGATTTATGGTATCCTCCGGACTGACAATGGCATTTTTCAGCCGGTTTTTATATAAATTTTTCAGATAGGTCTCCTCCCCGTAAAGGAGATACACCTGCTTAAAATTTCCGGACCGGATGTCCTCTTCTATATTCTTCATAGTTGTGCGCTTTTCCTTTTTCTACATGATAACCCTCTATTATCATAGTATAACCGAAAAAAAGGCTCCTGGCTAGCTGCGGGAAACATTTTTCACAGGAAATCCTCCGCGGAATACTGTTTACGCTATGTTCTTCGTGTTTAGTTAACTACCAAGTTAACTACCAGGACGTAGGAAAAGACGGGGCTGTTTTCCGGCAAGCTTTACAAAATCACGCCAAATGTGACATTCTAAGCCAAAAATGTCCGATTTGCGCAAATATCCAGCTCTTACATAGCAATTGCTTCAATAGTAAATTTGCCGCCATTTCTTTTTAACCCAGCATATATCATTCCATTATCAGCTTACGCAGGCTATATTTTGTCGCTTAATATGCCACATTTCGCGTGCTTCTGTAAATTCAACCAGGAAACAGCAGGAAGAGGCGGGCGCGCAGGGCCACAAGCATCTGGAAAATAATTCGGA
>CAMNQN010000263.1 GCA_946549155.1 uncultured Lachnospiraceae bacterium | reverse complement strand
TGGCAACGGGCGCTGGGCGAAAAGCAAGGGAATGCCCCGCAATTACGGGCATGTGCGAGGTGCGAAAAACCTGGAGGTAATCTGCAGGGATGCCTATGACATGGGAATCAAGTATCTGACGGTGTATCTGTTTTCCACGGAGAATTGGAAACGCTCCAGGGACGAAGTGGATGCTCTGATGAAGCTGTTTCGCAGTTATACAAAGACCTGTATCAAGACCGCCCGGGATAATAATATGAAGGTGCGGGTGCTGGGGGATCCCACTGCGCTGGATCCGGATTTGCAGGAAAGCCTGA
Organism: uncultured Lachnospiraceae bacterium; assembly: GCA_946549155.1. Lineage (GTDB taxonomy): Bacteria > Bacillota > Clostridia > Lachnospirales > Lachnospiraceae > Merdiplasma. Next base: position 3,621 of record CAMNQN010000263.1, on the reverse strand, counting down.
AAAATCTGGTGAGCAGCTCCCGGGACAATACGGGACTGAATTTTCAGATCGCCATCAATTACGGCAGCCGGGACGAGATTGTGCGGGCCATTCGGAAGCTGGCGAAAGATTATAAGGAAGAAAAGTTTTCGGAGCAGGAGATTACGGAGGAGCTGTTTGCCGGATATCTGGATACGGCAGGGGTTCCGGACCCGGATCTGTTGATCCGTACCAGCGGGGAGCTTCGCCTCTCCAATTATCTGATGTGGCAGCTGGCCTACACGGAGTTTTATTTTACCGATGTGCCCTGGCCGGCCTTCACAAAGGAGGATCTGAAAAAGGCCATTGAGAAATACAACGGCAGAGAGCGTCGTTACGGCGGGATAAAGGAGGAATAGCCATGTTTGTGACGCGGCTGATCAGCGGGATTGTTCTGGTGGTGCTGGCGTTAATCACCATTATTTCCGGAGGTCCGGTTTTGTTTTTTACTCTGATGGCGGTATCCCTGATCGGGATGCGGGAGCTGTACCGGGTGATGAAAGTGGAGGATGAGACAGTTTCACCGCTGGCGCTGGCGGGATACCTGGGCGCGGTGGGATATTATGGATTGCTATATTTCCGATTGGAGTCATATATTATGATAGAACTGATCGGCGTGTTGGTGGCGCTGATGTTTGTCTATGTGTTTACCTATCCGCGTTACCGGTCTGAACAGGTGATGGCGGCTTTCTTTGGCCTGGCGTATGTGGCGGTGATGCTGTCCTACATCTATCAGACCAGAAATCTGGCGGACGGGGCCTTTCTTGTCTGGCTGATTTTCCTGTGTTCCTGGGGGTGCGATACCTGCGCATACTGCGTGGGGATGCTGATTGGCAGGCATAAGATGTCACCGAAGCTAAGCCCGAAGAAATCTGTGGAGGGTGCCGTGGGCGGTGTGGCCGGCGCGGCCATTCTGGGCGCAGTGTATGCCGCTGTGGTGGGGAAACACCTGCAGGCGGCAGGCAGCCAGATCGGGGCCTACGCGCTGCTGTGCGCCGTAGGGGCCTTGATTTCCATGGTGGGGGATCTGGCGGCCTCCGCCATCAAGCGGAACCATGATGTGAAGGATTACGGGACGCTGATTCCGGGCCACGGCGGTATTCTGGACCGGTTTGACAGCGTGATCTTTACCGCGCCGGTGATCTATTTTCTGGCGACGCTGGTGATTTAAGAGAAGGCTATGCAGGAAGGGACGGCAGTGCAGGCTTATTCGGATGGCTGTCCCGGAACACGAAAGGAGATTCCATGAGAACGATCGCGATTTTAGGCTCCACCGGCTCCATCGGCACACAGACACTGGAGGTGGTGCGGGCGAATCAGGATATTCAGGTGGCTGCGCTGGCTGCAGGAAGAAATATCAGAAAACTGGAGGAGCAGATCCGGGAATTTTGCCCGAGGGTGGCGGCGGTCTGGTCGGAGGAGGATGCCAGACGGCTGCGGACGGCCACGGAGGATCTGGATGTAAAGATTGTCTGCGGTATGGAAGGTCTGGTGGAGGTTTCCGTTCTGCCGGAAGTGGAGATTCTGGTGACGGCCATAGTGGGGATGATCGGCATTGTACCCACCATCGAGGCGATCAAGGCGGGGAAAGATATTGCGCTGGCTAATAAGGAGACGCTGGTGACTGCGGGGCATATCATTATGCCCCTGGCGAAGCGGCAGGGGGTGCGGATACTGCCGGTGGACAGCGAGCACAGCGCTGTCTTCCAGGCGTTAAACGGGGAGAGCTCCAGAGGAATCAGCAAAATACTGCTGACAGCCTCCGGCGGTCCCTTCCGGGGAAGGAAGCGGGAGGAGCTGGAGCATATTCAGGTGGAGGATGCCCTGAAGCATCCGAACTGGACCATGGGACGGAAAATCACCATAGATTCCGCTACGCTGGTAAATAAGGGCCTGGAAGTGATGGAGGCCAAGTGGCTGTTCGGCGTGGATCTGGACCGGATACAGGTGGTGGTGCAGCCTCAAAGCGTGATCCATTCCATGGTGGAGTTTGTGGACGGAGCGGTGATAGCCCAGCTTGGCACCCCCGATATGAAGCTGCCGATTCAGTATGCTCTGTATTATCCGGAACGCAGATTCCTGGGCGGAGAAAGACTTGATTTTGGAAAATTGGGTAAAATTACCTTTGAGGAGCCGGATACGGATACTTTTCTGGGACTAAAATATGCCTTTGCGGCTGCCAGGGCCGGCGGTTCCATGCCCACGGTCTTTAATGCGGCCAACGAACGGGCGGTGGCAAAATTCCTGGAACGTAAGATTCGCTTCCTGGATATTTATGACATCATCGCGCACTGTATGGAAAATCATGTGCCCCTGGAGAACCCGTCGGTGCAGCAGATTTTAGATACGGAGCAGACAGTATATGAAATGATTGAAAGCAGGTGGTAGATTGAGCATCATTCTTGCGTTGCTGATTTTCAGCTTGATTGTAATCGTACACGAGCTGGGACATTTTCTTCTGGCAAAATTCAACGGGGTGACAGTGACGGAATTTTCCCTGGGCATGGGTCCCCGGATCATAAGTACGGTGAAGGGCGGCACCCGGTATTCCTGGAAGCTTCTGCCCTTTGGCGGTTCCTGCATGATGCTGGGGGAAGACATGGAGGAGACAGGAGAGGGAAGCTTTGGCAGCAAGTCTGTCTGGGCCAGGATTTCTGTGATTGCCGCGGGCCCGGTGTTTAATTTTATTCTGGCTTACGTACTGTCCATCTTCATTATCAGCAGCGTTGGATATGATCTGCCGGTGGTACTGAGCGTGACAGAAGGGTATGCGGCGGAGCAGGCCGGCATCCAGCCCGGGGACAGAATCACGGGGATCAACGGAAAGAAAATCCATCTGTACCGGGAGGTATCCAACTACAATATGTTCCATCAGGAGGAGTTCCGGAAGGGAACACCGGTGGAGATCCGGTATCTACATGAGGGGGAGACTCGGGTGGCGGAGCTGGTACCGGCGGACAATGGCTCCGGACGGTATATCCTAGGAATCGGAGGCAACAGTAATTACCGGACAAAGGGGAATTCCCTGGATATCCTGAAATACAGCGCCTACGAGGTGAAATACTGGATCGACCTTACCTTCAGCAGCCTGAAAATGCTCTTTCAGGGGAAACTGACGCTGAATGATATGTCCGGCCCGGTGGGCGTGGTGGATATGATCGGAGAGACCTATGAGGAGAGCAAATCGGACGGGGCCTTCTATGTGTGGCTGAATATGCTGAATATGGCGATCCTTCTGACTGCCAATCTGGGGGTAATGAATCTGCTGCCGATACCGGCTCTGGACGGCGGCCGGCTGGTATTTTTGATTGTAGAAGCCCTGCGCCGGAAGCGTATGGACCCGGAGACGGAAGGAAAAATACACTTCGCAGGGCTGATGGCGTTGATGCTGCTGATGGTGGTGGTCCTGTTTAATGACGTGAGGAAAATTTTCCTGTGAAGTTATGTGTTTGGTTTAAGTATCAGGACGCAGGAAGAGGAGGGCGCGCAGGGCCGCAAGCATCTGGAAAATAACTCCGGATGCCAAGAAAATCTAAGATGCAGCCGGACGAAAATTCCGGGCACCGGGGCGGTTCGCCGGGAAATCCTGATGATTTCCCGACT
>CAMNQN010000262.1 GCA_946549155.1 uncultured Lachnospiraceae bacterium | reverse complement strand
TTGTGGGCTGCCGGCTCTCCCGGAATCGGAGAGCGGCTCCATCCAAGTGTTTCTAAGTATCCTGCGCAATGTTTTCCAGAAGCATCTGCCCGCCCGGCCCCGTCTTTTCCTGCTGTTTTCTGGCAGGCTTTACAAAATCACGCCGCCCAGGCTGCCGGAGAAATCAGTTAAACTCCTGCGGGCTTAAATATCTGTCCGGAGACATGGCATAGCCGTTTTGGTACTTGATTGTCATGTACTGCGTCTTGCCGCCGCCGGAAAGCTTCACATAGCAGACTCCGTCCTCGTCAAACTTATCGGTAATGTCCAGCCTCTGGTCATAATAGGAAACCCATACGCTGCCGTCCTCCTCATACCACACATCCGGAGAATACAGTTCTGCCAGCAGTTCCTCCTCCGTCAGGGGCCGCTCCTGTCCGTTTTGGTCTATGGCGATGCCTCCGCCTCCCCGTTCTATCTCCTGCCCGTTTTCGTCCGGGTAGGTCAGGGTGTAGGTGCCGTCCGGATTCACCTCCATCACAGCATCCGTCTTATCTCCTTCGATCCAAAGCTGGATTGTCCTCTGAATCCCTCCCACATTGGCCGCATAGGAGCCGCCGGCCCCTGCTGCCAGAACACATACTGCCGCCGCTGCCGCTGCTACGTTAATTTTTCTTTTCTTTTCCATAGCCATTTTCTTTACCTCCATCGAAAAATTCTCGGAGGTATGCAAGACTAAAAAGGCCTGTTTATACTTTTCCTTATTCGTCATCTTCCCATTCCTCCCTTAATGTCTGCCGAAGCAGCGCCCGTCCCCGCGACAGCCTGACCTTCACATTGCTCTCCGAGACGGATAAAATCGATCCGATTTCCCGGACGGAGAAGTCTTCAAAGTAAAAGAGATGTATCACAATACGATATTTTTCCGGAAGCTTCATAACCGTTTCAAACAAGTCCCGGGACTGCGGCGTCTCAAAGGCCAGCGTCTCCATGTAATCCTCCAGGGAAACCTTATTCTGCCTCCAAAACGCCCGGTTCATATTTTTCGCTTTATTGATCGCCACTCTGATCAGCCATGCACGGATGTGCTGCCCGCTCTCAAATTCCTTTTTGCTTGTGTGGTACTGAAGAAACGTATCCTGAACTGCATCCTCTGCGTCCTCCGCACATTTGCACACGCTGAAGGCCGCCGCGTAGAGACTGTTCTGGTACTGCTCCATCAGCTCCTGCAGTGATTGTCTCATGAGCACTCCTTTATTGCATTTATTTTTATCGAAAAGCCTTTCACTAATTATACAATCGAGAGCGGCAAAAGGTTACAAAAAAATCCCTGCACGGAACTTTATTTCGTTCCATGCAGGGATTTCCATCTTTTACATATTCCCCTTGCAAATCCATGGGAATCCGCCAAAGATCCTAAGGGATTACGGAAGAAATGAACGTTTTCTTAATATAATCCATCTCCGTCGCCGAAGAAGAAGTTGTAGAAATCATCCTTGTTATTGTCCCTTCCGATTTCCGGGCCGTAAAATTCCTCCGGAACGTCCTCCTCTTCGCCGTTCTCCTCCGGAAGGCTATCCATCTCCTCATCGTCCTCCTGCACATCCTTGGCGCCTTCCTGCAGCGTCACCTCCAGCTCCTTCGCGGTATACGCGCCGCCTTCCGCCACCTGAATCTCAATGGTCACGGTCTCTCCCACCTCATAGTAGCTCAGGGTATTTACCAGCGTATCGGAGGAGTCGATGGAAATTCCGTCAAACTTCGTGATGATATCGCCCTTTTTCAGTCCTGCTGCCTCACCTGCGGAGCCTTCCGTCACCTCGTACACAAAGGCGCCTGCCGGCATATTGTACATCTGCTTGGCCTCGTCCGATACGGGAACCACCGTGATGCCCATGTATCCATGATTTTCCACTTCCGTTCTGGTCTCCCGGTTAATCAAACTGCTCAGCACCGGAATCGCTGAATCAATGGGAATGGCATATCCCATGCTCTCCGCATAATCTGACGTAGCCTTGGCGGAATTAATACCGATCACTTCGCCCCTGGCATTCAGCAGCGCCCCGCCGCTGCAGCCGAAGTTAATGGCGGCATCTGTCTGGATCTCAGTGAAGGTCCCCACATCCGTGGTGATCTCCCGCTCCAGCGCACTGATGATACCGCTGGTCACGGTCTGCCCAACGCCCAGGGCATTGCCAATGGCGATAGCCGTCTCACCCACCTTCAGATCATCGGAGCTTCCCAGCGTGGCAATCTTTAACTGGCTCAGCACATCCTCCGGGATATCTGCCAGTTCCACGGCAACCACCGCCAGATCATACTGGGCATCCGTTCCCTTGGTAACCGCTTCCACCACCGCGTCCTCCGGATCTTCCACATCCGCCGTAAAGCAGACGGTCATTTTCTTCGCATCCTCCAGCACATGCTTATTGGTGGCAATCATCAGCTCCGTGTCATTCTGGGCGATGATGATGCCGGAACCGGCACTCTCCATCTCAACCTCCTGGGAACCGTAGAAATAACTCTCTACCTCCTGAACGGACTTGTTGGTAATGGATACGATGGAGGGCATACAATTCTCCACAATCCCGGACACATCTATGGCCATAATACCATCGGCACCAGTGGATGTGGTCTCCAGCGTCTCATAGGAAGCAGCTTTTGCTCCCGCGTCGTCCCCACTGTCCGCATCCTCCTTCTTATCTGCATTCTTTTCATCCGCATTCTTTTCATCTGAATCGTCCGCCGCGCCGGCATCCTCCTGCACATCCACAGCAGCGTCAGCCTCGTCTCCATCGCCTGCGTCATCCTTCTTCGCACCTGCGGCATCCGTCTCATCCGCCGCACCTCCCGACAGGGAAAGCTTCACTTCACTCTTCTCCTCCGCAGCCTGCGTCTCTTCCTTCTCTTCATCGGCAATCGCCAGCGTCACCTGTGTTTCCGTCTGCGCATCCTCCGCCAGAGCGATACTGTCCTGGTAATCCTGCGTCAGTGCCACCGCCGCCAAAAGAACACCGCCTCCCAGGCAGGCCGCCGCAGTCTTCTTTGTATTCCAGTTCTTAAAAGCCATATGGTCTTACCCCTTTCCTGTATCTCCTCCCAGGCAGATACCGCCCGGGATAAACACTCTCTTTTTTTATTACATATACTGTAGCTTAACTTTGTGTAAAAACTGTGAAAAAATTGTAGAAATTCTGTGTGATCTGACTGTGAAGCAGAATTGCCCCGTCGTCTGCTGTATTCCCTCCCCGGCCTGCGCAGTCAAAAACAGCCTCAGTCGCAGCAAATCCACTTTTCAAAATCAAGTCAAGAATCCGTCATCCTCAAACTCACTGAGGACGGAACCTGCAGCCTGCTCATAGAAGCCGCAATGTCAAAACCAGAAAAAGGAGAAATCTGAAATGAGCTGTACAACATTACTTATTGGAAAGGACGCCAGCTATGACGGCTCCACGATCATTGCAAGGAACGATGATTCCGGCTCAGGATGCTTCACGCCCAAGAAATTTGTGATAATAGAACCGGAAGAGCAGACCAGAAAATACCGATCTGTGATTTCCCATGTGGAAATCGATCTTCCGGAAAATCCCATGCGCTATACAGCTGTCCCCAACGCAGTGGCGGGGGAAGGCATCTGGGCCGCCAGCGGCGTGAACGAGGCCAACGTGGCAATGACAGCCACCGAAACCATCACCTCAAACCCCAGGGTTCTGGGAGCGGATCCGCTGGTGATCTGTCAGCCCGCCAGGGAGGGCGGAGAAGAAGTTCCGGGCGGTATCGGGGAGGAAGATATTGTCTCTCTGGTGCTTCCCTACATACACAGCGCCCGGGAAGGTGTGAAACGTCTTGGATGGCTTCTGGAAACATACGGCACCTACGAAATGAACGGCATTGCCTTCCAATGTGTTCCGCCGATCTGCGGGAATTTATTGAAAGATATCACC
>CAMNQN010000261.1 GCA_946549155.1 uncultured Lachnospiraceae bacterium | reverse complement strand
CTCACTCTGTAAAGTGAATTTAGAGAGGAGGTAAGTCGAGAAAGTCTACTCGACGAGAAAAACAATGTTAAACGAAGAACTTTTCAGGGACAAAGTATACGCCTGTTGGATGGGAAAAAATATCGGCGGAACGCTGGGAGGTCCGCTGGAGGGATTGATGGAACTCCTAGATATAAAGGGATATACCCAGGAATTTGTGACCGCAGTGGAGAATGATGATCTGGATTTGCAACTGGTGAACCTGCACTGCCTAGAACAGTATGCAGGGCAGGTGACAAGCGCGAATCTGGCAAAGGAGTGGTTGAGTCATGTTCATTTTCAGTTTGATGAATACGGACATGCCCTGACCAATATGAGAAAAGGGCTCAGGCCGCCTTTGTCCGGCTGCTATAACAATTTTTTTACGGATTGTATGGGTTCCCCCATTCGGTCAGAGCTGTGGGGCATTGTCTGTGCGGGAAAGCCGGAGCTTGCCGCTTACTATGCCTGCCAGGATGCCTGTGTGGACCATGCCGGGGGAGAGGGTGTCTGGGGAGAAGTTTTCTTTGCAGTACTGGAATGCTTGGCATTTGAGGAAAAGAATGTGGAGAAGCTGATTGAAACTTCCCTTTCGTACATTCCTGAGAAAAGCAGAACGGCAGGAGCAGTGCGGCTTTTGTTAAAATCCTGGCGGGAGAAACAAAGCTGGCAGAAAAACAGAGAACTTTTGATCCAAATGTTTGGGGGAGAGAACTTTACCGATGCTCCTCTTAATATTGCCCTTACTTTGATGGGACTTCTTTACGGCAAGGGCTTCACTGAGCAGTTGCTGATTACGACAGACTGTGGATATGACACAGACTGTACCTGTGCGACTATCGGTTCCATCATGGGAATTATGTACGGCACGTCTTATCTGGATGAGCGGTGGGTGAAACCGTTGGGAGAAAAAATTCTTGTGAGCAGTCCGATTTACGGATTTGATGTGCCGAAAACGATCGGTGAGCTGACGGAGCGTTCGATCCGGGCGGCAAAACTGGCGGCAGCCATTTACGATGCAGTGCCGGACAAGTCGATTTTCTCCGTGAAACAGGAAACAGACCGGGAGATTACAATTCTTCCGGAAGGTTCTTTTTCATGCTGCGAACTGGTTTGTGAAACACAATATGAAAATGGAAATCCAGCCATTACGCCCGGAAGAACCAAAACGGTGTATCTGACAATAGAGAATAAAAGTCTAGCATCCTATACACTGGACATCGGGATGCAGATACCTTCCGGATTGGAGGTGTTAGACAGGGCGGTACAGACAGTATCCATTGTCCCGGGCGGCAGGAAGACCGTTGGATTTCTGGTCAAGGCTCAGGAAGATGCGGAGAAAAATGCCTTTTATTTCTGCCGTTTTCTCATGAAACAGAAAATTGCAGGGAACTGGATGGAAATGGAAGTTCCTTTTACGCTGATGGCAACGGCTGACTGGAAACTGGAAGCGGACGGAGTTTCCCTCGGTGTCTTTCATGGAACGGATGCCGCAGTGCGTATGAAGGAGATAGGACTGCCCAAAGGAAAAGCCCGGATGCTTAAGGCATTTTCTCGTCTCTGGATTTCGGAGGAGAAGGAAGTGAGACTTCTGGTGGTATATCGGAAACCAGCAGCCCTTCTGGTAGACGGCAGGGCAGTAGTGGAAAGTAAAGTGGAAACTCCCCTGATTCCCGCCTATCACCGGGCGCCATCGGAAAAATGTACCAATCTGCGGTTGGCAGCAGGATATCATGATATTGAGATTTGTCTTAATGATGTGGAAGAGAGCGATGTGTTTTATTTCTATGTGGTGAATCCTGCCAATCACTTTGCATCGGAGATTGATTGCGTGCTTACAGTGGAAGGACTGTAAATGACATAAGGACAGTTTGCGGGGAGAGTTTGCGGAGCAAAAATCGTTGAACAATTAAATACCGAAAGGTATAATAAAAGGCATCATATAAGAAATCGAGGAAAGCACTATGCAGAGCAAATCTATCAATCAATATTTAAACTGCAGTTTTGAATGCAGTTGTGGGCGGAAACATCAATCGCTGTTTGCACACTTTATTTTTGAGCCGAATGCCATTCAAAAGCTGCCGGAGCTTTTGGAACAGTTGGGGTATAAAAGACCCTATCTGATTTCCGATACACATACCCATGAAATTGCGGGGCGTCAGGCTGAGGAGGCGCTTCGGAAAGCGGACATCCGTTTTGCATCTCATATTTTAAAGAGTCCGGAAAACGGAGATCTGGCGGCGGACGAGCACGCTTTGGGCAGTATTGCCATGGCAAATGATAAAGAAGCGGATATCATTGTTTCCATCGGTACCGGCACGATCAATGACCTTGGCCGTTATTTCAGCTATATTACGGGCAGGCCCTTTTTGCTGATTGCTACGGCTCCTTCCATGGACGGGCTTGTAAGCGGGGTGGCACCGCTGATTTTTAATAACATGAAGATTACCTTTCCTGCACAGGAGCCGTTGGCGCTGATCTGTGACCCTGATATTATGTCGGCTGCGCCGCTTAAGATGCTGGCGGCAGGAGCCGCGGATATTCTTGGGAAATACAACTGTCTTCTGGACTGGAAGCTGTCCAGTATTGTGAATGATGAGTATTACTGCGATACCATTGCGGACATTATGCGGACGGCAGTGGATCAGACCATGGAAAGCACAAAGGGACTTGCCTCCCATGACAGTAAAGCTGTTTCGATTCTCACGCAGGCGTTGGTGCTTTCCGGGATTGCCATGGATTTTTCCGGCAATTCACGTCCGGCCTCCGGTGCGGAGCACCATCAGTCTCACTACTGGGAAATGCAGTTTCTTTTTGACGGCATTCCGGCGGTACTGCATGGCACAAAGGTTGGTATTGGCACAGTGCTGATGCTGGAGCTTTACAATATGCTGGCGGAAATGGAAAAACCCGACTTTGCCAAAACCAGGAAAGAAATTTCAAGCCGTCCTTCCATGGAAGAATGGGAAAAGGAGATACGCCGCTGCTACCGGGACGGCGCGGAAGGAATCATTGCATTGGAGAAAAAGGCAGGGAAGAACGATGCGGAGGGGCTCTTAAAGCGTCTTTCGGTGATGGAAGAAAAGTGGGATGAGATCAGCGCGCTTGCTAAGACAGCGCCGAAATCCTCTGAGATTTATCATGTGCTTGAGGAGATGGGGGCGGCAAAGGTTCCCGCAGATGTGGGAATTTCACGCGGATATGTGTATGACAGTATTCGCTATGGAAAGGAACTGCGCGACCGTTATACCATTCTGCAGCTGATGTGGGACATTGGCAAACTGGACGAAGCGGCAGATAAGCTTGTGGAAAAATATTGTAAAGAAAGCTGAAAATATGGGTAAATATGTAATAGGACTGGATTATGGAACGCTTTCGGCAAGAGCCGTCCTGGTTTCGGTTGACAGCGGAGAGGTGATAGAAGAAAGTATTTATCCCTATCCTCATGGTATATTGAGCGCTCTGCCCGGAAGCGCAGGAGAGCTTCCTGCGGATTATGCCCTGCAGGAAATAGACGATTATGTGGATGCAATGTATCACACTATTTGCAGTGTGGTCCAAAAATCCGGCCGCAGGGCGGAAGATATCATCGGCATTGGTATCGATGCCACTTCTTCTACTTTTTTACCTCTTTTGGAGAACGGGGAACCTCTTTGCAAAACAGAAAAATTCCGGGCAAATCCTCATGCACAGCTAAAGCTCTGGAAGCATCATGGCGCTCAGAGTCAGGTCGATCGAATCACGGAGCTTGCCGGTAAGCGCAGGGAAAAATTTTTGATGCGCTGCGGTGGGAAGGTGAATGCGGAGTGGATGCTTCCGAAGCTTATGGAGGTTGCGGGCAAAGCGCCGGATGTATATGACTGGTGAGTAAAAAGTTTTCTGTAAAAAAATAACCCTTTCGTATGGATTTATGG
>CAMNQN010000260.1 GCA_946549155.1 uncultured Lachnospiraceae bacterium | reverse complement strand
TAATCCTACTGTGTACACGCTATGTACAGTAAGCACATGGGGTTCAGTTTACATCCGCCAGCAAAAGAGCCGGGCGATAAATCAGGGATCTTGCTATGGCCGCCCGCTGCTGCTGTCCGCCGGATAACTGGTCCGGCAGAAACTCCAGTTTGTCAGCAATGCCCAATGTCCCTACTATCTGCTTAAAATACTCCTGATTCGGCTTCCTCTTATCCAGCAGAAGCGGCATGAGGATATTTTTTCGAATAGTAAGGGTGGGAATCAGGTTATAAAACTGATAAACCAGTCCCACCTTCCTGCGCCGGAAAATTGCCGCCTGGGTCCGGTTCATCCTGGAAATATCCGTTCCCTCCACCATAACTTTCCCCTCCGTCGGCTGATCCACACTGCCAATTATATGTAAAAGCGTGGATTTCCCCGACCCGGAAGCGCCCACAATGGCAACAAACTCTCCTTTCTCCACAGACAGATCAATCCGATCCAACGCCGTAACGCAGGTTTCACCCGAACCATATATCTTTCTGACACCATCACATTTCAGTATCTCCATGCCACTCTTTCCTCCCTGCTATAAGCTGCGCCCACAGACCCGGGAAAATGCTCCGCAGCTTCTGATTACTTACATTGTAACAAAGGAAAGTGACATCTCAGTGACTCTGCCCGTTTTCTTCAAAATTATGCCTGTACACTCTTATTTCAAAACAAGCACCTCCCGAGGGCCGATTCCGGGCGGTAATGGTACCATTCTGCAGCTCAAAAACAGAGCGCGAAAGAGACAATCCGATTCCGATTCCATTTCCGGCAGCGCCCCTTCCACGGTAAAACCGCTCAAAAAGATGGGGCATATCTTCCTCCCAAAATCCCGCTCCGTCATCCCATATCAAAATTTCCGCATAAAACGGATTACCAGAATAGTCACAGTGTATCGTTCCTCCCTGTGCGGAATGCTCCATGCAGTTCTTCATCAGGTTCATAAGGGCCTCCATTGTCCACTCCATATCCCCATAGATTTCCAGGCGCCCATGATCCGGGATATCCAGAGAAATATTCTCTTTCATCAATAGATCATTCAGGTTTTCCGCCGCAAGGTTCAGCGCGGTATAGATATCCACCCGGGAAAATTCCAAATGCAAAGCCCCGGCATCAATCTCGGAGAGTGTCAGCAGCGCTTCCTCCAATCGGTTTAACCGCTCCAGCTGCCTCTCAATCTGCGCTCCGTAAACATTCGGTGCTGTGTCCTTCATAAGCTGCAGGGAAAGAAAGGCGGCAGTAATAGGCGTCTTTAACTGATGGGCGATATTTGCCAGATTATCTGCAAAATTTACTTTTGCCTGCACCGCCGCCTCCCTGGTCTGATACAGGGAGGTAACTGTCTTATACATCTCATCCTGGAGATGGGAAAATTCATCCTCCCTGGTCTGGATGACTGTCCCGGCTGCGCCTGCATTGACCTGCTCCAGATAGCCCGTCAGTTCTGCTATCCGCATCCGGCTGTGCCTGTTCAAATACCATACGGCAAACAGGAAGCCGCAGGCCAGCAGAAGCAGCAAAACTATGGAGGGGATAAAAAAGCTCCAGGGAACGCGCTCATAAAATCCGCTGCGGCCATAGCCATACCGCTCCAGAAACTGACTGCCTTCCCCTTCCTGCTCCGCCAGCGCATGATATTTTTTCAGAGCGGAAAGCACCTGCCCCTCCTCTTTGGGATAATCCTCTATCATGATTTCACAAAACCCTGAAAGCCCTTCAAAGGCAGCCCGCCGGTATTTATACTGCCAGAAAGCCGTTATTCAAATGATACCGGCCAGGCACACCAATAGGGGCGCTAAAACCGCAGCCCTCTGTTTTCTTATCTCTGCCATACACTCTCCTCCAGTCGGTAGCCAAAACTGCGTACGGTCTTCAGACAAGCCGGATTATGCAGCTTTTCCCGCAGCCGCTTCATGGTCACGGTCAATGTATTGTCATTCACATAATTTCCATTGCTGTCCCACACCTGCTCCAATAGCTGCCTTCTGGTCACTGTTTTCCCTTTGTTTTCCATCAGCAGAAGGAGCAGCTGATATTCCGGCTGGCTTAACCGGATTTCCTCCCGTTCGCAAAAAACCGACTTTTTGTCTGTATCCAGCAAGAGATGATCGCAGAAAAGCCGGGGTTCCTTTGCCTGTCCGCTCCTGCGCAGCAATGCCAGAATACGGGAATACAGCACTTCCAGCTCAAACGGTTTTACCACATAATCATCCGCCCCGTCCTGAAAGCCCTGAACAATATCCGCTGTTTCCCCTCGAACCGTTAAATAAAGAATGGGAAGCTGGCTTCCCCATAAGCGGCGAATCCATCTGCACAATTCATCCCCGCTTCCATCCGGCATATTCCAGTCCACCAGAAGCAGTGCCGGACGCTCTCTTTGCAGCGCCTGTTTCACATCAGCAATACGATAAAATAAAGAGACTTCCATCTGACGGATTTCCAGATATGTTTTTACATTCTCTGCGATATCCGGGTCATCCTCAACATAATATACTGCGGCCATTCGTTTCCTCCTTAGAACTTCCTTCCGGCTTTCCCCTGCCATACAGCATAACAGAAAAGGGCTGCCGTATCAATCAGAAACGCTTCCCTCCATCCTGCACTCCAATCCCGCCGCATTTCATTCAGAATTTTCTTCCGAAAAACAGCAAAAAGGAAGCGCCCCCAAAAAGACGCCTCCCAAATATTCAACGAATCTGCTATTATTTCTTTTTTACCGGAAAACAGACCTCTGTGACCAGTTCCTCCGGATCGGATGTCTGTCCGGGACTTACATGATAGATACAGAATGATTTTCCGTCAAAATCATACCCATTCTCAACCACCCAGTTCGCAACAGCCGCATTTACCCTTGATATCTGGTCATAGCTTCCCTTATATGTGGCGGATGCAATCTGAAGCGGCGGCACAGTCTTAAATTTCACATGCTCTGTATCCTGGTATTTTCCTACAACCGCGCTCTGGATCTCCACATCCGGGTCATGCTCTTTATACCCTTCGTCATGGAAAATAGCCATCCCGTAACACGGCACTGCCTGCTGCACCTTCTGCGTCTCCAGCTCCCGGCACATGATCTCCCATAACATGCCCTCACAGTCATAAGCAGGAATTACCTGGCGCACACTTGCGACATAACGCTCCGGTACTGTTTTCAATGTTACATTGTAATCCATAAGGTTACCATCCTTTCTCAGCCATTTCAAGGTGCTGTCAAGAAACTGCAGCTTCTGGCGTATCCCCATGGCTTCCTCCTCCAGCTCCTTGCGCTTCACCAGCAGGAACCGCTCCATTTCCCCTGCATCCTCACACTTGTCCAGTATTTCACTGATTGCCGAAAGCCCAAATCCCAGGTTTTTTAATGTCTGTATTCTTTCAGCCAGCGGAAGCTGGGCTTCCCTGTAATAGCGGTATCCGGTAAAGTCATCCACACATTCGGGATGGAGGATTCCGATCTCATCATAATACCGCAGCATACGGATGCTGATTCTTGACAGCTTTGAAAAATCTCCTATTTTTAACATTGGTTCCACCTCACATATATGTGTATTCCTGAGCTCAATTCTACTTTAGAGTATACCATAGTGTGAGAGTCAAGTACCAAATTCCTGCTTTTGGGAGATACTGTTGGAAATAAAGTCAATAATCGGATTTCAGTTTGGAGAGCAGACAGACCGTCTCCACATGGCTCGATAGGTCCGGATTGATGTCGGTTATCGGAGACCCATTCAGACTAATATGGTTGTACCAAAATATCTCCGTTTGTTCGTAAAAACATATCAACAAATTCTGTAGCAGAAAACTCTTGATACATTCCGCTATCCATATCACAGCCTGAACCTCGCCCTTCCACGGTGATTATTCCGGGGCTCTTTGAGCCACCTGTCCGGACTTTGAGAGCCACCATTCC
>CAMNQN010000259.1 GCA_946549155.1 uncultured Lachnospiraceae bacterium | reverse complement strand
ATTTCCCGGCTCAGCGCCCCTGAGCTGTCAGCCTTGAGGGCTGCCAGCTCTCCCGGAATTTTTGTCCGGCTCCATCCTAGCGTTTCTTGTATCCGGAGCAGTTTTCCAGCGGCATCTGCCCGCCCGGCCCCGTCTTTTCCTGCGTCCTGATCCTTAACAAAACAAGAATAAAAAAATGCCATCTTGCCTCGCTCATTTTATTTTGCTGTACAAGTGAAAGAAAATTTGGTAATATATATCTAGTCTTTGGACGGAAGATGAAATACAATTTGGGAGGCATAGTAATGCTGCATTCGGTAATTATTCCGTGTTACAAGTCTGATCAGACCATCCGAAAGGTGGTGGAACTGACTATGGCGGAATTTGAGAAAATGGGCCGCAGGGAATATGAGTTTGTTCTGGTGGATGATTATTCTCCGGACGGCGGGAAGACGGTGGCGGTGCTCCGGGAATTGGTGAGGGATTATGATTGTGTGCGGGTAGTAGAGCTGGCGAAGAATGCCGGACAGCACAATGCCGTGATGGCTGGCCTGAATTTTGCCAGGGGGGATATTCTGATTGCCATGGATGACGATATGCAGACCCATCCTTCACAGCTTCCGATTATACTGGAAGAGCTGGATAAGGGGTATGATATTGTATATGGGTATTATCCTCAGAAAAAGCACAGTAAATTCCGGAATTTCGGGAGCTATGTAAATTATATGACGGTGCGGATTCTGCTGGACAAGCCCAAGGAACTGAAAACCTCCAGCTTCTGGGCTATTAAGAAATTCGTCCGGGATTACGCTGTGCAGTATCCCAGCGCCTATACCCATTTGCAGGGAGTGTTCCTGCGGATTACCCGGAATATCAGCTCTGTGCCTATCCAGCACTTTGAGCGGGAGGTGGGAACCTCCAACTATACGCTGAAAAAACTGATTCAGCTCTGGTCCAACATCATGGGCTTTTCTGTGGTGCCGCTGCGGCTGGCCATGTATCTGGGGTATTTTTTTGCGGGAATTGGTTTCCTGGGGGCCATCGGGGTGGTGATACATAAGATCGTCCGTCCGGTGACTTATATCGGATGGCCTTCCATGATGGTTGCGATTTGTTTTTTCTCAGGAATCATCCTGGTATTTATGGGATTGATCGGAGAGTATATCGGCAGACTGTTTCTGGGGATGAACAATAATCCTCAGTTTGTGGTGCGCCAGATTGACGAACACGGCCGGCAGCCGTTTTTGATAAACTTAGAGGGAAATTATTTCGAGCGGAGAGAGCCGTCTGTCTGTGAAAACGGCGCCGCCCAGGATAAGGGAGGAGACCAGAAATGAAAAAGTTAATGATTATGGGAGCGGGTATCTATCAGGTACCACTGATTAAGAGAGCAAAGGCTATGGGGATCCACACGATTGCGGTCAGTATTCCGGGAAACTATCCGGGCTTTGCGGTGGCGGATGAGATCTGCCATATTAATACGGTGGATTACGAGGCTGTTTTGAAGGTGGCCAGGGAAAAACAGATTGATGGTATTGTGACGGCAGGTACGGATGTGGCTGTGATAACCATCGGTAAGGTCTGCGACGAGATGGGGCTGACCGGTTTAAGCTTTGAGGCGGCAAAGATCGCTTCGGACAAGATGCTGATGAAGGAGTGCTACGAGGCCAACGGTGTGCGCACGGCCCGTTTCCGCAAGGTGCGTTTTGAGGATGATCTGGAGGAAGCGATTCGGGATCTGGAGTATCCGCTGATTTTCAAGGCTGTGGATTCTTCCGGCAGCCGGGGAATCACCAGAGTCAATAAGCCGGAGGATATTGAAGCGGCAGTGGCGGCGGTGAAAGCGGTTACCCGCAAGCAGTATTATATTGTGGAGGAGTTTATTATCGGCGAGGAGTTCGGAGCCCAGGCCTTTGTGTACGGCGGTAAGCTTCAGTTTGTGCTTCCGCATGGGGATTACGTGTTTACCGGGGATACCGGAGTGCCGGTGGGTCATTTCGCCCCCTATAATCTCAGCGAGGATGTGCTTCGGGATGTGTATGAGCAGACGGAGAAAGCAATCCGGGCAATGAAGCTGAATAACTGCGCCATCAATGCAGACTTTATCATGAAGGACGGCAAGACCTACGTGCTGGAGATCGGCGGCCGTTCCGGAGCCACCTGCCTGGCAGAGTTGGTTTCGATTTATTACGGCTTTGATTATTATGAGAAGATTATCCAGGCGGCACTGGGCGAGAAACCGGAGTTCCCGCAGGAGAAGGCAGTACCCAATGCCAGCAAGCTGCTGATGAGCGACCGGGACGGCGTAATTCGCTCCATAGCGAATCATAATCCCCAGGATGAGCGGATTTATGAGGTGATGTTTGACTACCGCGTGGGCGAGGCGGTGAAAAAGTTTAAGGTGGGTCCGCACCGGATTGGCCATGTGATCACCCAGGGCAGGACGCTGGAGGAAGCTACGCAGGTGCTGGAGGAGGCTCTGAAAAATATCGAGATCCGGGTGGAGTAAATTTTACAGACGGAGAGTAAAAGCGGGCACAGGATTGAGAAAGCAGGGAAAGGGCAATTATGTTTGAAAAGGTGCAGAAGAAGTTCGGCAATGTCTATCTGTTTTTTGACTTGACAAGGATGACGAGGAAGATTCCTAAGAATTTCAGCAGGGTGATGGATACTCAGTCCAGAAGGCTGCAGAAGCTGGTGAAGAAGGCCTATAAGATGCCGTTTTATAAGGAACGTTTTGATGCCGCGGGAATAAAGCCGGAGGATATCAGGACGGGGGATGACCTGGCGAAGCTGCCGGTACTGACCAAGGATGAACTGCGGGAATGGATGGGGAAGGAACTGGAAAATCCGAAATACAAAAACTGGATTGTGGATACCACCAGCGGTTCCACGGGGAAACCCCTCTCCATTATTTTTTCCCCCAGGGAGAAGGCCTACATGAAAGCCAACTGGTTCCGGGTGATGATGGTGGCGGGCTATAATCCCTTCTTTGGAAAGACCATGAGCCGCATTAATGCCCACGACGAGAACGGGGGCGGGCGGGACACCTTTCTGCAGCGTTTTGGTATTTTGCGGAGAAAGTATGTGGATCAGTACGCGCCGGAGGCCGAGGTGATCGACGCCATCAATGAATACAAGCCGGACTGGCTGTATATGAACAAGACGGAGCTGATGCGCCTTGTGCTCTACAGCAATAGGACGGGAAAGAAAATTTTCCATCCCAGGTTTTACGATCCGATCAGCGAGAAGGTGGATGAGAATAACCGGAAGCTGTTTATCAAGACGCTGGGGGAGGGCATCATCGATTCCTACGGCAGCGCCGAGACGGGAGCCTGTATGGTGCGCCTGCCGGGGAAAAATTATTATGTGGTGCACAATGATTCCTTTGTGGTAAATGTACTGGATGATGAGGGCAAGCTGGCGGAGGAAGGAAAGCTGGTAATTACTCCGCTGTACAAGACGGATCTGCCCCTGATTAATTATTCCATCGGAGATAAGGCCACCTGTAAGGTAAAGAACGGCGTTCGTTTTATCACCAGCGTGCAGGGTCGTATGAATGATTATTTTTATTACAAAAACGGGGAGGTCACCAGTTTCTTCGAGATTACCCCGGTAATCGCTCACTGCGCGGATATTTTGCAGATCCGGTTTATTGAGGAGACCTACGACCTGATTCATGTCCAGATTGTGCGGGATGACCAGGCCAGGATGAGCCGGGAGCAGATTGAGAAATACCTGGTGGAAAATTTAAATAAAATATTCAAAAAACCCTTTGCGTTCGAGTTTGAGTGGATGACTTCCATTCCGCCGGATAAAAATGGGAAGCTGCGCATGATTGTTTGCAATGTGGAGCATGACTGAATTCTACGTGTACGAGATCGGTGCTGTTTGCGGGATAATCCTTTTCGTGTTTGGTTAATTATCAGGACGCAGGAAAAGACGGGACCGGGCGGGCAGATGCCTCTGGAAAACTGCTCCG
>CAMNQN010000258.1 GCA_946549155.1 uncultured Lachnospiraceae bacterium | reverse complement strand
GTTTCGTAATGTCCATACCGTATTAACGGATTTACGTTCAATCCGGCATTTGTCATTACACGATCTATTTCAGATATTTACCGCTTAGTATGCCACATTTCGCGTGATTCTGTAAATTCAGCCAGGAAACAGCAGGATGAGGCGGGACGGCAGGGCCACATACCTCTGGAAAATAATTCGGAGGATGCCTTAGATAAACTTGGATGGAGACGGGCTAAAATTTCGGGAGAGCTGGCAGCCCTCAAGGCTGACAGCTCAGGGGAACTGAGCTGGGAAATCATCAGGATTTCCCGGCGAATTTCCCCGGTGCCCGAAATTTTAGCCCGTCTCCATCTTAGTTTTTCTTGGCATCCGGAGATATTTTCCAGAGGTATGTGGCCCTGCCGTCCCGCCTCATCCTGTGTCCGGGTAGTTAGCAAAACACGAACATAACCAAATTTAAAATGCCGGAGGAGCTTCCGGTTTTCAGAAGCTCTCCCGGCATATCTAAGCCGTTACCGCTTTTATTTACTGGATGAAAAGTTCCGTTGTGGAGGAGGTTATATAATTTCCTTCCGCATCATAATAGTCCACGGTAAAGCTGGCGGTTCCGGACTGGAGGAAGTTCACGGTGAAGCCGGCAGATTCCGGTGTGAACTCCAGTATATCGAAGGACAGCTTTTCAGAATCGTAGCTGCTAATGACAGCATAGGTCATGGTTTCATCCATCATCACTTTGCCTGACACAGATGCTCCTGCATAAAGGTCAGCGATCTTGTTTACCGCCACAGCTGCACCGCAGGTATCCGTATTCACCGTCCAACTCAGGCTGATGGCCGCTGAAGGAACATTTTCCAGAATGGAAGCGTCCGCTGTCTGAGCCAGTACGCCCTCTACTGTCACTGTGTAGCTCTGAGAGGGCTCCAGGCAGAAGCTCAGGTTCACAATCAGCTCCGTACCCTCGCTCCAGCCGTAGGCCATCTTATCGTTCTCAGAAAGAGGAACGGTGCAGACCTGCTCTCTGTTGCCAAGGTCCACAGACGCGCACTGGCTGCCCCAGGCATCGGTCACGGTCAGCGTACCGCTTACGGGAACCAGATCTTTGTTTCCGTACATGATCTTAATCTGTCCGGCTCCTGCGGACTCCACGGCGCCGTTGGAGGAATCCGGTGTCCAGTGGCCCTCCGTCAGATACAAAGCCGTATCCATTCCGTCCAGGGAAACATCCGTACCTTCGTCCGCCGCAGTGGTCTCCTCCGGTAATACGGTACCGTCTGTTCCGTCTGCGTTCATATCATCACCAGTACCATCCGTAACGGTACCGTCTGCTCCATCAGTAACCATCCCGTTAGCATACGGATCATCCGTATCACTACCATCAATATACGGATCATCTGTGCCACTGCCATCGGTATACGGATCATCCGTAACGGTACCGTCTGTTCCTTCTCCGCTGCTGTTCCAGGTTTCATCTGCGCCGGGATCTGAATAAGAATCGGAGGTGGTGATATCAAAACCGCCGTTATCTGCCTCTGTCTCTGTAACGGGCTGGGTCTCGGAAACCGCCTCCTCGTTGGTGGCATCAAAGTTCACATCACTGCCCAGCGCGCTGTCATCGGTGTTCATCAGGATACTGTCGGGGGCCAGGGTCTCCGGCTGAGTCTCCGGGGTTTCCGGTTCCACTGTCACCGGTTCCTCCGCTTCTGTGGAGTTTTGATTATTTAACAGCGTATCCACATTGTCTTCCACCCGCTGCAGAGTATCCTTCATCTCCTCATAGTCATACCCCTGCTCCGCGATCTGTGTCATCAGTCCGGTGAGCAATGCCCGGTCTTCGTCGGAAAGTGTTACCTCCGGGTTCTCATCCACCACTTCCTCCACGATCTCTTCTACTTCATCCGGCTCCACGACAGCGCCCTCGATGACCTGAATCTTGATCTCATTCACAATGTTCGTGGCCTGTGTCTGGCCCACCTGATTGGCAATCTGTCCTGTGGTGATCAGCTCCTGGGTAGCCAGGTCCTTTTTCACCGGATCCAGGGTGGTGCCGCTGGCGGACTCATAGGCCATGATGATGCCGGTGAGGGCGCCGGTGCCGGATACCTCAAAGGGAGAAGCTGCCAGCACATCGCAGTTTACCACGCCGGAGGTGGACAGGGTGGTGGCAATCATGTTGCTGGTGACCCAGCTTAGATTCGCTGTCTTTACCTGGATGCCGCCGGAATTGGTGGGGCATACCAGCGCACAGCTATAGGTTCTGGTGCCGATCTGCTCCAGCGGAACGTAGGATCCCAGATGTGCTCTCTCGTCCTGATTCGTGATGGTCAGTGTCTGAATGTTCTGCCCATACACACCGAAATATTTCAATACGGCAGCTTTCTGATCCTGCGTCAGATCCGCGCCCAATGTAACTACCCTCTGGCCGTCCGCCCTGGCTGTCAGCGGCGCGCAAAGCGTCAGACAAAGAGTGCCCGCCAGAAGAACGCTTAACCATTTTTTCTTCTTCATAGTTTTTCCCCTCTCTTTTCTATAAAAACAGTTCTGTCCGCGCCCACATTCAAAATGCGCGGAAAGTCTCCTTTTTATGCCTTTCATTATACCATTCCCTATTTGGAATGACAATACCTTCCAGGCGGCGGTTTTACTAACCTTTTCTTATGGTTTTCTTAAAGACAGGACGTACCTGCAAATAAAAAAGGGCCGACGCACAGAAGCTCCTCCTGCGCCGGTCCTTTTTTCATAAACCCGCAAAAATCTTATACTCTGGAAAGGTATTCGCCGGTTCTGGTATCGATCTTCAATTTGTCGCCGGTCTCCACGAACAGCGGAACGTATACAACCGCCCCCGTCTCCACAGTGGCCGGTTTGGTAGCGCCGGTGGCCGTATCGCCTTTGAAGCCCGGCTCTGTGTCAGTTACCTCCAGTTCCACAAAGAGAGGCGGCTCTACGGCAAATACGTCGCCATTGTGGGAACATACCTTTACCATCTCATTTTCCTTCACGAACTTCAGTGCGTCGCCGATGGCCTCCTGGTTCAGAGCGATCTGATCGTAGGTCTCCACGTTCATGAAATGGAACAGATCTCCATCGGAATACAGGTACTGCATGTCCACACGGTCGATCCTTGCAGCCGGGAATTTTTCCGTGGGACGGAAAGTTTTCTCCACTACGCCGCCGCTGATAATATTTTTCAGTTTTGTTCTAACGAAAGCAGCTCCTTTACCGGGTTTCACATGCTGGAATTCAATAATCTGATAAATATTTCCCTCAATTTCCAGTGTAACACCGTTTCTAAAATCACCTGCTGATATCATAAGATATTCCTCCTTAAATTTATCCGTGTTCTGACTCCGGTTATATTCTTCCGGACAAGGATTTCATAAATAATCCCGCACTTTATTGTATTTTATAATACTTCCTGCTATTTTTCAACTATTTTTTTATACTACTGCCGGGCACTTTTTTATAGCTGTTACTGTTCAGGTGTTTTATTAAGGAAGAGGACGCAAGATGAGTCGGGGCCGCAGGGCCATGTACATCTGGAAAACATCTCCGGATACCAAGAAAAACTAAGATGCAGACATGCCCAAATTTCGGGCGCGAGGCAGTTCGCCGGGAAATCCTGATGGATTTCCCAGCTCAGTGCCTCTGAGCCGTCAGCCTTGAAGGCTGCCGTCTCTCCCGAAATTTTGGCCTGCCTCCATCCAAGTTTTTCTACGGTATCCTCCGAACTGTTTTCCAGATGTACATGGCCCTGCGGCCCCGACTCATCCTGCTGTTCCTGGTAAGCTTTACAAAATCACGCGAAATATAACATCTTAATCGAAAATATCTGATTTGCGCAAATTAATATAGTAGTCACAAACAGAAGCTTTTTATATCCAGCTCTTGCATAGCAATTGCTTCAATGATAAATTTGCTGCCACTTCTCTCAAACCCAGCAAATATCATTCCGTTATCAGCTTACACAGGCTATATTTTTGTCGCTTAGTATGCCACATTTCGCGTGATTCTGTAAATTCA
>CAMNQN010000257.1 GCA_946549155.1 uncultured Lachnospiraceae bacterium | reverse complement strand
CAGATAATAATAGACCACCGCTAAATTCAGGAACGGACGGCTGGGTATTTCCCTCAATAATTTTTGATTTTTCTCCCGGTTAATCACCCGGCACACGATTCGCCGCCCGGCTTTCCCAAAATCCGTGTAAAAGGAAATATCCAGATACCGCATCTTTTTTCCCTGCTGGTAATAATGCAAAATCCGGCTGACAATTCGCTCCATAGTCTCCCCGGCCAGATATTCCTGGTAAAAACCATTCAGATAAATCGTCGGAGCCACATTCTCCCCCTGCTCTAAAATAGACAATCCCTCCATAATCACTGCATTATTTTTCTGCACGGACTGAATGCAGGTATGTGCCCCCTCCCCTATTCTGTCACGCACCTGCGCCTCAACCTGCTGCAAAAATTCCCTATAATTCAATCAGACACTTCCTTTCTTAACCTTTTTCCGGGCAATTCCCTTTTTATAGCTTTCCTGTAATTATTTCATCAATATGGAAAATGTGCGATCTGCACGCAGATATATAGTTCTTATAAGAATGATAGATGTAGTATATCACTTTTTATATTTTATTGCAAGCATTTTTTAATTCAGGATGTTTTATTCCGTTTGTGTTGTAACTGTTCAGATGAATATTCTTCGTGTTTGGTTAATTACCCGGCCCCGTCTTTTCCTGCTGTTTTCTGGCTAGCTTTACAAAATCATGCGAAATATAACATCTTAATCGCAAATAGCTGATTCGCGCAAATTAATATGGTGGGCACAGACAGAAGCTTTTTATATCCAACTTTTGCATCGCAATTGCTTCTATCGAAAATTTGCTGCCATTTCTTTTAAACTCAGCATCTATCATTCCATTATCAGCTTACGCAGGCTACATTTTTGTCGCTTAGTATGCCACATTTCGTGTGATTCTGTAAATCCAGCCAAATGTGACTTACTAAGCGACAAATATCTAAGCTTGATAGTATAATGACAAATTCTAAAACGGAAGGATCCCGTAGATGCTTAGGATGTTGCATTCTGCGTAATTTTGTATAGCTTACCAAGAACAGTAGCTTTGCGTTCAGCGATTTTCGATCTGCCAGTCAATTCCCGTCAGCCCATGAGCCTCCAGAAACGCATTGGTCTGGGAGAAAGGCCTGCTTCCAAAAAATCCCCGGTAGGCAGATAACGGACTGGGATGAGGAGCCTCCAAAATCAGGTGTTTCGGATTATTGAGCATAGATTTTTTCATCTGCGCCGGACGCCCCCAGAGAATAAATACAATGGGGCGGTCCTGTTCATTCAAAATCCGGATAGCTGCATCTGTAAACTCCTCCCAGCCAATCCCTCTGTGGGAATTGGCCTGATGGGCCCGCACCGTCAGCACCGTGTTCAGCAAAAGCACACCCTGCTCCGCCCATTTGGTCAGATATCCGTTGTTGGGAATATAGCAGCCCAGATCGTCGTGCAGTTCCTGGTAAATATTCACCAGCGACGGCGGAATCTCCACATCCGGCTTCACAGAAAAGCACAGCCCATGGGCCTGCCCGTCTCCATGGTAGGGATCCTGCCCCAAAATCACCACTTTCACATTATGCAGCGGTGTCAGGGCAAAAGCGTTAAAAATATCGTCCGCAGGGGGGAAAATCAACCTCGTATGATATTCCTCCATAACCTTTTTATATAACCTCGCATAATAAGGCTTGGAAAACTCCGGCTTCAGCGGAGCCAGCCAATCGTTGCTGATGGGTGCCATCTCTTTTCCTCCTCCTGTATTTTCCATAAAACGTCCGGACCTTATCTTTTTCTACAGCCGCACCGGCACACCCCGCCCGGCCAGATATTCCTTTACTTCCCGGATTTCCAGTTCTTTATAATGGAACAGCGAAGCAGCCAGCGCCGCATCCGCCCCTCCTTCTGTCAGCGCATCATAAAAATGCTCCTTCGTGCCCGCGCCGCCGGAGGCGATCACCGGAATAGACACCTGCTGAGCGATTGCCCTGGTCAGCTCCAGATCATACCCCGCCTTTGTGCCGTCACAATCCATACTGGTCAGAAGAATTTCCCCTGCACCCAGTTCGTCAGCCTTTCTGGCCCATTCCACCGCATCCATCCCCATATCGATACGGCCTCCGTTTTTATATACATTCCAGCCGCTGCCGTCCGGCCGCCGCTTCGCGTCAATGGCCACCACCACGCACTGGCTGCCGAATTTTTCCGCTGCCTCGCTGATTAGCTTCGGGTTCATGAGAGCCGCCGAGTTTACGGAAATTTTGTCTGCGCCTTCCCTTAACAGCAGCTTAAAATCCTCAATAGTCCGGATACCGCCGCCCACAGTGAAAGGAATAAAAACTGTCTCTGCCACCCGGCGTACCATATCCACCACCGTATTTCTGGCATCGGAGGACGCCGTAATATCTAAAAATACCACCTCATCCGCCCCGGCCCGGTCATAGGCCGCCGCAATCTCCACCGGATCGCCCGCATCCCGCAGGTTTACAAAATTGACGCCCTTCACTACACGTCCGTTATGTACATCCAGGCAGGGAATGATTCTCTTCGTAAACATATTACCGCTCCTCCCCGTTACAGGCTTTCTCTTCCATCCGCTCTGCCGCATCCCTGCAGTCTTTTTTCACCGCACACCGGTCACTGCCGCCCCCTGGTATCCCAATAAAGTTCTCCAGAATCTTCAATCCAAAATGGCTGCTCTTCTCCGGATGAAACTGACAGGCAAACACATTGTCCTGCTCCACAGAAGCATGAATCCGGGTACTGTAAACGGTGGAGGCTTTCACAATCTTCGGATCCTTTGCCTGTAAATAGTAGGAATGGACAAAATATACATAGGTATTTTCCGGTATCCCTGCAAACAGCCTCCCTTCATTGGAAAGCTCCAGGGAATTCCATCCCATATGAGGAATCTTCAGGCCCGGGCAATCCGGAATCCGAAGGATTTTCCCCTTTAAAACCCCAAGCCCCGCCACACCGGGACTCTCCTCGCTGCTCTCAAACAAAAGCTGTAAACCAAGGCAGATACCCAGAAACGGAATTTTTCGCTCCACTGCCTCATAGATCACCTGATCCAAACCATATTTTTTCAAATTTTCCATCGCATCCCCAAAGGCTCCCACCCCGGGAAGGATGATATGATCTGACGCAAGGATCTTATCCCTGTCTCTTGTGATCAACGGCTCCGCCCCCAGGGAGAGAAGCGCTTTCTCCACACTCTTTAAATTGCCCGCTCCATAATCCAGAATCGTTACCATCTATCTTTCCTTCCTATCATGTCAAGCACTGAAGCATTGATTTTCAGTCTCTCTTTCTACTAAAAACGCTACGGCATTCTCTTTCACCGAAATCCCCCGCTCTGCCGTTTCCTTGGACAGCTGCGGAAATTTTCCATTGACCCGAATCAATACCGCTTTCTGGTTAAAAACCACTGTTTTTTCAAAGGGCCACCGAATCACCTGAGGCGCTTCAAAACCCACTCCCAGCTCCAGAATGCAAAGCCTGTGATTCAGCGTGGCTGCCAGCCAGTTTAAATAGGAATCCCACTGTTTCTCACCGTCCTGCAGCCCTTCCTTTCCCGCAAAAGGCGCCGCAATGAAAAAATCCAGCAAATCCGACTCAAAAATGACCTCATCCTCATTCTCCGTCACCACAAAATAAGGCTTCCCTTTCACCAATTTCTCCAGTTGGTTATAGGCCTGCAGCAATGTTTGTCTCTCGTTCCCCTCACTTCGGAATTCCTTTCCAATACCTATCAGAATGAACTCCGCCTCTTCCACTTGTTTTTTTATCTTTTCACAGCATTCCCTGTCCATTTTGTCAAAATCCTTCCTTTTTGAAATCCGATTTTTTCCACAGTGAAGGCTTCCCGCTTTTAATCCAAATTAGTATAACACACTTTTCTCCAGAATCCTATATATAAAAAGAAGAGGTACAAATTGTCCCCCAAATTTTATTACTATTCAAGTGCCAATGTTCTTCGTGTTTTGTTAATTACCCGGACGCAGGAAAAGACGGGACCGGGCGGGCAGATGCCTCTGGAAAACTGCTCCGG
>CAMNQN010000256.1 GCA_946549155.1 uncultured Lachnospiraceae bacterium | reverse complement strand
GGATTTCCTGGCGAATTGCCCCGGTGCCCAAAATCGGAGGGCGGCTCCATCCTAGTGTTTCTTGTATCCGGAGCAGTTTTCCAGAGGCATCTGCCCGCCCGGCCCCGTCTTTTCCTGCGTCCTGGTAATTAACCAAACACGAAGAACCCTTCCCTACTGTTCAGGTCCATTCATCCGATCGATTTTTGCCCTTTTATATTCTTTATAGCGGCCCGCATCGATGGCGCTGCGGATCTCCTCCATCATGTGATTGTAGAAATACAGGTTATGCAGAACACAGAGACGCATTCCCAGCATCTCCTTCGCTTTCAACAGGTGCCGGATGTAAGCCCGGCTGTAATGCCTGCATGCAGGGCACTGGCAGCCCTCCTCGATGGGACGATCGTCCAGCTCATATTTGGCGTTAAACAGATTCAGCTTTCCATCATTGGTATACACATGGCCATGACGTCCGTTTCTGCTGGGATATACGCAGTCAAAGAAATCCACGCCACGGTCCACCGCTTCCAGAATGTTCGCCGGCGTCCCCACTCCCATCAGATAGGTAGGTTTATCCTCCGGCAGATAAGGCACCGTAGACTCGATGATCCGGTACATTTCCTCATGGCTTTCTCCCACCGCCAGTCCGCCCAGGGCGTATCCGTCCAGCTCCATCTCCGCAATCCGCTTTGCGTGATCAATCCGGATATCATCGTAGATGGCTCCCTGGTTAATGCCGAACAAAAGCTGATGCTTATTGATCGTATCCTCCAGACTGTTCAGACGAGCCATCTCTGTCTTGCAGCGGGCCAGCCACCGGGTCGTCCGTTCCACGGAAGCCTGGACATAGGACCGCTCCGCCACGCTGGAGGGACACTCGTCAAAGGCCATGGCAATGGTGGAGGCCAGATTGGACTGAATCTGCATACTCTCCTCCGGCCCCATAAAAATTTTCCGTCCATCGATATGGGACTGGAAATACACACCTTCCTCTTTAATCCTGCGCAGGCTGGCCAGGGAGAACACCTGAAATCCGCCAGAATCTGTCAGTATGGGGCGGTCCCAATTCATAAACCGGTGCAGCCCGCCCAGCTTTTTCACAACCTGGTCCCCCGGACGGACATGCAGATGGTACGTGTTGGATAACTCCACCTGGGTGCCGATGGTCTTTAAGTCCTCCGTGGAAACCGCTCCCTTAATGGCAGCCACCGTTCCCACATTCATAAACACCGGCGTCTGGATAACGCCGTGCACCGTGTGAAGTTCCCCCCTTTTGGCCCCCCCGTCCTTCTTTAACAGTTTGTAAATCCCGCTCATTTATCCTTTTCCTTTCCTAGCCTTTCCTCCCTGCCGCAGCAGGGAAAAAATGCTATTCGTCATTTTTCACAGTTATTTTAGTATATATGGAAAAATTTAATAATGCAAGAGGTTTGAATTTTTCAGAATAATGTCGTATAATGTAGTGTCTCCATTTTAATAGGAAATAAATGGTTTTTTCCCTATTGAGACATAAATCACAACCATTCAAATACCTTTCTATAGGGAAACGCTGAGGAAAGTGTTTCCTGGGTAACAATAAAAGGAGGGCGCAGAGTATTCTGCGAAAAACTATGAATCATTCTAGCTTACATACACTTGGCATTGATATCGGTTCAACCACAGTAAAGATCGCAATCCTTGATTCCGACCGGAGGCTGTTGTTTTCAGACTACGAACGTCACTATGCCAATATCCAGGAAACCCTGACCGCTCTGCTGCAAAAAGCCAGAAAGCAGTTAGGGGATCTGGAGGTTTCCCCGGTGATCACCGGTTCCGGCGGGCTTACCTTGGCGAACCATCTGGAGATTCCATTTGTACAGGAGGTCATCGCGGTGGCCTCTTCCCTGCAGCATTTCGCCCCCCAGACCGACGTAGCCATCGAGCTGGGCGGCGAGGATGCCAAGATCATCTATTTCGAAGGCGGCACAGTGGAACAGCGAATGAACGGAATCTGCGCGGGAGGCACCGGCTCTTTCATTGACCAGATGGCCTCCCTGCTCCAGACAGATGCTCCCGGATTGAATGAATATGCGAAAAACCATCAGTCCCTGTATTCCATCGCGGCGCGCTGCGGCGTGTTCGCCAAATCGGATATCCAGCCTCTGATCAATGAGGGAGCCACCAAGGAGGATCTGGCCGCCTCCATTTTTCAGGCAGTGGTCAATCAGACCATCAGCGGCCTGGCCTGCGGCAAACCCATCCGGGGACATGTGGCGTTCCTGGGCGGCCCCCTGCACTTTCTGTCTGAGCTGCGGGAAAGCTTTATCCGCACACTGAAGCTGGACGAAGAACACACCATCATTCCTGAGAACTCACACCTGTTCGCCGCCATCGGCTCCGCACTGAACGCGGGCCTGGAAACCAAAACCTCGTTAAACAGCCTGATCACCCGGCTTTCCGGAACCATCAAGCTGGAATTTGAAGTAGCCCGTATGGAACCGCTTTTTGCTTCCCAGGAGGACTACGACGAGTTTATCGAGCGTCAGAGCAGTTATAACGTGGTCACCGATGACCTTAGCACCTACGAAGGAAACTGTTATCTCGGCATCGACGCCGGTTCCACCACCACCAAGGCGGCCCTGGTGGGCCAGGACGGCTCTCTGCTCTACTCCTTCTACAGCAATAATAATGGAAGCCCCTTAAAAACCACGATCCGTGCCATGAAGGAAATCTATTCCCTTCTGCCGGAAACGGCAACCATCGTCTACTCCTGCTCCACCGGATACGGAGAGGCACTGATCAAGGCGGCCCTGATGCTGGACGAGGGGGAAGTGGAGACCGTATCCCATTACCATGCCGCTGCCTTCTTTGATCCGGAGGTGGACTGCATTCTGGATATCGGCGGCCAGGACATGAAATGTATCAAAATCAAAAACCAGACCGTGGACAGCGTTCAGTTAAACGAGGCCTGTTCCTCCGGCTGTGGCTCCTTTATCGAGACCTTTGCCAAGTCCCTGAACTATTCCGTGCAGGACTTCGCGAAGGCGGCGCTGTTCGCAAAGCATCCCATCGATCTGGGAACCCGTTGTACCGTGTTCATGAATTCCAAGGTCAAACAGGCCCAGAAGGAGGGAGCGGAGGTATCCGATATCTCCGCCGGCCTGGCCTACTCCGTAATCAAGAACGCGTTGTACAAGGTAATCAAGGTGTCCGACGCCGCGGAGTTGGGACATCACATCGTAGTCCAGGGCGGTACCTTCTACAACGACGCGGTGCTGCGAAGCTTTGAAAAAATTGCCGGCTGCGAAGCCATCCGTCCTGATATCGCCGGTATCATGGGAGCCTTCGGCGCGGCTCTGATCGCCAGAGACCGGTATCGCCCGGAAAAAGAGACTACCATGCTGAGTATTGATCAGATCAATGCGCTGCAGTTCACCACCCATATGGCCAAATGTAAGGGCTGTACCAACCAGTGCCGCCTTACCATCAACCGCTTCTCCGGAGGACGGCAATTTATCAGCGGAAACCGCTGTGAGCGCGGAATCGGCAAGGAGAGGAACAAGGACAATATCCCCAACCTCTTCGATTTTAAAAACAAACTGCTGTTTTCCTATCCTCCGCTGGAGGAGGACGAGGCGGTGCGGGGTACCGTAGGGATTCCAAGAGTGCTGAATATGTACGAGAACTATCCGTTCTGGTTCCGCTTTTTCACCACGCTGAAATACCGGGTCATCCTCTCCCCCGCCTCCTCCCGGAAAATTTATGAACTGGGCATCGAATCCATCCCCAGCGAATCGGAGTGCTACCCCGCTAAGCTGGCCCATGGACATGTGGAATGGCTGATCCGTCAGGGAATCAAATATATTTTCTACCCCTGCATTCCCTACGAGCGCACGGAATTTCCCGACGCCCCCAACCACTACAACTGCCCCATCGTGACTTCCTACGCGGAAAATATTAAAAACAACGTGGAGAGCCTGCGGACAGAAAACATAAAATTTGAAAATCCCTTCATCGCTTTTACGAATCTGGAAACGGTGACAAAGCAGTTGGTTAAATCCTTCCCCGATCTTCCCGCCGCGGAGGTG
>CAMNQN010000255.1 GCA_946549155.1 uncultured Lachnospiraceae bacterium | reverse complement strand
GGGTGTTTTTGTGGTCATCACTTCCACCTCAACCCGCCCCGGGACAATGGCACCTGAACAGTAACAAAATCTCCGTCCATAACAGAAATGCCTGCCTGTAGCCTGACATAAACGCGTTCTGTTCGGAAAGCCTACCGTATTCTATTATCATGGAAGCAAGTACCTCACGCACCGCATCTGTGCAGTGCTCATATAAATATTCCAGCATTTTACACCCGGCCGCTTTTACCTCCGGCTGGGGCTATGCTCTTTGCTTTACAGCAGTATCTTTTTCCTTGGAGTCATGTCACTATCACATAGACGATTAAAAAGGAGCTGCCGCAAAACGACAGGATAGCAGTAACGCTCCCCTGCCATTTTGCGACAGCCCCTCCTCCGTTAATCTGACTGTACCGACCAACGGAGGGTACAGAAATATCTTTTACTGATTTTCAGAACTACTGCGTTCCGGCAGCCTGTTCCTTATACCTGTAATCTTCCATCCAAAGAATTATCTGGAAGAATCATTTTCCGCAACATAGAACTCATCAAATACTTCTCCCTTTGCATCTCCACTTGCTGCAATACCCTTTGCCGAGATACCGGTATCATCCTTTGTCAAAATCATAAAAGAACGAACATCATTTTTCTCAAACACAGGCCTATTGCCGGAGGGATGATAGGGATCATCCTCTTCTCTGTAGTTATTTCCAATAGAAGCTGCTTCGATGTAATTCACGCCATTAATCAGGTATCTTTCATACACATGAGAATGTCCAAAGCTTACCGCATCCACCTCGTACTTCTCATAGAGAGGTCTGAGTACATCATACGCATAATCCCCATTGGGATACGTTGCCCTGTCTCCTTCCACTACCGGCTCTGATACCGGAAAATACCCGTCCTGTCCTCGGTTCAGCATATGCCAGTGCATATTCACCCATTTATACTGTGCATCAGTAGAAACAAGATCTTCCTCCAGCCATTTCACCTGATCACTGTCTGCGGAAATGTCATCAAACATCGCCCAGCCCGGCGCTTCAAAACCATCCCAGTCCTGCCAGCGGAAGCAGGAAATATTGCTGATATGCAAATCTCCGTAATCTACACTGTACCAGTGCTTTCCACCTTTCGTATATTCCTGCTCCGGATAAAGAGGCCTGAAAAGCTGCATATAAATGGACAATGACCAGTCGCCATTCTTTGCGGCCCTTTCCTTATCTACAAATACTCTCTGATCGTCTACCTCATGATTTCCCGGAACAGGAAAAATCGGAGTGTACTGTAGCAGTTCTGCACCATCTTCCTCCTGCTGCATGATTTCAAACCAGGTCTTTCCATCCTCTTCCGGGTTCACAAAGCACTCTTCCAGATCAAACCATTCTCCGGCTTTCCTCCTTCATCTGAAGGTCTGAAAGCAAAGCAAATGTAAAATCTCCACCCTTTTCGGGAGCTGTCTTAAAATTATACGTTTTGGTTGTCTCGGTATTTCCGCCGACGGTAGTTGTAACCCTGTAGTAATATGTGGTATCCGGCTTTAAATCCTTCACCTCTGCAATCTGCTGATACACATCAAACTCCGGATTATTCTCCGGTTCATCATCGTACCCCTCAGACGTAGCAGAAATCCGCATGCCGCTTATTTTATACTGCTTTGCTTCTACCGTCTCTCCAAAAGCATCTGTTTCTCCGATCTCAATGCTGCCCTCTCCATCCCCCGCAGTAAGCCAGCAAACTTCCATTTCACTGTCAGGATTCAGGGTAAGAAGATACGGCTGAGTATAGGTCACCTTCGCATCCTCTGCCGCAAAAACTGTCGTTGCGGGAGCCACACTGGCAAGTACCGCAGCTGCCAGCAGAAATGTATTCCATTTTTTCATCTTTTCCTCCTGTCGTGTGCACGACCTGTTTCTCGTCTGCTATTTTTCAGTAATGTACATGTACAATCTAACTTTACCATTGCCATGTAAAATCTGATATCTGCAATGGATAAAATAGAATATACATCTTCTAAAATTTGGGTAAAAAATACGTATTTCGCATTACACCTCCTTTTTCCCGATCACCATTACAGGAAAAAAGAAGGGCTATTAAATTAGGGAGGTTTCCATGCAGGATATTGAAAGGAGGTGATATCAGATATAAAAAATTTTTATTCCTAATACAAATGCCTGTCACAATGTTGGATGCTGCAGTCACGTCCAATATTTGACAGGCATTTTGCTTATTACGCTTTATTGCAGAAACGTTTCCTGCTTCGCTGGCCAAACTACTCGTTCAGGCCGAAATCTTACGGTTTCTTAAGACAAAAAAGGTCATTTAGCCTTACGCAAATGACCGTATAATCTGCTTCTGTTTATAGAAATAATAAACAATCATCGCCGCCGCTGTCACCACCCAGGTAATCGGATAACATGCGATAAGCTGCTCAAGGCTGCCCTCCGGCACAAGGAACATCACCCAAACCACCCGCAGAAGGCAGACACCCGTCAGCGTCATGAGCGTTGTCACCAGCACACTGCCCTGCGCGCGCAGAGAACCGGAAAAAATCTCAATGAACGCAAACAGCCAGTAGGCGGGCGAAATAATCCGCACCATGCGCATCCCGATCTGAATAACGCCCGCATCCGAAGTAAAAATTCCAAACAGATACTGTCCCACAAACACAATAAATGCACTGAGGGCCAGCTCTGTTCCCACTGTCATCAACAGACAGTCCCGTGTTCCTCTGCGGACACGTTCCCACTTTCCGGCCCCAAAATTCTGTCCCACAAAGGTTGTCACCGCAATTCCAAAAGCACCGTTAATCATCCAGACAATACTGTCGATCTTTCCAAAGACCGCCCACGCCGCCATCGTATTCACGCCAAAATTGTTCAGGGCTGCCTGAATCAGTACATTTGAAAGACTGTACATGCTGGACTGGATTCCGGTGGGAAGCCCGATGCGCAGCATTCTCCCAAGCATATCCCTCTGAATCCGTATCTCCTTAAGCTGCAGCTCCATCTCCTCCGTGTGATACATCAGCGTGCGCGTAACCAGCACCGCGCTGACCGCCTGGGAAAACAGAGTAGCCACCGCCACCCCCAGCACCCCCAGGCGCAGCCCAAGCACCAGCGCAAGGTCCAGCACAATATTGATAATACAGCAGATGATCAGATAATACAGCGGCCGCTTGGAATCGCCGATTGCCCGCAAGATTGCGGAACCCGTATTATAAATCAGGACAAACACCAGCCCGGAAAAATAAATCCGCACATACAGCATAGAATCCTGCATCAGCTCCGGCGGCGTATTCATCTGTCTCAGCAGCAGAGGCGTCAATACTACACCGGCCAGTCCGATGAATACGCCAAACAGAATTGCGAATGCATACGCCGTATGGAGAGCCTGCCGCAGTTCTTCCTGCTTCTTTGCCCCAAAATACTGTGAGATCACAACCGTTGCCCCGGAGGATAATCCGGTAAAAAATCCCACCACCAGATTAATAATCTGGCTGGAGGAACCTCCCACACTGGAGAGCGCTTCCTTGCCAGCGAACCTGCCCACCACCACGGCATCCACCGTATTATACAGCTGCTGAAAAAAAGTTCCGATCAAAATCGGAAAGAAAAAAATAAGAAGCTGCTTCCAGATAACTCCTTCCGTAATCTTCTGTCCCAATCCGCTTCCATGCGCCTGGCGCCGTACGCCTTTGTGCATCTTCTGTGCCGCTTTCATGATATGTATCCCTGCTTTTCTTTCTAAAAATTCTGCCGCAGTGCTTCCGGCTGCCATCTGCCGCGCTTCCTCTGCAGACGCATCCGCTTCCCCTTCTGCGCCTCAGTCTGCAAACCAGACTATCACACCCATTGCCTTTTTGCAAGAGGCTGTTGGCAAAAACCGGAAGCAAATACTTAAAAATGAAAACTTGAGAATGCGTTCGTGTTTGGTTAATTAGCAGGACGCAGGAAAGGAAAGCACGGAGCCGACCCTGTCATCTGAAAAACTGCTTCGAATACCAAGAAAATCTAAGATGGAGCCAAGCCCGAATTTGGGGCACCGAGTCAATTCGCCGGGAAATCCTGATGATTTCCCAG
>CAMNQN010000254.1 GCA_946549155.1 uncultured Lachnospiraceae bacterium | reverse complement strand
TATTTTCCAGATGCTTGTGGCCCTGCGCGCCCGCCTCTTCCTGCGTCCTGCTAATCAACAAAACACGAATTGTTTTTGGGTTGGCATTGTGGAAATAGGAAATAGATGGTAAAATGTGCGGAAAGGGAATCTGACTGAGGAGGAGAAAAATGTTCAGAGAAATGAGAAGAAGGAAACAGGAAATCCCCCGGGAGATTTGTGAGAGGGTTCTGAGGGGGGGAAGCTTTGGCGTGCTGGCAGTGCAGGGGGACGGTGGTTACCCGTATGCGGTTCCTGTCAACTATGTATATACGGATTCTAAAATTTATTTCCATTGTGCCAGGATGGGACATAAATTGGATGGGATTGCAGAGAATAACAGGGTTTCCTTCTGTGTGACGGATCAGGATACAGTGTTTGCGGAGAAATATACCACGAATTACCGCAGCGTGATTGCCTTTGGGCGGGCCAGAGTATTGCAGGGGGAAGAGGAAATGCGGCGGCCGTTGATGGAACTGGCGCTGAAATATGTTCCGGGCGGGGAAGCGCAGCATGAGCCGGTGATTGAGAAGGATTTGTACCATGTCTGTGTGGTGGAGATCACGGTGGAGCATATGACAGGCAAGGAAGGGACGTATGTAGCGCAGGACCGTGGGGCCTGCAAATCATAGAAACAGGGACGGAATTGGAATGAGCAGAGGAACGGAATTTCTTGGATATGTGACAGAGAAGCTGGAGAAAAAAATTGGGGAGGTGGGAGGCAAAATTCGCGAAACCCGGGAGGATATCCGGGGGATGCATGAGTATTATTGGGAAAATTATACAGAGATGGATCAGTATGGGTATGAAGACTTTGATAATCAACAGGCCCTCCTGGCCCAGGTAAATGCGGAGCAGGAGGAACGAAAACTGCGGCGCCGTCTGCTGAAAATGCTGGATTCCCCCTTTTTTGGAAGCGTTGATTTTGTGTACGAGGGGGAAGAAAAATCGGAGGCTTTCTATATCGGTATTGGGAATTTTGCCGGAGAGACGGGGGGACTTCCGCTGATTTACGATTGGCGGGCTCCTGTCTGCAGCCTGTTTTACGATTATGATAAAGGCGGGGCTTCCTATGAAGCGCCGGGCGGCAGAATGGAAGGGGAGATTCTGTCTAAAAGGCAGTACAAGATACGGGATGGAAAGATGATCTACGAGTTTGAGAGCGATATGAAGATCGACGACGATATTCTGAAGCAGGAGCTGGGGGCCAACGGGGATGTACGTCTGAAAAATATTGTGCGCACGATCCAGCGGGAGCAGAATGCCATTATCCGCAATACCCGGGACAAAGTTCTTGTGATTCAGGGAGCGGCAGGGAGCGGGAAAACCTCCATCGCGCTGCACCGGATCGCCTATCTTTTATATCATGACCGGAAACGGCTGAAATCCTCCAATATTCTGATTCTCTCACCCAACAGCGTGTTTTCGAATTATATCTCCCATGTGCTTCCGGAGCTTGGGGAGGAAACTATTCTGGAGATGAGCTTTGATTTGTTTGCTTACCGCAGGCTGCAGGATGTGGCGGCGGACTGCCGGGATAAGTTTGATTTTATTGAGGAACAGATGCTTTTGGGCCGGCGGGAACAGGGCAGATGGAAACAGTCGGAGGAATATGTGCGGACGGTGGAAGGGTTTCTGCTGGACCTGGAGGACCGGCTGATGGAGTTTAAACCGGTGGAGTATCGGGGATTTTCCCGAAAGGCGGAGGAACTTCTGAGCCTGTTTTATTATAAATTTCCGGATATTCCCCTGCTGTCCCGGATGGACGCGGTGATGGAATATTTTGTGGATGAGTATGAAACGTTGTCCGGCCGAAGGATTCCGGAGGAGGACCTGGAGCTTCTGCGGGAGAAATTTTACGGGATGTATGTGACAAGGGACGTATATGAAATCTATAACTGGCTGCTGGAGGAGAATGGAATTCCGACGCTTCCTGATCTGCCTTTGGAACGGCGGGTTCTGGAATACGAGGACGTTTATCCTGTTTTGTATTTGAAATACCGTCTGTTTACCGTGAAAAACCGTGGGAGTATCCGTCATCTGGTGGTGGATGAAATGCAGGATTACACGTATCTGCAATACGTGCTGCTGCAGCGGATGTTTTCCTGCAATATGACCATTCTGGGGGACCGGGCCCAGACAGTGGATGAGAGCCCAAGGGATGTGCTGCGCTTTCTGCCCGGGATATTTGGGCGGGATATCCGCATGGTGGAAATGAAAAAGAGTTACCGGAATACGCTGGAGATTGCGCGGTATGCGGAACAGATTTCCGGACTGTCAGGCATTACGTATCTGGAACGGCACGGAAAACCGGTGGAGGAGGAGACGTTTCGAAACCTGGAAGAGGCATTGGAGCAGGCGCTTGCCAGGGTGCGGGTGGGAGCGGGCGGCTATGAGACGGCCGCGGTGCTCACCATGACGGAGCGGGAGGCAAAAGCGTGCTATAAGTATCTGGAGCGGAGGAAAAGAGACAGCCATGCCGGGGCCGATGAGGGCAAATGCGCTGACAGCCATGCCGGGGCCGATGAGAGCAAATGCGCTGACAGCCATGACAGGGCCGATGAGGAAATAGCTGAGGCAGGCCCGGTGCTGTCCTATATCGACCGGGACAGCACCGCGTTTCAAAAGGGTATCACGGTTACTACTTTTTATCAGGCAAAGGGCCTGGAATTTGATCAGGTATTTCTGGTGGCAGGGGATCCGGAGAATGTGTTTTTCCGGCAGTTCCAGTATATCGGGGCCACCAGGGCGCTTCATGAGCTTTATGTTTATCGCTGCATGTGAAAGGCGGCTGCTATCTCTTTATGTCGTAGTTCATATTCATCAGGTTCCGGATGGTGGAGACATCGTCAGTGATGTTGGCGTCGCCCCGGATCGTATGCTTGATGGCGCTGCTGGCCACGGCGAAATTGATGATGTCCATGGGTTTGTAATTGTGCATCATGGCATAAATCAGCCCGCTGGCGAAGGCATCGCCGCCGCCCACCCGGTCCAGAATATTGAAGGTAAACAGCTTACTCTCAAAGGTGTGCCCTTCGTACCACATAAAGGCCTTCAGGCTGTTTTCGCTTCCGCTGTGGGCATAGCGCACATGGCGGGCGATACATTTCAGATTCGGATAGCGCTGAATAAATATCTGGAAAATCTCATCCTGCTGTTCATAGCTGGGCTGAAGGGGCACGCCGTCCTTCACATCCCCCCGGCTGTGATCCGTCTCATCCAGCCACAGGTGGTAGGGCTCGATCCCTAAAAGCACGTCGATATAGGGCAGGCATTCGGTGCAGAAATCCCTTGCCTCCTCCCAGCTCCATAGCTTGCTGCGGAAATTTCCGTCAAAGCTCACCGTCAATCCTTTTTCCTTCGCGATTTTCAGACAGTCCATAATCAGCTTCCGGCAGTTGGGAGCCAGTGCCGGGGTGATGCCGCTTAAGTGCAGCCAGGTGAAATCCTGCAGCAGCGCTTCCAGATCAATGGTTCCAAAGTCAAATTCGGTGATTGCGCTGTTTTTTCGGTCATAGGTTACCTTGCTGGCGCGGATGCCGTAGCCGGTTTCCAGATAGTAGCTGCCCAGCCGGTGGGTGGGCGTTTGCTCCGGGGTGCTCAAGATCACGGGCGTGCAGTGGACGTCGTTGCTGCGGAGCATACGGATGGCACTTTTTCCCAGACTGTTGTTGGGGACGACGGAAAAGAACGTGCTGTCCACACCCAGGTTTGCCAGAGCCAGAGCAATATTGGCTTCGCTGCCGCCATAGCTGGCCTCAAAGCTGGTGGCCATGCGGATCTTTTCGTAGTTGGGCGGCGTCAGGCGGAGCATGATCTCGCCGATGGTGATGAATTTGTGAGGGGAATGAGTTCCCGCTGTGAGGGGATTGGAATGCTGCATAGGGGCACCTCCGTGTTTTTTCCTTTTATTTTAGCTGATTTTGCGCGGGATTTCAATGGAATTGGATGGCGATTCCTACTGTGCAGATGGAGATTTTGTTTTCTTCGTGTATGGTTAATTATCAGGACGCAGGAAGAGGCGGGCGCGCAGGGCCACAAGCATCTGGAA
>CAMNQN010000253.1 GCA_946549155.1 uncultured Lachnospiraceae bacterium | reverse complement strand
AATCGGGCAGGGGAGAAGTTTTCGCCGCTGGAAATCGACGAGGTGCTTTACCAGATGCCGGAGGTGGAGCTGGCTGCGGCCCTGGGTGTGCCGGATGCGGTGTATGGGGAGGAGGTGGCCTGCTTTATTAAGCGGAAGGCGGGCAGAACCCTGAGCCCGGATCAGGTGAAGAGCTGGTGCGAGGCCAGAATTGCCGCCTACAAGGTGCCAAGGAAGGTGTACTTTGTGGAGGAGCTTCCCCAGGGAGGAAACGGAAAAATCCAGCGTCTGAAGCTGCTGGATGTGTATCGGAAGCTGGAGCAGGCCAGGTCGGAGAGTGCCGGAACCGAAGACGGCCAAAGGGCTGTACAGCATAAACAGGCGTGAAGAAACAGGACGCCGGGAAAAGTAAAAAGAAAGACGCGGATGGAAGTATAGAGAAACGCCGATGAAAGCGGAAAAATGAGGAGGAAAAAGAATATGAAAAGGAAAGCACCCTTTATTGCGGCACTTTGCGGAGCACTTATGATGACGGCCATGGGAGCCTGGGCGGAGGAGACGGAGAGCATCCGGGTAGGCTCTATTTTGGCCATCGGTACGGCGGCGCCCTTTGTGGCTCAGGAGCTGGGCTATTATGAGGAGACGGGACTGGATATTTCTGTGGCGGAGTTTGCAGACGGCGCAGCCTTGATGGAGGCCTTTGCGGCGGGGGAGCTGGATGTGGCTCTGGTGGGCATTGCCCCGGCAGCCACCTGGTTTGGCAAGGGGCTGGAGCTTAAGGTAGTGGCAGGCACCAACGGCGGCGGCCATGTGCTGATGACCCGGGCGGACAGCGGCATTGAGTCGGTGGCTGATCTGAAGAATAAGATGGTGGCGGAGCCGGGCATTGCCACAGTTACCGACGCCATGCTGCGGGCCCAGATTCTGCCGGATGCCGGGCTGAATCCGGATAGGGATGTGATTTTGATTCCCGGCATGAAGCCGGCGGATATGGCGGCAGCTTTGATGGGTACGAAGGAAGTGGATGCCATGATTACCTGGGAACCCTACGCCTCTGTGGCTATGGCGGATTACGGGGATGAAATTAAGGTGCTCTATGATGCGGGCCCGGAATTGAGGAAGGAGGACGGGGAAGGCTTTTACCCCGGAAATGTGGTGATTGCCTCCGGCGACTTTATCGAAAACCATCGGGAACTGCTGGATGCGTTTCTGGAGGTACATACCAGGACGACAAATTATCTGAATGAGGATGAGACGGCCAATGAGACCCTGGCTTCCATTCTGAAGCTGGAGGTATCCGTGGTGGAGAATGCCAGGACCAGGACAGATTTTCATTCTGAGATTGATACCAAGACGGCTCTGGAAGTGCTGCAGTGGTCTGCGGACCTTGGCTATCTGGATGAACTGCCGGAGGTGGAAACATTTTTCCTCCAGTAGGAGGCAGTGAGAGATGAGGCAGTCCCCCGGCCGGAGAAGGAAAATGCCGGAGGGCTGTGGAAAGGCGGAATACAGTGAAGAAGAAAGCGTTAATACAGGGGATGATCGGTGTGCTTCTGGTGCTGGGCCTATGGACGGCCGCATCCATGACCGGCCTGTTTGGAAAGATGGATCAGGACACGGCGCAGATGCTGTTTCCCTTGCCCTCCGCAGTGCTGGCGGAGCTGACAGACATGCTCAAATCCGGTTATCTTCTGTTTAATCTGTGGGTCAGCATGAAGCGGGTGCTGGTGGGCTTTGCCATCGCGGTGGTCATTGGGCTTCCCATCGGGATTCTGATTGGTACCAGTGAAACGGCGCATAACATTCTCTATCCGATTATCCGGTTTTTATCCCCGATTCCGGGTGTGGCCTGGGTGCCTTTGGCCATCCTCTGGTTTGGCCTGGGGAACAATGCGGCTATTTTTATTATCGTGATGGGTTCTTTGTCCCCCATCATTGTCAATACCTATCAGGGAATGAAGAATGTGGACGAGAGGCTTTACCATGTGCTGGATATTATGGAGGCGAGCTGGTTTGAACGTATCCGCTACTGCGTGATACCGGGGATACTGCCCTATGTGACGGCAGGCTTCCGGCTGGGCCTGGGTTTTGCGTGGCGCGTGGTGATCGCGGCGGAGATGGTGGGCGTTCCCAGAGGAATGGGTTATGTGCTCAGCGTGGGACGAAACACCGGCGATACGGCATCCACCCTGATTGTAATTATCACCCTGGGAGCGGTGATGATGTTTATGGAAGAGGTATTGTTTCGAGCTATCGAAAATCACATGAGTAAATGGAAAACGGTGGAATAAGGCGGGAACAAAAGCCTGGTTTCCGCCCACCGGCATCACAATTATGAGATAAGAGAAAGTGGGAGAATCTTATGATATTTTCATCCTATGAATTTTTGCTGCTGTTTTTTCCCATTGTGACGGCAGGCTATTGGATATTCAATTATTTTAAATGCTTTGAGCTGGCCAAGATCTGGCTGATTGCGGCTTCCTTTTATTTTTATGCCCAGGGAAGCCCGGCCTTCTTTCCCTTTTTCCTGGGGAGCGTGCTGGCCAATTATGTGCTGGGCATTACCCTGTGCCAGATTCAGGGGGAGGAGCAGGGCCTGCAGCGAAAGCTGGTGCTCTTTCTGGGTGTGGCAGGAAATGTGGGCCTGTTGGCCTACTATAAATATATGGACTTCTTTCTGGAGAATATCAATGCGCTGGCCGGTACGGATTTTGTCATGAAAAAGCTGGCGCTGCCCATCGGTATTTCCTTTTTTACCTTCCAGCTGATTGCCTTTCTGGTGGACTGCTGCCGGGGGGAGACGAAGAAGTACAATATTACGGAATATCTGCTGTTTATCACCTTTTTCCCGCAGCTGATCGTGGGGCCCATTGTGCATCACGGGGAGATCACGCCCCAGTTTGAGAATCCGGAAAACCGGAAATTTAACCAGAGAAACGTATCCCTTGGGATTTTTATTTTTGCCATCGGCTGCGCCAAGAAAATGCTGCTGGCGGATCCCATGAACGGGAGCGCGTCGGAGTTTTACAGCAATATTCACGCTTCGATTCCCATATGGGAATCCTGGTTTTATACGTTGGAATACTGTCTTTCCTATTATTTTGACCTGTCCGGCTATACGGATATGGCCATCGGGCTGGCCCTGTTCTTTAATATTCACCTGCCCCAGAACTTCAACGCCCCCTGGAAGGCGAGAAATATGCAGGAATACTGGCAGCGGCAGCACATGACCCTGTCCCGGTTTCTGGGAGGCTATGTGTTTAAAAATGTATTTAAGAAGGGCTGCTGGTGGAGAAACTATTATATCGCTACCCTGGCCACCTTCCTGGTGTCTGGCATCTGGCACGGCGCAGGCTGGAATTTTATCATCTGGGGTATTATGAACGGTATTCTGGTATGTATCGGCGCCTGGGAAAAGTATCACAAAAAGTATCCTCCCTATCTGGTGGGAGCGGGGCTGACCTTCCTGTGTATTATTCTCACCCGGGTCATTTTTGTGGCGAAGAACATGGCGGAC
The DNA here is from genome assembly GCA_946549155.1 of uncultured Lachnospiraceae bacterium. Taxonomy (GTDB): domain Bacteria; phylum Bacillota; class Clostridia; order Lachnospirales; family Lachnospiraceae; genus Merdiplasma. Next base: position 578 of record CAMNQN010000253.1, on the reverse strand, counting down.
ACCATGACGGTTTACCGCAGTATGCTGGATTTTCCGGCGCTCTTTTCCATGGGCTGGCAGCAGTTTATATCGGAGTTTTCTCTTTTTGTGACCCATCATCAGAAGCTGGGGCTGCTGGTGGTGATCAGCCTGGCAATCTGCTGGTTTGCGCCCACCACGAAGGAATTGGCGGATAAATTCAAGCCGGACTGGAAGCATTTTCTGTATGCGGGAGCGCTGCTGGCAGTTTGCCTGACAAAGATGAATCAGGTGGTGCAGTTCTTATATTTTCAATTTTAAGGACACAACACAAGGAGGGAGCAAATGCGAAGCAAATTTAAAAAATGGAATATCGCGTTCCTGATACTGGTATGCGCGGTGCTGGCCGGGGTAGCCGTCACCAACTATGTGGTGGACCCCTTCGGTTATTTTGCGTTTCAGTCCGGGGACTATGAACAGATTCAGTTTCCGGTGGATACCACCTATTTCCAGCGGGAGTTAAAGGCGCAGCATGTGTTAAAGTTCAGTGAAAATTATGACGCATATCTGCTGGGCGGTTCGAAGGCGGGGGCTTACCGGACGGAGAAGCTGCAGGAGCT
>CAMNQN010000252.1 GCA_946549155.1 uncultured Lachnospiraceae bacterium | reverse complement strand
CAGGTATCAAAGCAGGAGTGGCAGCGGCGGTTTTTCTTTTCCCTGTCGTGGTTTCCGTAGAGCAGGTACAGCCGTTTCTCCTGATAAAAGCGGGAGAGCAGCCAGAACACATTGCTGTGGATCTCTATGATCTGCTTCATGGAACGGTTTTCCCACAGTTCATCCCCGTCCCCCAGCTCCAGATAGGTAAATCCCCGGTCATAGTAGGACTGCAGGGCCGCGAAGTACAGATGTTGATTCTTCAGAAAGTTATCCCCCCAGGTGCCGTTTCCCCGGTGACAGTCGCTGAAAAGAACGTATCGGCTGCGTTCGGTCAGGGGAAGGACGGGGGCCTGTGCGAAAGTCTTCTCCAATCGATGCTCTAAATCCGGTAGCATTTTTTCTTCCTGGGCTGTATCATGCGGCGGAATGCGAAGGGAAGAAAATACCACAGACACAGCAGCCGGTCCGGCGTAGTCCGGAAGGGTCTGGTCACGTGCCGGTAAATCCGCACAAACAGCCGGTTTTTCCACTGGGAGAAGGCGCAGCGGAAGCGGCGGTGGGTGCACGGAGTGGGGATTGGGCAGCGGAACCTTCGTTCGCGTCCGCATTCGCAGAAGGTCCCCAGTGAAATGGTGACGGTTTCCCCGCAGACGTTAAGCTCATGGAAGTGACGGTTCGAAGCAGTTCTGGAACACGGGCGGCCTTCCGGTAAGGGTTCCTGGGGGCGGCAGCGCTGTGTTTCCCAGGCGTCCAGGAAGGCGTTTGTCATCCCGGCGGAGGGGAAGGTAACCTGGGCCTGGAGGCCCAGCTCCTCCGGCTGGGAGAAGGTTCCCATACAAAAGCCGGTGAGCCACCAGTGGAAGCCCGCGATCTGAAAAAGGGATTTCTTATTTTTCGTAAGGGTCAGGCGCATGGACAGAAGCTCCTCATCGGAAACAGCGTGGAAGCGTGTTCTCTGATAATATTCCGGGGATACGATGGAATCTGCATGATAGATGCCCAGCTCCGCGCCGGTATTGATGCCGTACTGGCCCTTCCACAGCTCCAGCAGCCAGGTTTTGTCCTGGTAATCAAAGTAAACCGGCAGGCAGTCGAATACGAGCTGTGCCAGAGGAGCTGCCTCGTCATAGAGGGCCGTATAGCCAAAGTCCCGCTGCCAGGCATCCAGGGTGGAGGTGAAAATATCCTCCTCCGGGTCGTAACGGAAGCCGGCAGGGGTGATGATACGATTTAAAAGCTCCAGCTTTTCACATTCTGACATACATCCGATTTTTTTGATAATGCCTGTTTTCCTAAAATGAAGAATCAGATATAATAGAAGGCAGAGCAGGAGCAATGCACAGAAATAGAAATACATGGCGATTTCTCTCATTTTTTAATAGAATATGTAAGAGGATGGGAGAAGGTGCCATACGCATTGATATGGAGGTGGAAAATGGTATGACGGATAATTACGATAAGCAGGCGCTTATGGCCCGGGAGCTTTTCCTGAAATATGACTGGCGGGCGATGGCGGAAAAGTTCGGACTGGAAACAGAGGGAGAATATCTATATCTTCGGCTGCTGAATCGAAGGTACCGCATATCGGGAGAAAGCGGCGTAATTGAAGGCTGTACGGAAGCCGGGGAGGAGCCCTGCAGTACGGTCCAGAGATATCAGGAATGCCGGGATTACGATATTATCATGGCGCTGTACGATGTGCTCTGCTATTCCAAAGAGCGGCCTTTGCTGGCGGGGGAATGGTGCGCTCTGTACAATTTACAGATTACGATGAGCAGCCCCAATGCGGATCTTTTCACAAGAAAATACGCGGAAAGCTTTTCGGGAAAAACAGGGCAGCTTCAGGCGGCCTGCAAAAAAATCGGCGGCCGGGAGATTGGAATCACCGCAGGAGCGGATGTGTGCTGGGAATTTGATGTTTTCCCCTTTTTCCCGGTACAGTTTCGATTCTGGGATGGGGATGAGGAATTTCCAGCGCAGATAAAGCTGCTTTGGGATAAAAATTCGCTGCGGTTTCTGCATTTTGAAACACTGTACTATGTGATGGGCATCCTGCTGGAGGTGCTGGGGGAAGAGCTGAATAGATAAGCAGGACAGAAACGCTCCCCGCCCCTTTGATGTCGGCGGATTTCCAAAGCTGGCATATGGAATCTTCTTACGGTTTTTTAAGCAGGCTTACTCCACCAGCTGGATGCTGGAAATGTCCGGTTCTATGGACATGGAGTAGTTGGTGTAGTAGACCACGAAGCCGGGCTTGGCCCCATTTGGCTTTTTAACGTGTTTCTTTTCGATATAGTCGATCTCCACCTTGGCGGAATCACGGTTTTTGGAATAGTAGGCAGCCAGACGGGCGGCGTCCTCAAAGGTGGAATCGGGGAGTTCCTCTCCCCCTGTCTTTACCACAACGTGGGAGCCGGGAGCGCCCTTGGCGTGGAACCACCAGTCGTTTCCGGAGGCAAATTTAAAGGTCAGTTCATCATTCTGAAAATTATTTTTTCCCACATAGATATCGTAACCGTCACAGGAGCGGTAGTGGAAGGGCCGTGAGGTGATTTTCACCTTTTTCCCGGTGTATTTCCGGCGGATGTACCCGGCATCCGTCAGCTCCTCCTTTACCTGCACCAGGTCCTCCTCGGAAAGCGCCAGGTCCAGGAAGGTCTGGATGGATTCTAGCTGGTCCAAATCCGCCCTGGTCTCCTGGGTTAGCTCCGTCAGAGCCTCATAGGTCCGTTTCAGCTTGCTGTACTTATCAAAATACCGCTTCGCGTTTTCCTGGGCAGTCATGGTCTCATCCAGTGGAATCGTGATTTCTTCATTGGTATAGTAATTCAGGGCCTTCATGCTTTTGGCGCCCGGTTCGGCGCTGTAGCCGTAGGTGTGAAGCAGTTCCCCATACACTTTGTATTTTTCCCGTTTTTCCGTATCCTTCAGCTGCCGAAGCTGCAGGTCATATTTTTTTCTGGTGCGGTCCAGGGCAGTCCCCACAATACGGCGCAGATCGGAGGACTTCTGCCGGATGCGGGTTACTGTATTCTTCATCGCGTAATATTGCCGCAGAACGGTGGAGATGCTGTCGAAATTCTGCGTCTCGTAATCCCCGTACATGGAAAGCTCCAGGGAGGCAAACTCCACGGGAGTGTGTTCTCCGTCATAGATGATATTTGGCTGATAGCGTCCCTCCTTTACGTCCTCCATCAGGTGGGAGAAAATCGTAAACAGATGGAGCCTGGCAAGCTCCGGAAAAGAATTGGCGCTCTGAGAGGATTCCAGGGAAGCCCGGTGGCACAGCTCCTCCGCAATCACAGGGCTTAAGCCGGTGTAGGTGCTGTAAAGCGCCTTGGACAAGGGCATGGGCTTTGTAAATACCTGGTTTAAAAATTCCTCCCGGTCCGTCTCCAGAGGATTGCATTTGTGCTGGGTTTCCGGAATGAAATAGGTTCTTCCCGGCAGCACCTCCCGGACGGAGCTGGTGGAGGCGGAAATATGCTTGATGCTGTCGATGATCCGGTTTTCCTCATCACAGAAAATAATATTGCTGTGTTTCCCCATCAGTTCCACAATAAGCTGTTTGCGGCACAGATCCCCCATCTCATCATAATGCTCGATCTCAAAATGGATAATGCGCTCCAGGCCCGGCTGCCAGATCCGGGTGATTTTTCCATTGCCGATATGCTTGCGCAGCAGCATACAGAAATTGGGGGCAGTCATGGGCCCCGGTTTATTGGCGTCAGTGATATAAATCAGCGGCAGGCTGGCGCTGGCGGAGACCAGCAGCCGGATCTGTCCCCGGAAGCCTTTAAAGGTCAGAAGCAGCTCGTCATTTTCCGGCTGCGCGATTTTGCTGATGCGGGCATCCGTCAGCAGGGCGGACAGCTCCGCTACTACATTGGATACGGTGATTCCATCTAAAGCCATGTTAAACTCCTTTATATATGAATGTTGTTATTATTTTCCGTGTTGCCGTGACTATTGTAGCATTTTGCCTCATAAAAAACAACGCGTAAAATTTGTGTTTTGTTAACTATCAGGACGCAGGAAGGGAAATCGCGGAGCCGCCCCTGTCATCTGGAAAACTGCTTCGAATACCAAGAAAATCTAAG
>CAMNQN010000251.1 GCA_946549155.1 uncultured Lachnospiraceae bacterium | reverse complement strand
ATCCTCCGAATTATTTTCCAGATGCTTGTGGCCCTGCGCGCCCGCCTCTTCCTGCGTCCTGATAATTAACAAAACTCGAGTTAAATTCCACCCCACGTATCGATGCCTACCGGGCAGAAAAACAGGTAATCTGCGCTTCTCCTTTCCTCCACTCCACGGTCACTGCGCCATTTTGATCTGTCCTGTATATCTGCGTCCCGGCTGACTTCAGGCGCTCCAGCGTCTCCGCTGCCGGATGGCCATACCGGTTATTCTTCCCGCAGGAGATTACCGCCGCCTTCGGGGAAAGACGGTGCAAAAGCTCCCGGGAGGTTCCGTTCCCGGAGCCGTGATGGCCCACCTTCAGCAGGTCAAGCTGAAAATTATCTCCAGCCGGGATGATATCCAGGAAACGGCTCTCGCCGTTTGACTCCAAATCCCCGGTAAACAGAGCCGTAAAATCCCGGTATTTCAGCGAAACCACCATGGAATCCTGGTTGGAATCTCCTGTGGCGCAGGCCGGGTTCGGATAGAGACAGGTCAGCTCCAACAGGCCGCTTTGAAGCCTCCCCCCGGCTTTCCAGCTTCCCGCGGGAATGCCCTGCTCCTTCGCCTGCCGGCTCAGCGCCTGCAGCTTTTCATCGGAATATCCGGTGTCCGGAAGCAGCAGACGTTCCAATGTGATTCCACCCACATTTCCGCTGCCATATCCCTTCTCATAATCCTCCAGCAGTTCCTCTAGCCCACTGATATGATCCGAATCCCCATGGCTGACCAGCACCGCGTCCAGCCGGGATATCCCATAATATTTCAAGGCACTCTCGATACGGTACTGCCACACCCGGCTTTCAGAGCTGCTGCCTCCGTCGATCAGGCAGGAAAACTGATCCGCCTGAATCAAAATACTGTCCCCCTGTCCCACATCCAGGAAGGTGATGCGAAGCCCGGGCGGAATGCGCAGGGATAGAAGCAGAACGGACACCCAGCAGCCCAGCCATAACAGTCCCGTATGCCAAAATGCAGTCCTCCCTCCCTTTCCTTTCTGCCTCCCCGGCAAAGACAGGGCGCCGCTGCCATACTTTTTTCTGACGCCCAGGCAGATCACTGTCAATACCCCATAATAGACTGCCACCTGCCACAGCTGCGGATGCCCGGTGATTACCACAGCCCCCGGCAGCTTCTTTTCCAGACGGCACAGCAGCTCGAACCATCGCAGAAGATAGTGGCAGGGCGCGGACACGAAGGTTCCCGCCGGAACACTGAGCAGCCCTGCCACGCTCCCCGCCAGCCCTGCAAGCATCAAAAGCTGCATAAAGGGCAGCACCGCCAGATTCACCAGAAAGGCATAGGGTGTCACCTGATAGAAAAAGAGCATCATCAACGGCAGCGTTCCAATCTGTATGGCCGCCGACGCCTGTATAGCTTCTCCCAGAGAACCGGGAAGGGGCAGCAGCCGTTTTGCCAGGGGAGTCACATACAGCAAGGACAGAACACACCCAAAGGAAAGCAGAAATCCGCTGTCCCAAAGATATCCCGGGGAGGGCAGCAATATCAGGAAGGATGCCAGCGCCAGGCCGGTGGGCTGGTCATTGGTACGTCCCAATGCCTGGCTCCCAAGCCACAGCAGATACATAACGCAGGCCCTGCGCGCCGATACGCTCATGCCGGTCATCACGCAAAAGCTGAACAGAAACAGACCGGACACCAGACAGCAGCAGCCGATGGGCCACCGGAATCTTCGCAGCAGCCGGTAAATTCCCATTCCCAGCAGCGTAATGTGCAGGGAAGAAATAGCCAGGATATGGGAGATTCCGCCCTCCTGATACAGGCGCTTCTGGTCAGAAGTCAGCCCTTCTCTGCTGCCCAGCGTGACGGCTGAAATTACCGCCGCATCCTCCTTTCCCAAAACCCTTTCCATAGAGGCCGCCAGTCTTTCCCGTATTCCAAAAAGAAGCCCCCGGTAAGAAAATTTCACCGGCCATTGCCGCAAAAGCTTCGCCTTCTTCAGCTGAAATGAAATATTTCTGGCCTGATAATAGCTTCTGCCGTCAAATTGCCCGGGATTTGTGGCCTTCTTGGGATAGTCGAGGATCCCCTCCACCGCAATCCAGCCGCCGCTGCCCGGCGCTTCTTCCGTCTCCTCCAGATACACCTGTACCAGGCCGGAGCATGTTTCATAAGAATTTGTGATTTTTGTATTGGAACCTATTTCTGATACTGCTTTTTCAGATAATTTCGAAGATATGTTTAAAGATCTTTCTGAGGGAAGATTTTCTGCGGCCAGCACCGCACCTTCCTCCAAAGTAAGGCGTATCCCGTAATCTGTTTCCTCCCGGAGCGCCACCCGCCCCGCCAGCCTCAGCCGGGTACCTGCCGGCCAGACCTGCCGGGGTATCACAGGCGATACCCCGAAATAGCCGGTTAAATACAAAAATATTACCAGGATCACCGCCCCAAATGCAGCCGGGCGTTTTATCATTGATTATCCTCCACCAGAGCGGGATCTACGCCCACTCCCTTTCCCTGTCCTGCGTTGTCCGGGCTGTTTTCTCCCTCCGCTGAGGGCGGATTGGGTTCCGATGGTTTTCCCTGTGCCTCCGTGATTCTCTCCGCGGATTCGTTGGCCGCCATCACAGCCTGATCCTCCGCGCCTTTCTCATCCAGGAAAATCTCTGCCAGAGGCTCCGTTACCCCGGAGGCCTCGATCATATCCGCGTCCCGCTGAAATACCCGGTCCAGATTCACCTCTCCCCGGAATCTTACGTCAGACTCTCCACCGATTTTAAACTGTACGCCCTCCACGTCACAGGCATCACAGATCGCATTTACGAAAGCATAGAGAGCCGTCTCCGGCTTCACCGTGCTGTTCCCCGGCGTATCGTTGAACTTAGCATCCAGGTCAACAACACAAATATTTTTGGAAATCTTCACGCTCTTTACCAGCACGGAAGGATCCGTCACCGCCAGCAGCTTCTCATTGGCCGGCCCGCTGATAATCTGCTCCACAATCACCTTCTCCATGATCAGGTTACTGGAATAGAACACATTGCGCATCTCCTTCACCACCTTATTCCCGGCGGCATTGGAAAAATAAAGGCCCAGCGTCACATAATGATAGGAATTAATGCCCTCTCCCCTGGAATCAATGAAGGTGTCCTCATTCATCGCAGAAACCTCCCGGCCATCACTGTCCGTCAAGGGCTGCCCGTCCACCGACACTCGCACCCGCGTTACGCCCGGAAGCTGCACCAGGGTTTTCACAACGCCCGCCCGCAGCAGAATCTCCTGTACATTGGAAAGGCCCAGATAGGCGGTATTAAAATCCACCTGCAAATCATCCACACCCATCGTATAGCTGTTGATACTCACCCCCAGCGGCATCGCGCTGACCACATCCGCGTAACCGGGATTGGCGAACTGTTCCAAAAGCTCCGTCAAAATGCCGTCAAACCGATCCGATGTGGGGACGAAACTCTTCCCCTCCAAACGGGTACCGACAAGATTCGTATAGTAAACCGTATACGCTTTGCCGTCCTTTGAGCTGTCACTTCTGCCACAGCCGGCCAATAACAGGGCCAGCAGCAAAAAAACCGTCAGATATCTTCTTTTCCCTGCCATATCACCCCTCCTACGGCACATATTTCAGTGGGATGCGCACCGTAAACGTGGTGCCCTCCCCTTCTTTACTGTAAACGCGCACTGCACCGTGGTGCATCAGCACCGCGCTCCTGGTAATCGCCAGGCCCAGGCCTGTCCCCCCGATCTCTCTGGAATGGGACTTGTCCACCCGGAAAAACCGCTCGAAAATATGCTCCTGATCCTCCTTGGGAATGCCGATTCCGGAATCCTCCACCTTCACGTAAAAGAAATTGTTGTCCACATTCAGAGAAACATGCACCCAGCCGTTTTCTTTATTGTACTTGATGCCGTTTTCCACCAGGTTAGACAGCGCCAGCGTCAGTTTTGTCTCATCCACCTCCGCGATAATCGGCTTAAAGCTCTCCAGGACCAGCTCCACATTCTGTTTCGCCGCGATGGGCCGGAGCCGCTTTAAAATCAGCTCGATCAGGTCATTGATATTTGTCTCCTGGATATGAACGTCCGAGGACCGCTTATCCATCTTTACCAGGGACAGCAAATCATCAATAATCTTGTTTTCCCGGTCA
>CAMNQN010000250.1 GCA_946549155.1 uncultured Lachnospiraceae bacterium | reverse complement strand
CGAGTATGAAGCCGGCGATGAAGTGACGATTACCGCCGATCAGGTGGAGGGCATGGCCTTTGCCGGATGGTATACGGATGCGGAGACCGTATGGCTGGCTGATGCCTACAGCGCGGAGACTACTTTCTATATGCCGGCGGAGCCGGTGACAGTGGCGGCCACCTATACGGAGCCGGAGGCCCATACGCCGGAGACTGTTCAGCCGGAGACTATGCAGCCGGAGAGTACGGTATCTGATACCGAAGCTGCAGAGATTACAGAAAGCCAGAATGAAAACGGTGCAGAGCCGGAAACCACCGCCGGAGAGGAGGAGACAGCTCCGGATCTTTACACGGTGGATGTGGAATTTGGCGAGGGCGGCGGTTCCTACGAAGAAAATGCACAGGTGACAGTGTATGCGGATGCGCCGGAAGAAGGACAGGAGTTCGCAGGCTGGACGACGTCAGAGAATTTGACTTTGGCAGACTCATCCAACGAAGAAGCGGTGTTTACGATGCCTGCGGAGAATGTAAAGCTGACGGCTACCTATAAGGCGGCTGAGGCAGAGACTGAGCCGGAGACTTCTACAGAATATGAGAGCGGTGAACCCGGAGTGATCGACGTATCCGAACTGGAGACGGAGGCAGCGGAGAACAACGCCTCCCCGGAGGAAAATACAGAAGCCCCTGCTGCTCCCGTCGATGAGACGGAAATGTCCGAGCCGGAAACAGATCAGCTCTTTACAGAAGTAGAGACGGAGACAGAGGCAGAGACGGAAGCGGCGGTGGACGCGCCGAAATTTGAGGTGCAGCTCTCCGACACAGCAGATATTACGATCGTCAATACACTGACTTCCAATGAGAACGGGATTCCGGTATCGGCGGCAGGAGAGACGATCACCGTAAAAGCGACGGAGTACGATGATCTGGTACTGGATCACTGGTCCGTAACCAAGGCGGATGGAAGCCAGGAAGCCATCGCACCTGCGATTAATCCGGAAGATCCCTATATTGCCAGCTTTATCATGCCGAATACGGCGGTATTTGTGCAGGCTCATTATGTGGAATTGAGCGATAATGAGGTGCAGGTAGTTAATGGCTCCGGAAGCGGTACCTACCAGGAAGGCGATTATGTGGAGATTTCCGCGAATGATCCGGCGGAGGGATATCGGTTTAAGCAGTGGACGGTAATTACCGGTAATGTAGAACTGGATGATTACACTTCCTCTGAGACTGGATTTTTGATGACGGATGAAGCGGTTCAGGTGAAAGCTACCTACGAGGTGGTGAAATATACACTGACTGTGGAGAACGGAAGCGGAGACGGAAGCTATACAAAGGGTGAAAGCGTGAAGCTTACGGCGGATTATCCGGCGGATGGAAAGGTATTTGCAGGATGGGAAGTAACCAGCGGCAGCGCATCGGTTTCTTCTGCGGACAGATATTATTCCAGCATTACCATGCCGGCCTCCGATGTGACGGTGAAAGCTACCTACAAGGACGGCCCCTCACCGGCATACAATGAGATTCGGGGTATTACTTCCGGAGGAGAGTATCTGAAGGGAAGTAAGGTTACCTTCTCGGCTGTAGGAAACGGAATGGGGAATTCTAATCCGAACCCCGGAGATTACAGATACCGGCCCAGCGGTTATCAGATCGGAAGCGTAAGCGGTAGCTATAACAATGCACCTTATGAGACCAGTATGTCCATTAACGGTGTGGGACAATATACTCTGACTGTGAGCTACACGAAGGATATCTTTGATGGCAACAGTTGGGTGGCCACCGGAACGACGGATCAGAAGTCCGTGACCTTCTATGTGGTGAACGCATTGTCTGTACAGACCGGAGATAACAGCCCCATTATTCCGCTGGTGATTGCGGCGGTGGTTGCATTGGCGGTGATTGTGATACTGCTGGTGGTGCGGAGACGGAGAAAATAATCCGATATTTTTGGTGAATCAGGACGGATAGAAAGAAAGCGCCGCTCCCACGGAAGACATTTTGAAAGGTCTTTTGTGGGAGCGGCGTATATTATTTTGCACGGGAAACGCTTTCCTCAGCGTTTTTCCAGGATAAATTTCCGGATGATTTCCGCCACGCCGTCATGATTATTGTCCGCCTGGGTGATGTAGTCGGCCTGGCTTTTTACTTTTTCTACGCCATTGCACATGGCGGCTCCTATGTGCGCGGCCTGGATCATAGTTAGATCGTTTTCCGCATCCCCTGCTGCCACAGACTTTTCCAGGGGGATTCCCAGATAATTACAGAGGAAACGGACAGCGTTTCCCTTGTTTACTCCTGGCGGAACGATTTCCAGCAGGGCGGGATGGGAGAGGAAGAGATCCAGCTTACCATTCAGCTTGGGAGCCAGATATTCACGGAAGGCGGGAATCTGATCCGGATTTTCATAATCCAAAGCCAGAATTTTTGCCGGGCCATGTTCCAGGGCCTGGGTTACGTCCTCCACGATTTGGCAGGGGAGTTTTTGAATTTCGCAGTAATACTGCAGGCTGGGATTATCCCGCTCGGAAAGTACATGGGTATCGTTGTAGGTCTGTACATTTACACCAAACCGGTAGGCTTCGTCAAAAATCGGACGGATGTACTCCAGGGGGAGCTCCTTGCTGTAGATCAGTTTCTGGTTTGCAGTATCGTAGATCTGGCCGCCGTTAAAACAGATAATGTAGCAGTTTTCTCCGGTAAGTCCCAGGCGTCTGGCCTGCCGAATGGCGCTTGGCAGAGCCCGTCCAGTGGAAATCACCGCAATATGCCCCTGGGCAAGCATCTCCTCGATGGCCCTGCGGTTCTCTTTAGATATTTCTTTTTCGCTGTTTAACAGTGTATCATCCAGATCAGTAAAGAGGATTTTTCTGTGTTTTTCCTGCTCCATCAGTTCCTCCAGGGCCTCATCGCTCTCAGAAATCCAAACATCTTCTTCCTTTGCGGTAAGCCCCAGATATTCCCGCAGAGTGCAGGTTTCATCGCTGAAATTCCATTCATCTGTCAAATCAAAGATTTCTTCAAAATCGGCCTGTCCGGCCAGGTAACGTTCCCGAAATGTCATAAGTCCTCCTGTGAATATGTATTTTTGGTGTGCGGTCTTGTTTCGCACACTAATATTTGTTATTTAAGCTTCGCGGGCGGAGCGAAGCTGCTCCAGCAGTTCGTAGGGAATGCGCAGATTTCCTTTTCCCCGTCCCAGATCAATCGCTGGTTTGTTGGCTCCATGGAAATCAGACCCCCCGGAAATACAAAGCCCAAAGCTGCGGGCCAGCTTTCGCAGAATATTTTCCTGGGAACCGGTGTGGGTGGAATAGATGGCCTCAATGCCCAGCAGGCCGGCACGTTTCAGGGATTTGATCAGGGCAGCCAGCTCTTCCTCGTTCAGATGGTACTGGAAGGGGTGGGCAAGAACGGGGATTCCATTCAATTCCCGAATCAGCTTTACTATCTCAAAGGGGGAGACCTTCTGTCTGGGCACATAATATTTGCACTGGTCTCCGATATGGGACTGAAAGGCATCCCACATGTGTTTTACGTAGCCTTTGGCAGCCAGATAACGGGCAAAATGGGCTCGGGTCCAGAGCTGTTCCCCGAACAGCTCCGCCATCTGCTCCCGGGAAATGTCGATTCCATCCGCAGACATTTTGTCGATCATCTTTTGATTCCGCTCCTCCCGGTCCCGCTGGAGAAAGGACAGTGTATCCTGAAAAAGGGGATTCTCATAATCGAAATCCAGGCCCAGGATATGAAGATCCCTGCCCTGGTAAACGGTGGAAAATTCAATCCCTGAGACCAGCTCGATCCCGGCCATTCGGGCGGCGGCGAAGGCATCCGGAAGTCCCTCCACCGTGTCGTGGTCGGTAAGGGCAAAAGCGGCAAGATTTTTCTGCACCGCGTAATCCACCAGCTGGGCGGGAGGGAAGGTACCGTCAGAGCAGGTGGAATGAACGTGTAAATCAATTAATTTCATGGTTAAGCTCCTTACATATCCTATATCCTGCTAAGGAAATGTTTTAATCAGCGTTTTCCTAAGTATAATGGATTTGAAGGCAAAATTCAAGGTGGGATAACTGCGGCTGTGAGCAGCAAAGTTCGGGTGTCAATGTTCTTCGTGTTTTGTTAATTAGGAGGACGCAGGAAAAGACGGGGCCGGGCGGGCAGATGCCTCTGGAAAACTGCTCCG
>CAMNQN010000249.1 GCA_946549155.1 uncultured Lachnospiraceae bacterium | reverse complement strand
ATTTTCCAGAGGTATGTGGCCCTGCCGTCCCGCCTCATCCTGCGTCCGGGTAATTTTAAAGGCCCATCCAGCATTGCCGGCAAAAATTAAAAAACTGCCGCAAATCTGCACAAAGAAAAATTTCCGGTATTCGGCGCGTACACCAATCCGGAAATTTCTCCCCTGCATTTTACGGCAGTCCGCATCGTTATGATTTATCCGCCACAAGCTCCTCCAGCCGTTCCACCAGACTGTCCATTGTGGCCCTCTTTGCCACCCAGGTTTGCATTCCAAGCTCCTTTGCCGCGGCTTCTGTCTGCTTTCCGATGCAGACCGCCCGCACCTGGGAAAAATCCATCTCTCCTGCCGCCGCGGCAAATCCCCGCACCGTGGACGCACTGGTAAACAGAGCGTACCGGGTTTTTCCGGTTTCAAATTCCTCCCGGATATCCACAAAACGGCTGGTCTCGTATTTCGTGTCATAGGTGGGAATATCCTCCACCAGCAAGCCTTCCAACGGCGCGGTAAGCTCCGGTGTACCCAGAGCTGCCCGGGGAATCAGAATCCGCTCCTTCGGCCCGCAGGCCTTTCGCAGCGCCTCCCCCAGATGGGCCCCGGCAAAAACCTCTGGCATCAGATCCGGATAAAATCCCCTTGCTCTCAGCTCCTTGGCTGTTCCTGTACCGATCACCGCAAAACGGGCATACGCCAGAGAACGGTGATCCACTTCGTTTTCCGCCATCTCTTCAAAGAAAATCCGAACGCCCGTAGGGCTGGTAAATACAATCCAACGGTAATCCTTCAGATTTTGCAGCGCCTCCCGAAGGCGGTGATTCTCCGGTATTTTTTCTGTCCGGATGGCAGGAAGCTCCAGTACCTCCGCGCCCTTTTCCCGCAGTTTTCTGGCCGTCTCGCTGATTAATTGGCGTGGACGGGTCAGCAGCACCTTCACACCGCCCAGCGGCTGTTTTTCATACCAGGAGAACTCCCGGGCCAGTCCGCACACTTTTCCTACCACGATAATCGCGGGCATCATGGCTCCCTGGCGCTGTACCTCTTCCTCCAGTCCGGCAACGGTCGACACGATTCGCCGCTGTGCAGCGGTGGTTCCCTGCATCAGAAGGGCTGCCGGCGTCTCCGGCTCCATTCCGGCTGCCAGAAGCCCCCGACAGATATCTCCCAAGGAAGCCACCCCCATGAGGAATACCAGCGTGCCGCCGGTACGCACCAGCGCCTCAAAGTCAATATCATAGCTCTGTCCTGCCCTTTTGTGTCCCGTAATAATATGCACAGAGGAACAGTAATCCCGGTGCGTCACCGGAATTCCCTGGTAAGCCGGAACCGACAGAGCAGAAGTCACACCGGGCACCACCTCATAGGCAATGTGTTCCGCTGTTAAAAGCTCCAGTTCCTCTCCTCCCCGACCAAAAAGGAAAGGATCGCCGCCCTTTAAGCGAACCACCCGTTTTCCCTCCCTGGCCTTCTGCACCAGAACCTGATTGATCTGCTCCTGCTTCATGATATGATGGCTGGAGCGCTTCCCTACATTAATCAGCTCCGCCGTTTCCGGAATCAACTCCAGAATTTCCTGTCCCACAAGCGCGTCATAGACCACAGTCTCCGCCTGGGCCAATACCTCCATTCCCTTTCGGGTAAACAGGCCGGGATCTGAGGGACCTGCCCCCACCAGCCATACTTTTCCTGCTTCCATCTTCCGAACCTCTCTGCTTTCCTGTTTCTTTTCTGACCACACAGAATTTTTCTTATATTATATCCAGCCGCTCAGCATTCCGGATACAAAAATGACTTCGCCAGCTGTTCTCCCAGTGCCTCCGGCTCTGCCGCGCTTCCACAAAGCGCTCCCCGATGTACCCGGCCGGAGGCTTCATGCAGATAGAAAGCCCGAAGGTTCAACGTTTCATCTTCTAAAGTGGCATAAGCTGCCACCGGCGTGCTGCAGCTTCCACCCAGCGCCCGGACAAAGGCCCGCTCCGCCCTGGCACAAACCTCGGATACCGGGCAGGAATACCCTTCGAGAAAAGAGTAATCCTCCCCTGCCCGCCCCTGTACGGCCAAAATTCCCTGTCCGGCTGCGGGAATCATCTCCTCCGTGGTAAAAATCCGGCTGATACGGTTTTCCAGCCCAAGACGCTTTAATCCGGCCACCGCCAGAATGGTGGCGCCAAACAATCCCTCGTCCAGCTTCCGCAGTCGAGTCTGTACATTGCCCCGAATCGTCTCGAAATAAGCCTGGGGATACAGCGCTTTCAGCTGCAGCATCCGCCGCCGGCTGGAACAGCCGATGGGCTTGGAAAAATCAATTTTCTCCGCTCCCTGTGGAAGAATCAGCGCATCCCTGGGATCCTCCCGGTGAGAAAACCCGATCAACGGCAATTCCTCCGGCAGCTCCATGGGCACATCCTTTAAGCTGTGTACTGACAGATCAGAACGCTTTTCCAGCAGCGCAAGATCCAGCTCCTTCACAAACAGCCCCTTGCCGCCCATCTTTTCCAGCGCCTGATTCAAAATTTTGTCCCCGGTGGTTTTCATGGTGAGAATCTCCACCTGCATTCCGGAATTTTTCTTCTCCACATACTCCTTCACCAGCTCTGACTGTACCACCGCCAGACAGCTTTCTCTGCTGCCGATCACAATTTTACTCTTCATACACCTTTTCCATCCCTTCCAGACATTCCCGAAACGTATGACGGCTCACCCGGTCTTTCAGGCCAAACAGCAGCTTATTCACCGCCTTTTCCGCTGCCGCCTCAATATCTCCCCGCAGCGCATCCGTCTCCTCCGGTGATAAGTGCAGATTCCGCAGCTTCTTTTGCAGGCGCAGCTCCAGATCCTTTGCGGCATCCTTCTTCAGCTGTTGAATCCTTGGCATTTCATCCTTACTCTCATACCAGTCAAAAAATTCCTCCATCTGTTCCTGCAAATATCCCTCCGCCTGGAGAATCGCCGTCTTTTGCTCCTCGCTGCATGCCCCCTCCCGGAAACAGTCGATGTCAAATAACTGGATTCCTTCTATATCCCGCACACCGGCCTCAATATCTCTGGGTACCGCAAGATCGATCAGTACCATGGGCTTTTTCTGATAAAGCTCCACTTGCGCCTTTGTAATGGTACAGTTGGGGCTCACCGTGGCGCTGACCACATAGTCGCAGCTTCCAAACAATTCCATCCGCTTTCCGTAATCAATCCGCTGGCAGCCCAGGGGGATCTCCACCACACCGCTTCGGTACTGCCGTACCGTCACCGTCACATCGGCTCCCTCCTGACGAAGCAAATTGGCGGTCAGTTTTCCCATTACGCCGTTGCCGATCACCATACAGGTCTTTCCCTGAAAAACCATGCCGCTCTTTTTCAGTGTCTCGATGGCGGTGCGTACCACCGACTGATCCGAAGCGGACAGAGCCACCGTGGTTTTTACCTTCTTCGCCACAGTCACCGCCTGACGAAAAAGCGTCTCCAGCACATGATCCGTGGCAAAATGCTCCCGGGAGAAGGTAAGGGCCTCCTTCACCTGGGTGATAATCTGATCCTCTCCCAAAATTCTGGACTCCAGACCCGTAGCCAGCCGAAACAGATGCGAAACCGCCTCCTGCTCCTGCCGGAAAATAAAAAAGTCCCGGTATTCCTCCGGCGCCACCTGTTTCATTTCGCAAAGCGTCTCAAAGGCAGAAGCCTCAAAATCCTCCCCGGTACTAAGCCACAGCTCCATACGATTGCAGGTGGAAAGCAAGACACAGCCCGAAACCCCCGGAAGCTGCCGGAACTGCTCCAGCGCCTCCTCCGTATTCTTCTTTGTAAAGGAAAAGATCATTCGGGTATCTATGCCTGCATTCGTGTGATCAATTCCCATCATCCGTATTCCCATTTTTTCTCCTCACAACAGCGTCAGTGGGCGGAACCTCTGCATTCCGCACACTGACGCCGAATAAAATAAATAGACTGATCTTAGTGTAAAGAAAACACCGATCTTTGTCAAGTGCGTTATTAGATGTAATGGAAGTTCCTGTTGTCAGAATGCATCTTTTTTGTGTTTGGTTAATTAGGAGGACGCAGGAAGGGAAAGCGCGGAGCCGACCCTGTCATCTGAAAAACTGCTTCGAATACCAAGAAAATCTAAGATGAAGCCGACCCCGAATTTGGGGCACCGAGTCAATTCGCCGGGAAATCCTGATGATTT
>CAMNQN010000248.1 GCA_946549155.1 uncultured Lachnospiraceae bacterium | reverse complement strand
ACCCTGTCAGTCACAAACAACGGATGTCAGGCGGAGCCTGAAATCCGTTGTTTACAGAGAAAGAAAATTGTATGAAGAAAGGAAAAGCCTATGAAAACAGATATGGAAAGAAAATGGTGGAAAGAAGCGGTGGTGTACCAGATTTATCCCCGGAGCTTCATGGATAGCGACGGAGATGGAGTGGGAGATCTGAAAGGAATTATTTCAAAACTGGATTATCTTAAGGAACTGGGAATAGATGTGGTATGGCTCTCTCCCGTTTATCAGTCCCCTAATGATGATAACGGCTATGACATCAGTGATTATCAGGCAATCATGGAAGAGTTCGGCACCATGGAGGACTTTGACCGCATGCTTGCAGGGATGCATGAGCGGGGAATCAAATTGGTGATGGATCTGGTGGTGAACCATACTTCCGATGAGCATCCCTGGTTTGTGGAGAGCCGCAAGTCCAGGGATAATCCTTACAGGGATTACTATTTCTGGCGGGAAGGAAAGGATGGGAGGGAACCCAACAACTGGGCGAGCTGTTTTTCCGGTTCCGCCTGGAAGTATGACAGGGAGACGGATATGTACTATCTGCATCTGTTTTCTCCTAAGCAGCCGGACTTAAACTGGGATAACCCAAAGGTGCGCAGGGATGTTTTTTCCATGATGAACTGGTGGTGTGAAAAGGGGATCGACGGCTTTCGGATGGATGTGATCAGCATGATCTCAAAAGAAGAGGGCCTGCCGGATGGAAAGGTATTTCCGGGCGCACGCTATGGCTGGCCCAATGTGGTCAATGGACCCCATGTCCACGAGTATCTGCAGGAGATGAACCGGGAGGTGCTCTCCCATTATGATCTTATGACCGTGGGGGAATGCTCAGGGGTCACCATCGAGGAGGCCAAAAAGTATGCCCGCGCCGATGGCAGGGAGCTGAGCATGGTGTTCCAGTTTGAGCATGTGGGGCTTGATGATGGAAAATATGGAAAATGGACGGACCGTCGGGTGGATTTAAGGGACTTCAAAAAGGTGATGAGTAAATGGCAGACGGAGCTTTCCGGGAAGGCCTGGAACAGCCTGTTTCTGGGTAACCATGACCAGCCCCGTTCCCTCTCACGGTTTGGCTCTGACGCCCCTGAATACCGCGTGATGTGCGCAAAGATGCTGGCAACCTGCCTTCACATGATGCAGGGAACTCCTTATGTCTATCAGGGGGAGGAGCTGGGAATGACCAATTGCCCCTTTGACTCCCTGGACGAGGTGCGGGATATCGAGAGCCTGAACGCCTTTAAGGAGATGACGGAAACGGGAACGATTACTCCTGAGGATATGCTGCGTTATATTAACCTCCGCGGAAGGGATAATGCCAGGACTCCCATGCAGTGGGACGGAAGCGAAAATGCCGGATTTACGAAGGGGACTCCCTGGATTAAGTTAAATCCCAACTATAAAGAGATCAACGCGGCTGCGGAGCTTGCGGATCAGGATTCCGTGTTCTCTTATTATAAGAAGCTGATCGCCTTAAGGACGCAGGAGACTGTCATTGTATACGGAGATTATCAGCTTCTGGAGCCGGAGAGCGGGAGCCTGTATGTTTACACCAGAGCCCTTAAGGAGGAAAAACTTCTTGTTATTTGCAGCTTCACCAATCAGGAGGAGTGTTATGAGCTTCCCGAGGAGTTCAGAAGCGGAAGTATTCTGATCGGAAACGGAAAGCGGGAAAAAGTGGAGGAGAAGATTTGTCTTTTGCCTTATGAAGCGCTGGTAATCAAAAAGTAAAGGATGGGTACAAAAATGAAAGCACATTTAAAACTGGAAGCACGCCCTGCGGCAAACAGGGAGAATATGATCTGCGGAGAGAATTACAGAATCACGGTGCTGACCAAAAGCCTTGTGAGGATGGAGTATGATCCGGAGGGAAGCTTTACCGATGAGGCCACACAGACCGTGCTGAACAGAGATTTTCCAAAAGTGGATTTTACATATAAGGAGTCGGAAGGAGAACTGGAAATCCGGACGCAGTACTTTCAGCTTTTTTATAATAAGAAGGAATTCAGCAGCAACGGACTTTCCCTCTCCTGTCTGGGAATGGATCTGGAGGGAATGCCCGGAGGAAACCGTATGGCATGGCATTATGGGGAAAAGGGAAAGTCCTTAAAGGGCACCGCCAGAACTCTGGACAATGTAAATGGAGCCTGTGAGCTGGAGGACGGTATCATGTCCTTCTGGAGCGGCTGTGTTTCCCTGGATGATTCTCACACCCTGACGCTCTCGGCGGATGGATGGGTAAAGCCCAGAAGAAGGGGGTGCCAGGATATTTATCTGTTCGCCTACGGCCACCGTTACCGGGAGGCGCTTAAGGATTTTTATTATCTGTGCGGAAAGACCCCCATGCTGCCCCGGTTTGCCCTGGGCAACTGGTGGAGCAGGTATTACCCTTACACGGAAGAATCCTACATGGAGCTGATGGAGAGGTTTGACAGGGAGGAGATTCCTTTTTCCGTGGCGGTGATTGACATGGACTGGCACCTGGTGGAGATCGACCCCAAATACGGCACCGGCTGGACAGGGTACACCTGGAACCGGAAGCTGTTCCCGGATCCGGAGCGTTTTCTGCAGGGCCTCCATGACCGCGGAATGAAGACCACCCTGAACGTGCATCCGGCGGATGGAATCCGGGCTCATGAGGAGTGTTACCCGCAGGTGGCTAAGGCCATGGGACTTGACCCGGACAAAGAGGAACCTGTCAATTTTGACATTGCAGATCCGAAGTTTCTGGAGGTGTATCTGGAAAAGGTGCACCATCCTCTGGAAGAACAGGGAGTGGACTTCTGGTGGCTGGACTGGCAGCAGGGAACGAATACGAAGGTAGAGGGACTGGATCCTCTTTGGATGCTCAACCACTATCATTTTCTGGACAGCGGCAGAGAAGGAAAGCGTCCCATGACCTTTTCCCGCTACGCAGGGCCGGGCTCCCACCGCTATCCTGTGGGATTTTCGGGAGATACAGTGATTTCCTGGGAGTCTCTGGATTTTCAGCCCTACTTTACCAGCACGGCCTCCAATATCGGTTACGGCTGGTGGAGCCATGATATCGGCGGCCATATGATGGGGGCAAAGGATGACGAACTGGAGGCAAGATGGTATCAGTTCGGGGTATTTTCACCCATCAACCGCCTGCACAGTTCAAGCAGTATCTTTAACGGCAAGGAACCCTGGCGATTTAAAAAGGAAGTCTGCGATACCATGAAAAAATTTCTGCGTCTGCGGCACCGGCTGATCCCTTATCTGTACACCATGAATTACCGGGCATGGAAGGAGTCGGAGCCTATCTGCCAGCCCCTTTATTACCAGTATCCGGGGAAATGGGAGTCCTATCGGAATAAGAATCAGTATTTCTTCGGAAGCGAGCTGATGGCAGCGCCTGTGACCACGCCGCGCATAAAGGGGCTGAATGCGGCGGAGGTAAAGGTTTATCTGCCGCAAGGGCTGTGGTTTGATTTCTTTACGGATGTGGTTTATGAGGGCGGAAGAAGCCTGTGCATGTACCGTGATATTGATAAAATTCCGGTTCTGGCAAAGGCAGGGGCCATCCTTCCCATGACGGAGAGCTTTACGGCGTCGGAAGCTGAAAAAAATCCCGGGGAGCTTACCGTGCGGATTTATCCGGGAGAGGATAACACCTTTACTCTGTACGAGGACGATAATGTGTCCGAAGCCTACCGGGAAGGAGTCTGTGCCAGGACGGAAATGAAACTGGACTGGAAAGAGAAGCGCTTTACCCTTCTTCCGGTGCAAGGAGATGCATCCCTGGTTCCTGAAAAGAGAAACTGGAAGCTGTGCTTCCATAAGGTTACGGCGAAAGACGCGCAGGTTTTGATAAACGGCGCAGAGGAAAAGGAAGAGAAGAGCCCTCTCAGAAGCATCGTCACGACAGAGGGAGATACCCTGCTGATTGCCCTTACCGGAATAACTCCTCAGGACAGGGTGGAAATTATTCTTCTCAAAGAGACCAAGATCGCACCCAATCCTGTGAAGGAGCTTTTGTATGAGTTCTTGAATCAGGCGGAGATAAGGTTCTTTTTAAAGGACCAGATCTACCGGCTGGCGGAAAGCTCACAAGGAGATTTGGGCATTCTCTTAAGCGGGCTTCAGGCCATGGATGTGGATGAAAAGCTGCAAAGGGCCGTGCTGGAGATCGTG
>CAMNQN010000247.1 GCA_946549155.1 uncultured Lachnospiraceae bacterium | reverse complement strand
TCCGTCTCCATCTAAGATTTTCTATGGTATCCTCCGAATTATTTTCCAGATGCTTATGGCCCTGCGCGCCCGCCCCTTCCTGCTGTTTCCTGGCTGAATTTACAGAATCACGCTAAATATGGCATACTAAGCGACAAAAATGTAGGCTGCGTAACCTGATAACGGAATGATATATGCTGAGTTTAAAATAAATGATGGCTAATTTTTTGACCTATTGTTTTTTCCTGAATTTACTATTGAAGCAATTGCTATGCAATGGTTGAATATAAAAAGCTTCTGTCTGTGACTACCATATTAATTTGCGCCAATCAGATATTTTCGATTGAGATGTCATATTTCGCGTGATCTTGTAAAGCCTGCCAGAAAACAGCAGGAAAAGATGGGGCCGGGCGGTATCTGCCCGCCCGGCCCCATCTTTTCCTGCGTCCTGCCAATTAACAAAACACAAATATCTAATATCTTTGGATAGTCACTTTTCCTGCAGGCGGCAGGATCCGGAATTGTGGCTGTGTCAGATAAATGGTATAATAGCACTGTTAAAGGATGATGAGTGACTTACGTTTGCGGGAGATGATAAAATGATTGTTCTGATTGCAGGGGCCTCGCATACAGGCAAAACCTTATTGGCGCAGAAGCTTCTTGAAAAGTATAAATATCCGTATTTATCCATTGATCTTTTGAAAATGGGGCTGATACGAAGCAAAAACACAGATTTAACACCCCAGCAGGATGACCTGCTGGAAGGGTATTTATGGCCCATTGTCCGGGAAATCATAAAGACTGCGGTGGAGAATAAGCAGAATCTTGTGATTGAGGGATGCTATATTCCATACAATTGGAGCGAAGATTTTTCAGAAGAGTACCGGAAGGAGATTCAATATTACTGTCTTGTGATGAGCAGGAGATATATTGAACAGCATTTTTCTGATATAAAAGGACATGCCAACGACATTGAGCGGCGGCTGGATGATACAGGGTGTACAATGGAGTTTGTTCTTAAGGAGAATGCGCATTCTCTTGAAATGTGCCAGAAATATGGCTGCAATTACCTGCTGATTGAGGACTGCTATCAGGTAGAAATTGATTTATCATTCAGAGAAACGGGATGAAAAATTTCGAAAAAACTGTAAAAACAGCTTGCGGGTACAGAGGGAGATGTGTATAATTGTCTAAATATTTTGGTACGGACAGGGAAAAATGCAGGAGGAAAATTATTGTGGAAGGCTTGCGGAAAACGTTTTGATGGAAGAAGTGGGAGGCGGTGTACGGTCTTTGACGGGACTGGCGTAATCTTAGGGCCGCTTATCGGCGGATGGGCAATGGAGCGCTCCTATCGCGGAAATGTGTTTTGCGGTGGACTTCTGATGGCCCTTTTTCTTGGGGCGGTGGGGATGCGAAGGAATGGAAAAATAACAGATATAGGAGGATGAACGAATGAACGTGGCGGAGATTACGAAAAAAATGATTGCATATTCACAGGGAAATGTCCATGATATCAGCCATTTTCTGAAGGTTTATGCATATGCGAAAACCATCGGGGAGTGTGAAGGACTGGAGGAACAGACCCAGACTGTTTTGGAGGTGGCGGCGCTGGTGCATGATATTGCCTGCCCGCTTTGCCGGAAAAAATATGGGAATGCCAACGGAAAGGATCAGGAGAAGGAAGGAGCTCCCCTGGCCCGGGTATTTTTGAGGGACACGGGACTTTCAGAGGATATGATTGCCCGTATTTCCTATCTTGTGGGACACCATCATACATTGACGGATATCAATGGGATGGATTATCAGATTCTTATCGAAGCGGATTATCTGGTGAATGCGGAGGAAAACGGATATTCCATGGAGAATATCCAAAGGACGAGAAACCAGATATTTAAGACCACTGCGGGTAAGGCGCTGCTGGATTCCATTTACGGAACCCTTCCGGAAGCGCAGCAAGAGGGCGCTGTTGTCTGAGGGGTGGGAGGAAAAAGATTGCCGGAGGATAAGGAGACGGATGCGCATGAAAAGAAAAAGGTATAAATATGACCCGGAGCTATGGCTGCTGTCTAAGATGGATGTGCCTATCGTTCCGGCATTGCTGCCGTTGGAGCAGTCTGTGCTGCGGCTGCTGGAACACGGGGAGCTTTCTGACAGGAAAGTGACGGTGCGCCATGGAAGGATTCCCACGGGAGACGGCAGTACCATGAAGGCCACGGTTTATACCTCCCGGGAATTTCGGCGGAACGGACCCTGTATTCTGGTTTTTCACGGCGGCGGTTTTGTGTATCCGGCCTCCCTTCATCATTATGTGCTGGCCAGAAAGCTGGCCCGGGAGCTGAAGGCGAAGGCCATCCTGGTGGATTACCGGTTATCTCCCGGATACCGTTTTCCCATTCCGGTGGAGGATGCCTGCAGTGCTTATCGATGGATTTTGGAGAATGCAAAAGCCCTGGGGATTGATAGGGAGCGAATCGCGGTGTGCGGGGACAGTGCCGGGGGCAATTTGGCGGCGGCACTCTGCCTGTGGGCCCGGGGGAAAGGAATGCAAATGCCCTGCGGACAGATTTTAATTTACCCATTTCTGGACGGGCGGCTGCGGACCCGCAGTATGCAGCGCTTTTCTGATACACCTATGTGCAGCAGCAGAGCGATGGAAAAGTATGTACAGCTTTATTTGCCCTCGGAGGAAAAGCTGTCCTCCCTCTGTGAGATCCCGAGAGAATATTTTTCCCCGGTGGAGGCGGCCTCCTTTGAGGGTTTGCCTCCGGCGCTGATTGAGGTAGCAGAGTACGACTGCCTGCGGGATGAGGGCGTTCATTACGCCCGGCGGCTGGAACGGGCAGGGGTGGCGGCGGAGGTATACAAGGTGAGAGGAGCTATGCATGGTTACGATATCGCCACGGGTACCCATTTGATGAAGCGGTGTATGGAAAAGAGAATTCGTTTCCTGGAGCAGGTATTTTAAGAAGTGCCGGATAAATCAGCATTTCCCAGAACCTCCAGTGGGGGTGTACGGATTTGCAAGGGAAAATTTTTAGACGGTTTTTGGAGGCTTATAGATGGGAAAGGAAGAATGGAAGGTATATTACAGTGGAAATTTTTGCGGGCATAAAAAAGGAGAGAGGAGCTGTCGGGAAATTCCGGTACGAAAGGATTTTCTATGGAATGGGGAGCAGTGGCAGATTCCCTCTGTCTATACTTGCCCACAGGGATTGGTAGTGGAATTTTGCCGTGAGATTGCATCGGAGCGGGTCCGGGATTTCCTGAAAAGTTGGAATCTGGAAAACGGGGAATGTCGGGAGTTTTCGGAGGAGGAACAGCGTCGGATGGAACAGGAAAATCCTCTGACACTGGATTTCCGGCCTCAGGTCTGGGTAAATGGAGTATGGCTGCGGAGAGATCACGGCTGTTCGGTGGTCTGGAATCCTTGTATGGACTATGAGCAGGAGGCAAAAGCAGTTCTGGAGCATTATGGATATGATGCGGCCAAGGGCTGGCTGTTTGCCCGCTATGCTTTCCGGTGGGAAACAAAACATGCTCCGAAGCTGCGGGAAATCCGGATCGCGATGAGGCGGGAACCGAAGGAGCTGTTCGGGCCCCATTTTGTCGTGAAGAGTGAGGAAAAAGCGGCACGGCCCGATTCCTCTTTTACCGTGTCAGAGTGGAACGGGGCCGCGCAAGCTTGTCCCGGGGGGACAGTGGAAAATAGGGAATCAGAAATCCGATTCCGCCATCCGGTTACGGGAGTGGAGCACAGGCTGAAAGTGATGGAATTTAAGGAGAAAAACCTGCAGGAGACACGGGCTCTTGATCAGCGAATGGAATGGCCCGGTTATTTTCGCCAGATGCGCTATACGCTGGAGCCGGAGCTGTCTCAGGATCAGATCCGGATATTTGATTGCGCCGCCAGTGACGCGCCGCGGCGGAAGCCCGATGATTTTTCCGACAGCATGTCATGGGGGAAGAGGCAGAAGGAAGGCTCCCGGGCAGCCGCAATTAATGTCATCGGAGGTGCGGATGGCCCTACGGCGGTTTTTTTGGCCGGGAAGGGAACGGGCGGCTGCCACGCGGCGCTTTCTGCGCTTCACTTTGAGACGGTGTCCAGGGTGGAATGGCGTATTTCATTTTTCGAGAAGCAGGAAGAGGACATCGAAGTGCAGATCGAGTTGGGATAAATTCGTGTTTTGTTAAGTAAGAGGACGCAGGAAGAGGCGGGCGCACAGGGCCACAA
>CAMNQN010000246.1 GCA_946549155.1 uncultured Lachnospiraceae bacterium | reverse complement strand
GTATGTGGCCCTGCCGTCCCGCCTCATCCTGCGTCCGGGTAATTAACAAAACACGGAGGGTTATTTTTTGCCTTGACAGATCTTTTGGTAAGGCGTATATTTATTTTACAATATTATATAGCATATAATATTATAAAAAGTTATGGCATACGCATAGGAGCGGCTGAGGATGTGAAGGAATGGTTTTTAATACAGGATCGACTCTTCTCGATGCGATTGTTCTGGCTGTTGTATCTAAGGAGAGGGAAGGTACCTATGGCTATCGGATTACCCAGGAGGTTCAGGCGGTGTTAGATGTTTCGGATTCTACGTTATATCCTGTTCTGCGCCGGCTGCAGAAGGATGGCTGTCTGAAGGTACACGACAGGGAATATGCAGGGAGAAATCGGAGATATTATCAATTAACGGAGCTGGGATATTCCCAACTGGCCATGTATCAGGCGGAGTGGATCAGCTATTCGTCGAAAATTTCGGCAATACTGGCATCGGGGAGGAAAGGGACATGAGTAAAAAAGAATATCTGGCCCGGTTGGAGAAACTGCTGGAGGGTATTTCGCCGGAAGAACGCCAGGCGGCTATGGAGTATTACATGGACTATTTGGAGGACGCAGGCCCGGAGGGAGAACAGGCAGCCATGGAGCATCTGGGAACTCCGGAAAGAGTGGCCGCCGCCATCCGGCAGGGACTGGCGGGGGATTCCTCTGGAGGGGAGTGGACGGAGCAGGGATATGAGGAGGCGCCTTCCTGGAGGGAGGTACCGGAGAGGAGAGCACAGGTAAGCCGCCGGGAGAACTGGCGAAAGGAACGGGGCAGAAGAAACATTCTGGGTATTCTGATCCTGCTGATTCTGATGGTTTCCTGTGGAATCCCGGTGTTTACTGCGGTGGCTTCCGCTGGGCTGGCAGTGGTGGCGGCTCTCGGGGTAGTCTGTTTTGGCGGGCTGGCCCTGGTGCTGGCTCTGACAGTGGGAGGCGTGGTGCTGCTGATCATGGGATTGGTGAGGATTTCCCTGGTGCCCGGAGCGGGTGCGATGCTGACCGGATTTGGCTTTCTGTGTCTGGCTGGGGCCTTTTTTCTGCTTCCGCTGTGTCCCTGGATTTTCAGGACGGTGATTCCGGGTATCCTTAACGGGATTTCCTGGTTGTTTCATAGAATATTTGGAAGAGGGGGCCGGAAAGCATGAAAGGATTTACGAAGCTATGCCTGGCTCTGGGGGGTGTCTGCACAGCCGCCGGTATGGGGCTTTGCATATCCGGTGTTTTGCTGGGCTATGAACCGGGAAGCGTCCTGGGGGAATACCGGGAAAAGGCGGAGATGATCCGGGACGGCAGCTATGAGCTTTCCCAGGTGCAGGAATATGAGAACATCACTTCTCTTGAGGTGGATGTGGGAGCGGCGGATTGCCGTATTCTGGCCTATGACGGGGATAAGGTGCGGGTGGAGACGGACAGCGGGAAATATCTCACCGGGAAAAAGACCGGGGAGAAGCTGAAAGTGTCCTATGGACCGGAGAATTTCAATCTTTTCTGGCAGAATTTTGGAGGTGTGAATTTTATCATTATTTATCTGCCCCAGGGGGAGGCACTGGAGGAATTGAAGGTGAAGGGCGGTGCTGCCAGTATTACCATAGAGAAGCTGGTTTGCGAAAAAGTATCCCTGGAGATAGGGGCGGGTTCGGTGAGCTATCAGGGCCTGGTGGAAAAGGAGCTTTCCGCAGATTGCGGACTCGGCTCTGTGGATCTGATGCTGGATGGCAAGCCCAATGATTTTAATTATGATCTGGAATGCGGTCTGGGCAGCATTTCTGTGGAGAGAGGACCGAATATTGCCGGGGCCGGAGAAAATAAGATGGATAATAAGGCATCAAAAAGGATGCGGCTGGAGTGCGGTCTGGGAAGCGTGGATGTAAGCTTTTCGGAATAGAGTATGAGTGCGGCGGGAGGCAAATTAGCGCGGGTTCAGGCTTCGCTGTCCCGTAAGCCGGAGAAAAGGAAAGGAGAAAAATATGAGTAATAAGAAATTGTACAGATCACAGAGTAACCGGATGTTGTGTGGTGTTTGCGGAGGAATCGCTGATTATTTTAACATTGATTCCACGATTGTCCGTCTGATTTTTGTATTTTTGGGTTTATCCGGAGGAACCGGAATTCTCTTTTATTTAATTGCCGCAGTGGTGATACCCAACGGGATGGATTAAAAAACGGATCACAATCGGGGCTGTTGCAAAATCGCAGAGGATATCAATAACGCTCCTCTGCGATTTTGCGGCAGCCCCTGCTTGTTGCATCATCCTGCCGGGGCAGGGCCTGTCATTGGACTCAGCGTATGATTCCCACCACTACGCCCAGCGGAACCCATTTCATCAGATCGGAGACGTTTTCCGTGTCTATACTGTATTTCCGGCCGCGGCCGGCGATGGGAAGCAGCTCCATAAAGCGGTCTTTGAAGTGGACCCGGCGGAAAATCAGACGGATGAATCCCTCATCCTTCCAGGCAAAGGCGCCAATTTCGCCTTCAGCGGGATCGTCGTTTACGGCCAGCAGAATCGTGTCTTTGTAGAAGTAAGGGTGCAGCCGGTTGTCCGGCAGCTGAAAGCCAAAATAGAGGAAGCCCTCGGAGAAGGAACTGCGGAAAGTGATCCGTTCCATTTTACTAAAATCTAATCGGTCCTCGGAAAAAGGCGGAGAATCGAACAGATAGCCTTTCTTGTCGGATTTCAGAAGGGCGTAGGGAATTTCCCGGCATTCGCTCCCGGAAATGTGTAGCTTTTCCAGTGTATTCTATTCAGAAGATAGGTAAGGACCAGCCGATCGTGTGGCGTGATGTAGGAAATGCGCTTGTACAAATCCAGATTTTCATGGTTCACTCCAAGAATTTCCATAATGGGAGTTTTCGTGGCTTCTGCGATACAGACGATGGTATATACATCAATTTTCTGTACATTGCAGGCGATGATCCGTTTTAAGGTCATATAGGGAATGCCGCATTTGTCAGCGAATTTAGAAACAGAGATATTCCATTTGGAACAATAGCTTCCGATAAAATCAGCAATATTCCTGTTTACTTCCAGATTTGTCAAAATAATTCCACCTTTCATTTTTGTTAAATATATTATTTTATTTTGCTAAAAATAGGGTCATAAAAATGAGACATTTTATGATAAAAATAGTCTTAGAAACAAGATAAAGTTTCAATCTGATCAGAAAATATCATTTTATGCTGGATTTCGCGAAGGACAGAAATGCATGTGAAGAGAAAAAGCTGTAAGAAAATAGAAATGTATGGAGGAAGTACCAATGAATCAGAATTTTGCAATCCTTGGAATGTTTGACAGAAATACGATTATGAGTGTGATTGATCAGCAGCCGGCGACTTACAAGTTTATCCTAGCGGCTGTGAACGCGGAGGGAAAGGCAGAAGGCCTGACACAGCAGAGCGCACCGGTTATGAACAGGGAGAAGGAGATATTGAATAACCTTGGTATCCGGTGCAACCTGCTGGGGTACAATTACATCCTGGATGCGCTGAAACTGGTCCGGAAGGATCAGGATTCTCTGAAAAATATCACGAAGGAGCTGTATCCGGAGCTGGCCAGGATGCACAAGACGCAGCCCTGCAATATAGAGCGCGCCATCCGCCATGCAATTGAACATGCCTGGAACATGGGAAATATAGAATTGAAAAATGAGATTTTTGGATACACGGTCAATCCGGAGAAGGGACGTCCTTCCAATGGAGAATTTCTGGCGGCTATTGCCCATTACCTGAATTATTAAACCGTTTTTGGGGCAAGCGGATTTGCCGGAATAAGAAATCCCTCTTGCATTTGAATAAATGTGGGAAAACAGGGCCATACTCCTTTCAAAGCAAATGGAAAGGAGTGGAATGACAGATGACAAGAAACGGGATACAGGAAAAACAGGATTTTTGCTGGGAGGACCTTCCGGAGCAGGAGAGAATGAAATATGAGATCGCGGAGGAGCTGGGGCTTCTGGAGCGGGTGAGAGAAAACGGATGGAAATCCTTGTCAGCCAAGGAAACGGGGAAAATCGGCGGAATGATGACCAGAAAAAAGAGGGAAAAGCTGGGCAAAAATTTGCAGTAAAGGAATTTCCACAAAGGTTATTGTTTGAGGTTGTTCTGTTTGTGATTAATTATCAGGACGCAGGAAGAGGCGGGCGCACAGGGCCACAAGCATCTGGAAAATAACTCCGGATACCAAGAAAATCTAAGATGCA
>CAMNQN010000245.1 GCA_946549155.1 uncultured Lachnospiraceae bacterium | reverse complement strand
ACCCGCGACCCTCGCCTTGGCAAGGCGATACTCCACCTCTGAGCCACTCGCGCATCTTCTCTTTTCTTTGCTCGCTCCCGCGAACATTTAGTATTCTACTATATGAAAAGAGAATTGTCAACAATTTTTTGAAAATTTTTGACACATTTTTCTTACCCTCTCAGAAACGCCTCCGCCACCAGCAAATCCTCCGGCGTAGTGATTTTGATATTCCGGTACGAGCCCGGCACCAGCTTTACCATCTTTCCCGTCACCTGCTCCAATACCATGGCGTCATCCGTGATCCCCTGCAGCTTTTGCAGCAGCATTTTTTCATACGCGTTCCGAATCAGTGTATAAGAAAATACCTGGGGCGTCTGCACCGTCCACAGAGTACTTCGATCCGGTGTCCGAACCGCATACCCGGCCCCGTCTGCCACCTTAATCGTATCCTTCACCGGCATTCCCACCACACAGGCCTTCGTCTGCCGCACCGTCTCCAGTGCCCGGTTCAGCATAGCCTCATCCAAAAAAGGCCTGGCTCCATCATGAATAAAGACATAATCGCAGTCCGCGGCAGCCTGCAGCCCCTCATAGACAGAATGGTAGCGCTCTCTGCCGCCCGGCACAATTTTTTTTACTTTTTTCAGCCCGTACTTATCCACGATCTGTTCCCGGCAGTAATCCGTCTCCTCCTTCCCTGTCACCAGAATCACCTCATCCACACCGGAAAAATCCTCAAACCGCTTCAGGGAATAATAGAGCACCGGCTTCCCGCCGATCAGAAGATACTGCTTGTGCACATCGCCTCCCATGCGGCTTCCCCGGCCTGCCGCCAGGACCACCGCAGTATTTCGTTCTCTCTTCGCCTCCTGCATACTCTCCGCCCCCATTCCACATGCTGTAAATGCTACCGTTCACCTAATTTCAGATTCGGCACCGCGTTCAGGCTCAGATCTGACCGCACACCTTTTTGGTATTCGTAGTAGGCAGCAGCTCCGATCATGGCCGCATTGTCCGTGCACAGAATCGGGGAGGGATAATAAAACTCCACTCCATTGGCCTGGCAGGCCGCCCTCATGCTTTCCCGCAGCGCGGAATTAGAAGCCACACCGCCTGCGATCGCCAGCTTGGTAAACCCGAACTCCCGCACCGCGTGCATGGCATGCTCTACCAGCACATCCGTCACCGCTTTCTGGAAAGAGGCAGCCACATCTGCCGCCACGATCTCCTCCCCCTTCATCCTGCAGCCGTTTAAATAATTCAGCACGGCTGATTTCAGGCCGCTGAAGCTGAAATCATACTGGGAATCCGCAATCTTTGCCCGTGGGAAGGCGATGGCCTCCGGATTTCCCTCCTTCGATATTTTATCAATCTTGGGGCCCCCGGGGTATCCCAGGCCGATGGCCCGGGCCACCTTGTCAAAGGCCTCCCCCGCCGCGTCATCCCTGGTGCGGCCCACGATCTCGTACTCTCCGTAATCCTTCACTACCACTAAGTGGGTGTGACCGCCGGATACCACCAGACAGGCAAAGGGGGGCTTCAGCTCCTTGTTTTCAATATAATTGGCGGAAATATGTCCTTCGATATGATGCACTCCCACCAGCGGAATGTTTCTGGCGTAGCTGATGGCCTTTGCCTCTGCCACCCCCACCAGAAGAGCCCCCACCAGCCCCGGGCCATAGGTCACACCGATGGCATCAATATCATCCAGCGTCACACCTGCCTGATCCAGTGCTTCCTGAATCACCTGATTAATTTTCTCGATATGCTTTCTGGACGCTAACTCGGGCACCACTCCGCCGTACAGTGTATGGAGGGCGATCTGGGAAGAGATGATATTGGAAAGCACTTCTCTTCCATTTTTCACCACCGCGGCTGCCGTCTCGTCACAGGAGCTCTCAATCGCCAAAATCAAAATGTCCTTTTCCTCATTTTTCTTCTGTGTCATATTACTCATCCTCAAAATCTAACTCTATGGATTTTCTGTCCTTTCCCGGCTTCGCGTTGGGAAAAATATCCGTCACCTGCTTCATATAATCCTCCGGTTTCACCAAAGAGGGACTGTAATGGGTCAGCCACAGTTCCTTCACCCGGGCCTTCTGCGCCATAAGGGCAGCTTCCCGGAAGGTCATATGCTTATACTCCACAGCCTTCGCCTGCTTTTCCGGCTCCCCATACATGCCTTCGCAGATAAACAGATCCGAATATCCTGCGTTTGCCACAATGGATTCCGTAGGCCGGGTATCCGTGGTATAAGTCACCTTCAGCCCCTTTCTGGGAGGCCCCAGCACCATATCCGGCGTAAATACCCGTCCATCCTCCTCCAGGGTCTCCCCCTTCTGAAGCCGGTTCCACAGCTTCATCGGAATATTCTGCTCCCTGGCCCGCTCCACGTCAAAGCGCCCGATTCTGTCCAGCTCCAGCGTATATCCGTAGCAAAGCACGTTATGGTTAACCCGGAATGCTTTCAGCCGATAACCATTTAGGGCAAATTCCTGCTCCGCACCCTGAATCTCCAGAAAACGGATCTCAAAGGGCAGCTCCGGTGCAATCACCCGCAGGGCATTGACCACCCGTTCCAGCCCCTTAGGGCCAATCAGCGTCAGCGGCTCCCGCCGGTCCGCATTGCCCATCGTCAGAAGCAGCCCGGGAAGGCCGCTGATGTGATCCCCATGAAAATGGGTAAAGCAGATCACATCGATAGGCTTAAAGCTCCAGCCCTTCTCCTTCAGTGCAATCTGCGTGCCCTCACCGCAGTCAATCAGCAGGCTGCTGCCATTATATCTCACCATCAGGGAAGTGAGCCACCGATAGGGAAGCGGCATCATTCCGCCGCTTCCCAGCAAACAAATATCTAACATCGTTTCTTTCTCTCTTTCTTTGGCCGCCGCATTTTCTCTTTGGCCGCCGTCGCTTCATTTTCTTTGTATCCGCCAGCATATCGCTTTACAGCAATTCGCTCTGCTCCTTCACCGTAACCGGGATCTTAAACTGAGCAGTCAATCGGTCGTAGCATTTTTCGCACAGGTCAAAGGAATGCAGCTCCCCGTCCTTTTCCGAAAAATATCCCCACGCCTTTTCCACAGACAGAACGTCCTCCCCATCCCGTCCAGCTTCCGTTTTTATCTCTTTTCCACACATATTGCAGAATACACTGTATTTTTTCATGACATTCCTTCCACAATGCGCTCCGCGCATTTCCCCGTAATTTTTTTCACAGCGGCAGGATCCCTGCCGTTATTCTTTCTTAAATTATAAACAGCATTTTTTTCACTGCCTAGTGGAAATGTCTGGCTGTATTAATGTTCTGTTCCTTCGCTTCACAGCAGCCACATAATCACAGCGTCCTCCTTCGGTTTGGAATAAAACCCCCTGCGAACACCCACAGAAGTGAAGCCCAGCTTCTCATAGACATGGATTGCCGCCTGATTGCTGATGCGAACCTCCAGGGTAAACCGTTCAATCCCCCATTCGCGGCCCTGCCGCATCAGCTCCACCAGCATCCCTTCCGCAATGCCCTGATTCCGGTGGTCCTCCTGCACGGCCACATTCGTAATATCCGCCTCCTCAAAGGAGCGGAGCAGCCCGCAGTAGCCCACCACCTGACCGTCCTCCAGCGCCGTCAGATACAGCGTATCCGGCGAACGAAGGGAAGACGCAAACCCCTCCCGGCTCCAGGGCTCACTAAAACACTGCTGCTCAATAACGGCCACCTGCTCCAGATCCTCCGGCTGCATTCTCCGAAATTCTGTCCTTCGTTTTTCTGCCATGCTCTGCCCTCCCCGGCACGCGCTATCCCGCCCGGGCTTTCTGCCCTCACTGCTGCCGTTCCTTTTGCTCCTGCTGCATTCTGGCGGCTCGTTCCCGCTCCGCCTGTGACACCCGCAGATAATCCGGCTGATGAGCCGCTGCGCTTTCCGTCCTTCCCTGGCGCACATACTCCATCGCGCAAATCCCCACGGAGGACGCCCGCTGCTGATGCAGATGAGCCGGCGCGATGGAATAGGGAATCGTCAGCAGCTTTGCCAGCTGCTCTTTATAGGCATAGGAACCATCTCCTAAAAGGACTGCCTCCCGGCCCAATTCATTCAGCTTCCCGGCAATCTCCTCCGCCGGAACCGCCATCTGGTCCTCCAGCACCCTCAGCCGCGCTCCCTGAAATTCGTAGATTCCTGTATAAACCTGGTTTCTTCTGGCATCCATCATAGGACAGATCACCCGGTCTGTCCCAAATAAATTGTATGCCATCCCCTCTAAGGTGGGCACATGTACCAACGGCTT
>CAMNQN010000244.1 GCA_946549155.1 uncultured Lachnospiraceae bacterium | reverse complement strand
CAAGGCAGATACAGTATAATAGATTGGCTGTTTTGTTACTAAAAGCGCAGCCCCGCGTTTATCTGATAAAGGAGAATGTTATGATACTGAATGTGAAAAATTTAAGCCACGGCTTTGGCGACCGGGCCATTTTTGAGAACGTTTCTTTCCGTCTGCTCAAGGGAGAGCATATCGGTCTGATCGGCGCCAACGGCGAGGGAAAATCCACGTTTATGAACATTATCACAGGAAAGCTGATGCCCGACGAGGGCACCGTGGAATGGGCGAAAAATGTCCGGGTGGGTTATCTGGATCAGCACACTGTGCTGGAGAAGGGCATGACCATCCGGGACGTACTGAAATCTGCTTTTTCCTTTCTCTTTGATCTGGAAGAATCCATGAACCGGATGTTTGAGAGGATGGCAGAGGCGGATGAAGAGGAAATGGCAGGACTAATGGAGGAAACCGGTACCATCCAGGAGTTTCTGGACCACCACGATTTCTATATGATCGACGCCCGGGTGGAGGAGGTGGGCCGGGCTTTAGGATTGGAGGAGATCGGACTGGACCGGGACGTCTCCGAGCTCTCCGGCGGTCAGCGCACCAAGGTGCTTATGGCGAAGCTGCTGCTGGAAAAGCCGGACATCCTGCTGCTGGACGAGCCCACCAACTACCTGGACGAGGCCCATATTGAATGGCTGAAACGGTATCTGAAGGAATACGAGAACGCCTTCATTCTGATTTCCCACGACATTCCTTTCCTGAACAGCGTCATCAACCTGATCTACCACATGGAAAACAAGTCCCTGGACCGTTATCCCGGAGACTACCAGCGTTTCCAGGAAGTCTACGCCATGAAGAAAGCCCAGCTGGAGGCGGCCTACAACCGCCAGCAGCAGGAAATCAGCGAGCTGAAGGATTTCGTGGCCCGGAATAAAGCCCGGGTAGCCACCCGGAACATGGCCATGTCCCGGCAGAAAAAACTGGATAAGATGGATGTGATTGAACTGGCCCGGGAGAAGCCCAGGCCGGAGTTTCATTTCCGCACCGCCAGGGCCTCCGGCAAGGTGATCTTTGAAACCGCTGACCTGGTGATCGGCTACGACGAGCCCCTCTCCCGCCCTTTAAATATCCGCATGGAGCGGGGCGAGAAAATCGCGCTGGTGGGGGCCAACGGTATCGGAAAGACCACACTGTTAAAAAGTATTCTGGGCCTGATTCCGCCCTTCTTGGGCCAAGTACACCGGGGTGATTACCAGGCAATCGGCTATTTTGAACAGGAAGCCGATCCGGACAATACCACCACCTGTATTGAGGAGATCTGGAGCCTGTTCCCCTCCTGGACCCAGTATGAGGTGCGCTCCGCCCTGGCAAAATGCGGCCTCACCACCCAGCATATCGAGAGCCAGGTACGAGTGCTCTCCGGGGGCGAGCAGGCCAAGGTCCGTCTGTGCAAAATCATCAACACCGACACCAACATCCTGCTGCTGGACGAGCCCACCAATCACCTGGACGTGGATGCCAAGGCAGAATTAAAGCGGGCCCTGCAGGAATACAGGGGCAGTATCCTGTTAATCTGCCATGAGCCAGAATTTTATCAGGACGTGGTGACAAAGGTGATAAACTGCCAGGAGTGGTCTACGAAATTTTAAGGACCTGCGGGAATTTTTATTATGACACAAGGAAGGCTGCCGTTTCAAAGTTTTTATTCTTTGAAATCGCAGCCTTCCGGACTAACCGCAGCCGGGAAACACCGAAAAATCTACCGCACCGGGCACCCACCGGTTCCGCACTCGGAAACGCCGATATCCAGTTCCGTCTCCTCATGCTCATACCGGGACAGCAAAGAGGGGTTGAAGGGTTTCATCCCCCTCTTGCGGCGCTCATATTCCGCCTCGTCTATGGCCTCGTAGGGAAGCAGCTCATAGAAGTTGTCATCATAGCTTAGGAAGGACAAAGCTACCACCTCATCCCAGTTCTCCCAAACCCACTGTTCCACCTCATCCCACTCGTTGTCCCGCACATGGACGGTAATGGAACAGTTATGATCCACGTAATGCTCCATAAACATCTTATAATTTTCCAACTGTTCCACCGCCGTCACCTCCGCCTTCACCCGTCCGGCGGGCGCTTTCACCGGAAATTCCACCACCTTCGTAGTGGGATTATCCGGGTCCTGCCCCACCTCCGGCAGCACAGGATACTTCAGATCCTCGCAGACCCGGCAGAGCGGATCTGCGGCATTGATGCGTACGCGGCGGATATAGTATGGCGCATGGGAGTAATGAATGCCGGCGGATACCGTGGGAAGCAGGGACAGGGTTCCCTCCGGCTTAATGGTGGTCACTAACAGCGGGGCATTTCCTCCAAGACGCTGGGCCATCTCCTTCGCCGCCTGATGGGCAGTCTCCCGCAGCTCCTCCAGAAGCGCGATCTGATCCTCCCTGGAGAGCTCCACTGCATTCACCATATCCTGCCAGCCGGTGAGGGAACAGCCCAGCAGACGGTCACGCTGCTGTACCATATTCCAGCTGTGCATCTCCAGATCCCGGCAGGTCATACGATAACCGGCCCGGGCCCCCAGACGCTGGGCAGCCAGCAGCCCTCTGCGGTCCAGCCGCCCCTCCTTCACAAATCCCATCACATTCACGGTGGTGAGATTACAAAGGCCATGGCTGTCCAGCAGGATCTCCCCGCAGGGGTTACACCCGTTAAAATTCGGACGGCGTTTCGCCGCGGCCTCCTCATTCACCCATCCCGGTTCGCCGGAATAACGCATCTGCTGCAAATGCCAATGCAGCTTTTCCCTTGTGGGTTTCTTCCGGTAATAGATGGAATTGTTGCTCATCTGACGGTGAGCGATGGCTTTGTCCATCTCCCAATGGCCCCGCACCTGGCGGTACAGATGGCTTTTGGCCTGGATGCAGCTTTCGTCCTCCTCATCAATCAGACCAATCTCCGAGGTACGGCGTACCCCTCCCGAAACCACATTTTCTCCGATAATATTTGCCATATCCAAAAGGTCAATGGGCTTTAAGGATACCCACACGCCGTTCTCCCGACGTCCGGCTCCCCTTACCACCTTGTGCAGCTTTTCCAGCATCGACATCATGGAACCGTAGCCGCTGGCCGTGCCGCCGAAGGTTTTCAGCCGTTCCCCCTTGGGACGGATAGAATCATAGACCACCACCAGGCGATGAATCTCCCGGTACTCCCGGCTGGTCAAAAGCTCAAAATAACGGCTTATGGCCTGGGCCCAGCCCTCCTTGGAATCTCCGATGACCAGGGTGGCGGTGTCACCTAAAAACGTCAAGTCCGTATATTCCAGCCGTTCCTTTTCGGGACGGGGATCATAGGATTTATGCAGAATTTCCAGATCAGTCCGGACCGGCGGCAGCTTCTCCGCGTCAGACTGCAGCACCCGTACGCCCACGCCGCTGCCCACCATCAGCAGATAAAACAGATCATGGTAGGCTTCAAAACTGTCAATCACCGTAAAGGCGCAGTTATAATTGGCCATAGGATACTGATCGGCCACCGGGGTTCCGCCCACCCACAGGGTCCGCCCGGATAAAAACTGCCGCATGTGATAGATATTGTCATAAAGCTGCTCCGCTTCCTCTCTGGAAACCGGCGCTAACGAACAGTTATACTCCACTGCCCGGCGCACCGTCTCCCACCAGAATTCCCGCCGGCCCGCCGCCGGAAGATACCGGGAGTAGGTGCGCGTATACACAAAGGCTCCCAGCTGCTCCATGGGATTGGGAACATGCTTGTAGGGGCTTAAAAATTCCCGGCTCAGCAGACCCTCCTTCTGATTCTGGGAAACCCGTTCCTTTTCCTTCTCCATCCGGTAACGGATGTAGGCCTTGGCCGTCTGATAGTGATGGTAGTCAAATAAGACCTCCTCCACCGTATCCTGAATCGTCTCAATATCCCAGATTTCTTCCTGCCGCTCCTGCAGCCGCTCCGTCACTGCCTGGGTCAGCTTGGCGATTTCCTGCTCGTCCTGCTCCCCGGCCGCTGCGGCAGCCAGCGAAATAGCCCTCGCTATAAATCCTGCGTCAAAGGGTACGACCGTGCCGCTTCGTTTTCTTACATTCATCTCAAAACCTCCTGTCTGCCCAACCTGCCGATTATTTTAATCTCCCGCAGGTCTGACACTATATATAGTATAGTATCGGAATATTTCTGTCAATATATAGCTTTGAATATCCGATATCTTATTGTAATTATTCAGGGATCCGGTTTGTTCTATTCGTGTTTGGTTAATTACCAGGACGCAGGAAAAGACGGGGCCGGGCGGGCAGAT
>CAMNQN010000243.1 GCA_946549155.1 uncultured Lachnospiraceae bacterium | reverse complement strand
TCCGGCTGCATCTTAGATTTTCTTGGTATCCGGAGTTATTTTCCAGATGCTTGTGACCCTGTGCACCCGCCTCTTTCTGCGTCCTCTTACTTAACAAAACACGAAGAATCACAACAACAGGGATTTTTGCATAGAATGCAGAAAAGGATGAAAAAGGGAATTATATGTTGAATATTGTAAAGTATTATCTTACGCAGAACCGGTGTTATCAGCAGGCTGTGAGACGTATTGCCATCGGAATCCAATTACATACGATTGGAACCGGCCAGGGGACGGCCCGGAGTGTGGCGGATTACTGGAATCAGGCGGCGGTGTCGGCCTGTGTGCATTATATTGTGGATTGTGATACTCCGGGAAAGGTGCTGGCCACCCTGCCGGAGGAGTATTATGCCTGGGCGGATGCCGGATACGGCAACCGTAACCTGATTACCTTCGAGATCTGTGAATCTGACTATATGAAATACGGCGGCGGGGCGGATTATACTGTGACGGATCAGGCGAAATTTAAAGCGGACATTTTGCGGGGATATCAAACGGCGGTGCTGCTGTGCGCCGATATCTGCAAACGGTACGGATGGAGTCCCACGGCGAAATTGCCTTCCGGACTGTATCTGATCAGTTCCCATGACGAGGGACGGCTGGCCGGCCTCTCCAGTGCCCATGTGGACCCCGTCCATGTGTGGAAGCCCCTGGGACTGACTATGGATCAGTTTCGGAGGGATGTGGCGCTGGCTATGGATGGGATGGCGGTGATGGAGCCGGAGCCCCTTTATCGGGTCAGAAGGACCTGGACAGATGTGGCATCCCAGCTTTTTGCCGGAACGCTGGAGGGGGCGAAGCGTAACTGCCTGCCGGGGTATTCGGTATATGATGAGGATGGGAGAAGTGTTTATACGAATCCCGCCGGAGGCTTTCAGGCCGCCGATCTGCAGGGACTGACGGAGGAGGAACGAATCGAAAAAATAGCCCCTTTTTATGTGGAAAATGCACGGGCCGGCGGAGGGCTGGCTTCTGTGGGAATTGCCCAGTTCTGTTTGGAATCCGGCTATGGGACCACGGATCTGGCCAGGTTTGCCAACAATGTCCATGGTATGAAATGCAGCCTGTCAGGGAATAC
Source organism: uncultured Lachnospiraceae bacterium (assembly GCA_946549155.1). Lineage (GTDB taxonomy): Bacteria > Bacillota > Clostridia > Lachnospirales > Lachnospiraceae > Merdiplasma. Next base: position 3,265 of record CAMNQN010000243.1, on the reverse strand, counting down.
CTGGCAGGGAAGCGCCTGGGACGGAGAGAGCAAATATACCAAGAAAACGGTGGAGCAGGATAAAAACGGCAATGTTCATTATGAGACAGCGGATTTCCGCAGATATGATTGCATGGAGGACTCCATTGCGGACCGGGCGGCGTACTTTGCCGGAGCGCTGAATGAGGCGGGAGAGCTGCGGTATCCGGAATTGGCCCGGGAGACAGATTATAAAAAAGCAATCCGGATCATTAAGGAGGGAGGCTACGCCACGGATGTGAACTATGTGGCGAAGCTGGAGGGGCTGATGGAGCGCTGGAAACTGACACGGTATGACGAGGCGCCGGAGGCGGGCCGGCCCATGGAGTCAGACCCTCAGGAAACAAATTATATTGTGCAGGCCGGAGTGTTTGCTAAAAAGAGGAATGCAAAAAAATTAATCGCAAAGTTGCGGAAGAAAGGATTTTATGCTATCCTGAAACAGAACGGGAAAAGCTGGATCGTGCAGCTTGGAGTTTTTGCTGTCAGAGAGAACGGGGAGGCGCTGGTGCGGGAGGCAAAAGCGCAGGGGTTTGACACGATCATAAAACAGAAGAATCGATTGTAATTTTTGACAGATTTTGACAAAGAAGATTTTGTAGAATTTTTTATTGTCAAATGGCATATACTACGTTATAATGATGAAAGAAGAAAACGAACGGCGCAAGAGCCGCCGAGTTAACCTGGGGTGTGCGACAATCCTATTATTTTGAACCTACATTTACTTTTATGGGATTCTTATATCGCTGTTATTGATGTCAGGCCTCCTTATGCAGTGGAAGGCAGAGATAATAGCTGCGGTTACCCACCTAGCTTTGCTAGGAGTCAAAATATAGGAAACGGCACTTTGGGGGACCAAGAAGAGGGCATGTTTCGTGCCCTCTTTTCATATATTTGTTGAAAAGATACGGAAGGACAAGTATATGAAATGGAATTTCTGGGTCTGCGGGGCCACGCTGCTGGCCGCAGCCGTAATGATCGTATATTATGCGGGCAGCGGGGAAACGAAAAATCATCGGGAACAGGAATACACGGAGAAAAGGGGAGACGGCCAGGACTTGGAGAATACCAGGGAGGAGCTTCCGATTCGGGTATTAATTAAAAATGATAATTTTGAAAGTGTTTATCACGACAATCCGGCTGTCACCTGCGGGAGAGACTTCCAGGTGCAGGAGGAGAACGGAATTTATCGGATGGCGGCAGGGGAAGAATACCGCCTGGGAGAGGCTGCCTGGGCGGTGGTTTCACCGCTGCCGGAAGGAGAATGTCAGACCAGTCCGGAGACGGAAGATGGCCGCCTTTTTATTTTGGGCCTGGCGCGCAGTCAGGAACAGCCGCGCTACAGTGGCTGCCTGGAGTTAAGGCGGACAGCGGATGGAGTAGTGGTGATTAACCAGCTGCCGCTGGAGGATTATCTGCCATCGGTACTCTCCAGCGAAATGTCGGCCAGGTTTCCCATGGAAGCGCTGAAAGCCCAGGCGGTGTGCGCCCGCACCTACGCTTTAAAAAAGATAGGAGCGGGCGCGGTTTCCGGTTTTGACGCAGATTTGGATGACAGTGTGTCCTTTCAGGTGTATAATAACATGGAAAAAACGCCGGAAACGATCCAGGCTGTGGAGGAAACGCGGGGACAGATTTTAACAGAGAAGCAGGGCGGGGAAAGCGTTCTGGCTGAGGTTTATTACTATTCCACCTCCTGCGGCGTAACGGCGGCTGACCATTTTTCCACAGAGGAGGAGTTTGAGAAATTTATCACCTCTGTGCGCAGCACAGATATGGAGGCGGAAGAAGCGTGGTACCGGTGGCGGGCGGAGGTTTCCGCGGAAGGATTATTGAAAAATCTGGAGGATGTGCCTGCCGGAAGCCAGAATTTCCCCCTGGAGATGGAAGTGTCTGAGCGCAGGGAGAATGGTCAGGCGAACCGGCTGCAAGTTGTTTTCGGGGACGGTACGGTAAAGACGGTGGAGGGAGAGTATACTATCCGCAAAGTTCTGACACCGGAGGAGGGCACGCTGATTTTGCAGGACGGAAGCACCTGCAGCGGTCTTGGAATGCTGCCCAGTGCCTGGTTTGTGGCGGATACTCAGCCGGAGGAGGGCCGCTTCCTGTTAATTGGCGGCGGATACGGCCATGGCAATGGCCTGTCCCAGAATGGCGCCCGCCGCATGGCGGAACAGGGGAAAGATTATTATGAGATCCTGGAGTTTTATTATCCGGGTACGAAGATAGATGAGGAATGAAGACATTGAACAGTTGGAAAGAAAAAAGGTGGGTTCAGGTAATTATTAATTTTAAGCGGCGGCTCAAAAGTGACCGGCTGGATGTTTATTCCGCTCAAGCCAGCTTTTACCTTATTATGAGTTCGATTCCTATCCTGATGCTGGTGGTTACCATGCTGAAATTTACTCCTCTGACCCAGGAGATGGTGATGGATGCTCTGGCGGAAATCATCAATGAAAATTTGATGAATACGGTCCGTGATATAATCAGCAATGTGTACGACGGTTCCGGTACGCTGATTTCTTTTGCAGCGGTTTCTGCCTTGTGGGTGGCGGGAAAAGGAAGCCTTGGGCTGATGAATGGCCTGAACAACATCCATCAGCTGAAGGAGAACCGGAACTATTTTTGGCTGCGCCTGCGCGCCTCCTTGTATACGTTGATGCTGGTGGCGGCACTTATTGTGGCAGCGGCCATTCTTGTGTTCGGTTTGCGGTTTCAGGAATATATGTGTGAACTGATGCCGATTCTTCTGCAGTATCAGAAAGCGCTGATTTATCTGCAGACGCTGATTGCGCTTTGCCTGCTGGCGGCGATATTTACCGCGCTTTATGTTTTTCTGCCTAACCAGAAAAAGGCTTTTGCCAGTCAGGCGCCGGGCGCTATTTTCGCCACACTGTCCTGGTGTATTTTTTCCTATTTCTTTTCCATTTATTTGGGCTACGCGAAAAATATGTCTGTGATCTACGGCGGCCTGGTGACTCTGGTGGTGGCGATGCTGTGGCTTTATTTCTGCATGTACCTTTGGTTTATCGGTGCGGAAATCAATGCGCTGCTGGAGGATCCGGAGAGCTTCTTAAGAAAAGCGGCGGAGGATTTCATCCGAAGATAAGGGAAAATAAAAATATTTGCTTGAATTCCTTCTGCCAAAAGTTTACAATATGATGGGTTTATGTACTGTGAGAGGAAAATATTTTTATTATAGATAGAAAAAGGCGAAAGGAGATTTATGAGAAAACTAGCTCTGAAG
>CAMNQN010000242.1 GCA_946549155.1 uncultured Lachnospiraceae bacterium | reverse complement strand
GGAGTTATTTTCCAGCTGCTTGTGGCCCTGCGCGCCCGCCTCTTCCTGCGTCCTGGTTGTTAATAAAACACGAAAAGAACAAACTTACTCCTCGTCCTCCGTAAGCTCCTCCTCCGTGATCACTGCAGTGTATACGGAACGCTTTCTGGCCATCTCGTCGCTTTCCAGATATTCGTCGTAGGTGGTGATCTTGTCGATCATCTTGCCGTTGGGAAGAATCTCCATAATCCGGTTGGCGGTGGTCTGAACGATCTGGTGGTCCCGGGAGGCGAACAGCATTACGCCCGGGAATTTGATCATGCCGTTGTTCAGGGCGGTGATGGATTCCATGTCCAGATGGTTGGTGGGCTCGTCGAAGATCAGCACGTTGGCCCCGGAGATCATCATCTTGGAGAACAGGCACCGCACCTTTTCGCCTCCGGAGAGGACTTTCACGTATTTCACGCCGTCATCCCCGGCGAACAGCATACGGCCCAGGAATCCGCGGACGTAGGTGGCGTCCTTGATCTCGGAGAACTGGGTCAGCCAGTCCGCAATGGTCAGGTCGTTGTCAAATTCCTTTGTATTGTCCTTGGGGAAGTAGGCCCGGGAGGTGGTAACGCCCCATTTGATGGTGCCCTCGTCCGGTTCCATTTCACCCATCAGGATCTTGAAGAAGGTGGTTTTGGCCAGCTCGTTGCCGCCCACGAAGGCTACTTTATCATTGTGCCCAAGGGTAAAGGTGATGTCGTCCAGTACCTTTACGCCGTCGATGGTTTTGGATACATTTTCCACCATCAGCACCTCGTTTCCGATCTCACGGTTGGGACGGAAATCAATGTAAGGGTATTTACGGCTGGAGGGCTTGATCTCGTCCAGCTCGATTTTTTCCAGGGCCCGCTTTCTGGAAGTGGCCTGCTTGGATTTGGAGGCGTTGGCGGAGAAGCGCTGGATAAATTCCTGCAGCTCCTTGATCTTTTCCTCCTTCTTCTTGTTGGCCTCCTTCATCTGCTTGATCATCAGCTGGCTGGATTCATACCAGAAGTCGTAGTTTCCTGCGTAGAGCTGGATTTTTCCGTAGTCAATGTCAGCGATGTGGGTGCAGACCTTGTTCAGGAAGTACCGGTCGTGGGAAACCACGATCACCGTATTTTCAAAGTTAATCAAAAATTCCTCCAGCCAGGCGATGGCGTCCAAATCCAGATGGTTGGTGGGCTCGTCCAGCAGAAGGATGTCGGGGTTGCCGAACAGGGCGCGGGCCAGCAGCACCTTTACCTTTTCATTACCGTTTAAATCCCGCATCATGGTGTAGTGCAGGCTGGTGTCGATGCCCAGGCCGTTTAGCAGGGTGGCTGCATCGGATTCGGCCTCCCAGCCGTTCATCTCCGCGAACTCCCCCTCCAGCTCGCTGGCCCGGATACCATCCTCATCGGAGAAATCCGGCTTTGCGTAGAGTGCGTCCTTCTCCTTCATGATATCGTACAGGCGCTGATTGCCCATGATTACGGTGTCCAGCACCATATAATCATCGTATTTAAAGTGATCCTGCTCCAGAACGGACATACGCTGGCCGGGGGTGATGTTGACAGTTCCGTTGGTGGTGTCCAGCTGACCGGAAAGGATCTTTAAAAACGTGGATTTTCCCGCGCCGTTGGCCCCGATCAGGCCGTAGCAGTTGCCTTCCGTAAATTTAATATTTACATCCTCAAAGAGGGCTTTTTTTCCAATCCGAAGAGTTACATTATTTGCACTGATCATTTTTTGTCCTCCATATGCTATGCTTCTGTTTTCCATAGGTTCATGCGCACACCCTCTATTGTATCGAAAACCCTGGAAAATGCAAGCAAAATATAGGGGAACGCTGCATTAATCAGCATTTTCACAGAAAAATGAGACCGAAAAGTTTTGCCGGATGTGGTATGATGGATGGGAAAGGAGAATCGGGAAATGCGAATCACAGTTTTAATTGAAAATACAGCGGAAGCGGGGCTTACAGGGGAACATGGTTTAAGCCTCTGGGTGGAATTTAAGGGAAAGCGGTATCTGCTGGATGCGGGCAGCAGCGGTGCTTTCCTGGATAATGCCGGGAGGCTGGGGATTCCGGTGGAAGAGGCGGACGCGTGCGTATTGTCCCACGGGCATTATGATCATGCCGGAGGCTTCGCGGCGTATCTGGCGGGGAATCCCGGGGCCCGGGTGTATGCCATGGAGAGGGTGAAGGACTGCTTTTACTCTGCTTCCGGCGGAGTGCTGCATGAGATAGGGGTGCCGGAAACGGTGTGGAGGTACCGGGAACAGTTTCACTTTATCCGGGAGAAAACCCGGATCGGGGATGGCGTGTATCTGCTTCCGCATTGCACCGGATACGCGGCGGCGGGAGAGCGGGCGGGATTATTTCGCGGGAATCAGGCCATGGGGCTTTGGAATATCCCGGCGGACGGGGAGGCTTTGCAGGAAAGGGAAGCTTCCGGCTGTCAGGAGGCCTCCCTTCTTCCGGACGATTTCTCTCACGAGCTCTCCCTGGTTTTTGAGACAGCCCGGAGCCTGGTGGTCTGCAGCAGCTGCTCCCACAGCGGAGCGGTCTCCATTGTGGAGGAGGCGAAGGCGGCGTTTCCGGGAAAGAGAGTGCGGGCCTTTGTGGGAGGCCTGCACATGAAAGGAAAGCAGGACGGAAAAGAAATCTGTACCTTTTCCGGGACGGAGGTGGAAAAGCTGGCGGAGTACCTGCGGGAAAACGTGGAGGAGCTTTATACCGGCCATTGCACCGGAGCGCCGGGGTATGAACTGCTGCGCACTTATCTGGGCGGACGTATCAAACGGCTTACCACGGGAATGCAGATGGAACTGTATTTGTAAAAAAACAAAAAAATAGCGAAAACTCGGTTTCAGGAAATAGACAAAGACCTGATATTGTGCTACAATGTTTTCATATGGCAACATGTACGATCAGGGAACTGTGCAACAAGAAAACGTGTTGGACGGCTGCACTGTTCGTACAAATGTACACATAAAAACTTCCAGGCTTCCCCGGAAGTTCAAAAATAAGGACGAAAACTAAAAATGGCAAGAAAAATGAAGACCATGGATGGTAATCATGCTGCGGCTCATGCTTCTTACGCGTATACAGACGTAGCAGCGATTTTCCCGATTACCCCGTCATCCGTTATGGCAGAAGCTACAGATGAATGGGCAACCCAGGGCCGTCTGAATATGTTTGGACAGACGGTGCAGGTAACGGAGATGCAGTCCGAGGCCGGCGCAGCCGGTACGGTGCACGGCTCCCTTTCCGCAGGTGCTCTGACCACTACTTACACGGCATCCCAGGGCTTACTGCTGATGATTCCCAACCTGTACAAGATTGCCGGCGAGAGACTTCCGGGCGTATTTAACGTTTCTGCCCGTGCTCTGGCCAGCCATGCACTTTCTATTTTCGGTGATCACTCTGATGTATACGCATGCCGTCAGACCGGCGCCTGCATGCTGTGTGAATCCAGCGTACAGGAAGTTATGGACCTGACACCCGTAGCTCATATGTCAGCGATCAAGGGACGTCTTCCCTTCATCAACTTCTTTGACGGTTTCCGTACATCCCATGAGATCCAGAAGATCGAGACCTGGGATTATGAGGATCTGAAGGAAATGACCGATCTGGATGCTGTTCAGGCATGGAGAGATCAGTGTCTGAACCCGAATCATCCCTGCCAGAGAGGTTCCGCTCAGAATCCGGATATCTTCTTCCAGGCAAGAGAAGCCATCAACCCGTACTATGACGCTATGCCGGCCATCGTTCAGGAATATATGGACAAGGTAAACGCCAAGATCGGCACAGATTATAAGCTGTTCAACTATTATGGAGCAGCGGATGCCGAAAAGGTTATCGTTGCTATGGGTTCCGTATGTGATACCATCGAGGAGACCATCGATTACCTGCTGGCTGCTGGTGAGAAGGTGGGCGTTGTTAAGGTTCGTCTGTACAGACCGTTCTGTGCGGAGGCCCTGATTGCAGCGATTCCGGAGACCGTTAAGCAGATCACCGTTCTGGATCGGACCAAAGAGCCGGGCGCTCTTGGCGAACCGCTGTATCTGGATGTTGTTGCAGCATTAAAGGGCAGCAAGTTCAACGATGTTCCGGTATTCACCGGCCGTTACGGACTTGGCTCCAAGGATACCACTCCGGCACAGATCGTTGCTGTTTACAATAACACAGAAAAACAGAAATTCACACTGGGTATCGTGGATGATGTTACCAATCTGTCCCTGGAACTGGGCGCTCCGCTGGTTACCACACCGGAAGGCACCATTAACTGTAAGTTCTGGGGTCTGGGCGCTGACGGTACCGTAGGTGCGAACAAGAACTCCATCAAGATCATCGGCGACAACACCGATATGTACGCACAGGCATACTTTGATTATGACTCCAAGAAATCCGGCGGTGTGACCATGT
>CAMNQN010000241.1 GCA_946549155.1 uncultured Lachnospiraceae bacterium | reverse complement strand
ATGCTTGTGGCCCTGCGCGCCCGCCTCTTCCTGCGTCCGGATAATTAACAAAACATGAATTTGCCAATACACAGTCAGCTTGCCGAGGTAAGAAATTTGTTATCCAAACACTGACAGTGTGAGTATTTACATGGTTATTGGTATGCCAGAAATGGTCAGAGGTCCTGTAGAGCGCAGAAAATGAACGCTTTTTCTCAGAATATTTATATAATTTGTTCCCGGGATCAAATATTATTTATTTGCAGCAATCATATATAATGTTTGAAGGAGGAAAAACATGAAAACAAGAGTACAATTGTTATCAACCCTGTTTGCAGCATCGACGGCGGCGTTTCTTTTTGTGGTGCCAGTACTGGCGGAGGAAGTGGAAAAGGAAGCAGCAAAGCGGGAGGTACCCCGGGCAATTATCACCCAGGATGGAGAAGTAGATGATATGAATTCACTTGTACATATGCTTTTGTATGCGAATGAGATTGACATTCAGGGCATCATTTTGACCAGCTCTGAGTGGCACTGGGCGGGGGATCCCACACCGGAAAAGACTTTTGATCAGTGCATGGCACTGTATTTGGGGCCTGATTCTTTAAAAGAGCCGGTTCGTTGGCCGGGGGATGAGTGGATGTATGAATTTATTGATGATTACGCGGAGGTATATCCGAATCTGATGAAGCATGATGCGAACTATCCTACCCCGGAGTATTTGAAGAGTGTGACAAAGGTTGGAAATATAGGTTATGTCGGTGACACAGAGGAAGATACAGAGGGTTCGAATCTTATTAAGGAAGCGCTTCTGGATGAGGATGAACGCCCATTGTATCTGACTGCATGGGGCGGGACCAACACGGTAGCCCGGGCATTAATGACCATCGAAGAAGAATACAAGGATACGGAAGAATGGGATGCGGTGAGAGAAAAAATCGTCAATAAAGCAATCATTTCCGCATTCGCCCAGCAGGATCAGACTTATATGGAGTACATTGCGGAAAGCTGGCCCGAAATCAAGTTTATCGATATCAGCGGAGAGTCGGGCTATGGGTATTTCTGGAAAAATGTGGCGTTCGGAGAGACGCGGGAGGTATTCGGCCCGAAATGGATGAAAGAAAACCTGGATGTGGGGCATGGTGCACTTCTGGACGATTATGTGACGTGGGGAGATGGAACGCCGATTCCCGGAGAAGGCGACAACAGTCAGTTTGGTACAAATACCAGAAAGCTGGGAGGAACGGATAATTTATCCGGGACAAAGGTATATCAGTATGAGTTTATTTCCGAGGGCGATTCTCCATCATTCTTTATCCTGATGGATTCGGGGCTTAGGAATCTGGAAGACACTGTTCTTTACAGATAAGGATATTGTCAATTTGCTGTCATATGGAGTGGAGGATGTCCATTATAAAAAAACTTCCGATGGGCATATCACAAGCGTGGTTCCGGACCGGGAAGATGTGTTCCGGGGCGCTCAATGGAGCAAGCCGAATCAGGCGTTGGCCTATGTTTGGGAAGGAAATCCGCTGACCTTATGGGAGGATAAAGAGAAATATAACAAAAGCAGTATCCAGGCTTGTGATGTAGGCTTTAATTTTGATATTACACCTGTTGCCACGGAGTATTTTACTCTGGAGCAGATTTATTTCAAGTATAGAGATATCCTGGAAAACGGCCTGGTTGACCCGGATGAAGGGCTTGCAATGCTGAACAGGGAACTGCATGAAAATGGTATTGACGAAGTGGTCCGGGAAAAACAGCGGCAGTTTGATAAATGGGGAAAGTCCTGATAATTAACTAAATACGAAGGACATTTATATCTGGACATAAATTACAGAATCGTTATAATATAGGATATGGGAAGCAAAGCGCTGCCTCTTGGGCGGCGGCTGACAGAAAATGAGGAGAGTATTATGAGCCAGAAAAGTTATGAGCAGACTTTGAAAGCAGCAAAATATATATTGCAGATGCGTCCTGTTTTTAATGTGGATGCTCTTTTTTGTGATGAGACGGAAAATTATGTGACTCCTATGGAGCCGGAGGCAGGGGAGACGGTTACGTTGCGGTTTCGCACCGCCAGAAACAATGTGGATACGGTGTTTCTTATTAGCGGCCCCATGAAAAAGGTGATGGAGCTGGAGCGTTCTACAGACTGCTTCGATTATTATAAGACGCAGATAGAGTTAAAGAGCGAGCCGTTTCGCTATTTTTTTGAGATCAAGAGCGGAAAAACCCACTGTTTTTATAATAAGCTGGGAATGACGAAGGATTTAAGCGAGGGTCATTCCTTTTGCATTCAGCCGGGATTTTCAACGCCTGACTGGGCTAAGGGGGCGGTGATGTACCAGATTTTTACGGACCGTTTCTGCAATGGGGATCCCTGCAACGATGTGCTGGACAATGAGTATATTTACATTCAGGAGGGCACCAGACGGGTGATGGACTGGAACCGAAGACCCGTCAGCATGGATGTGCGGGAATTTTATGGCGGCGATTTGGAGGGAGTGCGCCAGAAGCTGGATTACCTTCAGAATTTGGGAGTGGATGTGATCTACTTCAACCCTCTGTTTGTGTCCCCCTCCAATCACAAATATGATATTCAGGATTACGATTATATTGACCCCCATCTGGGGAAAATCCTGAAGGATGAGGGCTCCGTGCTGCCCTACTGGTCCAGGGAAAACACCCAGGCCAGCCGGTATATCAGCCGGGTTACCAGAAAGGAAAATCTGGAGGCCAGCAACCGGCTTTTCATTCAGCTGGTGGAGGAGATTCACCGCAGAGGTATGAGGGTGATTCTGGATGGTGTGTTCAATCACTGCGGCTCCTTCAATAAGTGGATGGACCGGGAGAGGATTTATGAGCATCAGGAAGGCTATGAGAAGGGAGCCTACGTGTCTGCGGACAGTCCCTACCGGACCTTTTTCCATTTCAACAATGAACACGAGTGGCCCTACAACCAGTTCTATGACGGCTGGTGGGGACACGATACACTGCCGAAGCTGAATTATGAGAATTCTCCAAAGCTGTTGGAGTACATTATGCAGATCGCGAAGAAATGGGTGTCCCCGCCCTTTAATGTGGATGGCTGGCGTTTGGACGTGGCAGCGGATCTGGGACTGAGCAGTGAGTATAACCACAAGTTCTGGAAAATGTTCCGCAAGGCAGTGAAGGAGGCCAATCCGGATGCGGTCATTCTTGCGGAGCACTATGGGGATCCTGCGGCCTGGCTGCGGGGTGACGAGTGGGATTCGGTCATGAATTATGATGCGTTTATGGAACCGCTGACCTGGTTTTTTACAGGGATGGAGAAGCACAGCGATGCGTACCAGGAGGGGATGTACGGAAACGCTGGCAGTTTTATAGATGCCATGCGTTATCATATGTCCAGCTATATGGCGCCCTCCCTGCAAATGTCCATGAATCAGCTGTCCAATCATGACCATTCCAGATTCCTGACCCGGACCAATCACAAGGTGGGACGGATGAACCACTATGATTATGACGCGGCCAGCGAGGGCGTGAATCCGGCAGTGATGCGGGAGGCGGTGGTGATGCAGATGACCTGGCCGGGGGCCCCCACCCTGTATTATGGGGATGAAGCGGGTGTCTGCGGCTTTACGGATCCGGACAATCGGCGTACCTATCCCTGGGGCAGGGAGGATATGACCATGCTTAACTTCCACAAGGCGGCGATTCGGATGCACAAGGAGCATCCGGTGCTCACCGGAGGTTCACTGAAATTCCTGTACGGAGATTATAACTGCCTGGCCTACGGGCGGTTTAACGGGGAAGAGCAAATCGTGGTGGTCTTTAATAATAACAGCAGCGACAGGGAACTGACCGTGAAGGTATGGCCTGCCGGGGTGGCGCCGAGCCAGAGGATGATCCGGATCTTTTATACCGATGCGGAGGGCTTCAACGCAGAGCCCAGGGACTATCAGGTGGAAAATGGGGAGCTTCATCTGACGCTGCCGGGAACGTCGGCAGCAGTGCTGCTGGCAGCAGGGGATTTGCAGGAGCCTAAGCAGGAGGATGCGGCGGAAGCGCCGACTCCGGAATTTAGAACAACGGTGGAAATCGAGAAGGCTGAAATGCCGGAAACGGCGGAAGGAGCGGCATCGGAACTGGTGGCGGCCGAGATGCCGGAAGCCGGGGAATACGCGGTGGATGATAGGGAGGAAAATATTCAACCTGAAACATAATTGAAACTCTAACTACAATATGTTATATTGAAAAAGGAACAATCGTGTCGCAGGGTGGCTGACCTCTATTCTACATAGAATGGGATTTCAAAGACCTTATGGCCTTTGGCATGTTCATCTTGGCGTTACTCACTTTCATTTTCGTGAATTTGAAGTAATGTTTGAAGCATAGAAAAACCGCCCTCTTTTGCTATAAAGGTTACTGTTTAGGTGAATGTTCTTCGTGTTTCATTAACTACCAGGACGCAGGAAGAGGCGGGCGCGCAGGGCCACAAGCATCTGGAAAATAACTCCG
>CAMNQN010000240.1 GCA_946549155.1 uncultured Lachnospiraceae bacterium | reverse complement strand
ATCCTAGCGTTTCTTGTATCCGGAGCAGTTTTCCAGAGGAATCTGCCCGCCCGGCCCCGTCTTTTCCTGCGTCCTGATCATTAACAAAACACAAACCATTATGACATCAGCATCTTCTTTTGCGTCTGCTTCCATATGCGATCGTTCCTGCCCCCAGCGCCGCCGCAATTCCCATTCCGATATAACCGTAAGTCCATCCCCCGGTGCCTCCGGTCATCGGGACCGTCAGCGTAGGCGTATTCGTTACCTGGTAAACAATCTCTGCGAAATGGTACACTCCGTTATAAAGTGCTCCCTTTCGGATATCCACATTTCCCTGCTCGTCCACCTCTTTCTGTGTCATGCTCACCGGAAGCGTCACGGCAATGGGTTCCTTTAGCAGGATCTGGCCTTCCACAGTTTTTATTTCCGTGATCTGATACTCTCCCTGATCCAGATTTTCAAACACTGCCTCCCCATTCCGGTCTGTGGTGCGGGATATGGTTTCTCCTTCCCGCAAAAGCCGGTTGTAATTCATCTTCTGACCGGTATCTCCGGCACTGGCCTTCATAAATCTCAGTTCAAACGTAACTCCCGCCAGCGGAGCTGTTCCATTCTTCCCATACTTTCGAATAGCAATTTTACAGGGCCTCAGTTCATTGTAAAGCTGTTTTACCTCCAGCGTCTGAGCTACTGAATTCCAGCCATAGACAGCGGTATCCATGATGTATTCCGGCGGTGCTTCCACCTCCTGCACCGTCAGGTATCCAGACGGAACAACTATCCTTCCATTATATAAGTAAAAAGAATCGCTGATATACTCCGAACGTCCCGTCACCTTATGCCGGTCATCCAGATAAACCTCCCCCTGCTCATCCGCCTTTAAATACCAGGTCTTTACCAGCCTTCCTGTATCCGCATGATCAGAGTCATAAAATCTCGCCGCAAAAATTACCGGCCCATTTATCCTTGAATCCACAGGATTTCCTTTCATATCCAGCTTCCGAACCAGCGCGTTCACTGTGGGAAATACCGGCTCATTAGAAAATTCCACAGTTTTTACAGCCCCGCCGTCTGCCGGAAGTCTCACCTCAACGGCTTTTACTGCTGTATTTTGCCTATGGCCTGCCGGAGCCTTATCCTCCCGCACATAGTACGTATAGGTACCCGCAGGAGATGTACAAGGCAGCGTAAAAGCCCGCGTCTGCCCGTTGGCGTCAGTGGTCAGCGTTCCGATCCGATTTCCGCATGCCTGATCCGTATAAATTCCAAATTCCCCGTTTTCCACACTATAACCGCTTAGGCCCAGGATCTCTCCCCCCGCCGCGGACAACTTTTTCACCGAAATAGCAGGCGCCTTAATATTCGCCACATCATAGCTATAGGTCTTTGCCTCCGCAGGCTTAATGGAAATATCCGCCGCTTTCATATAGCCGGCCGGTGTTTTCGTCTCCCGGATCGTGTAGGTCGTGCCCAGCGTCAGGGCTGTATTGAAATTTACATATCCGCTGCCGTTTACTGTCACGGTCTCCAGGGCAGATGCCCCATTATACAGGGTAAACTGAGTACCTGCCAGCGCATTATTCCAGCCGCCGGCTCCATCCGTTTTCCTGATCTGCACAAATGCAGCTTCCGGCCAATCCACGCTGAAGGCAAACGTATTGTTTCCGTTAGAAAAACCAAAGGCTAAATCCTGATGATCACCGCTGTAACGAAAGCTGTACCCGGCAAAATCTCCTGATATTTTAATCTCACCGCTATAAGCCCCTTTTCCGGTCACCAATCCGGGAACCACCTCAAAATGAAAGCTTTCTCCGCCGTAAACCACTGCCGTTTGGCCGCCATAGGCCTTCCCCACCCTGCCTGGATCAAAGGATGCCGTAATCACCACATACGTATTCGCTGGTACGGCAATGGACATGCTGTTTTCCCGTATAGCAGTGTAAGAAATCTCCGGGGTTTTGTATCTACCGACAGCGGTGTCCATGATAACTTCCTGCTTCGCAAACGTCGCCTTGGACACTTTGCAGGTGGGAAACGTCATCTGGTTTAATGCCTTCACAACATTTTTTACAAAAGCCCGTCCATTTGCATTCAGCACATTTCTCCTGGTAGTCATCAAATCCCGGGTAACCCCCGCGTTCCAGTTCCAGCTCGTGGTATCGTATCCCTTGTCCTGACAATACAGATACCATAGATAAGAAATGGTCACGTGAGTCATATAATACTGCTCATTGGCCGTCAATGTATCGCCATTGGTGGCCGTCGTAAAGAAATCCTTTTTGAAATTGTAAGTTTTCCCGTCAGCTCCGATGAAATTACGGCTAAAGCCAGGGCCGCCCCGCAGGTAAAACAGCGCCTTGGCCAAAGCCTGCCGGTCCGGCGATGACAGCTCCTCAGCCTTGCCCTTCGCATTAATATCAGGGGTATTCTTGGAGGACTGGATACAGTATCCGCTCTCCTCCAGGTGCTTTACCGCTTTTCCATTGCTGTCGTAAACCGTCATGGACTTTTTCGTAGTTCCATAGGAGGAATTCCCATAGGCCGCCGGACATCTGCACCAGGTGCCCCAGCCTGTAAATTTCCCCGAGTCGATATCCGTAAGAAGATCCTCCGAAGCGGCGGATACGCCGCTCCCCTCCGGCCAAACGGACGCTTCAATCAGCACATCCTGATCAGGCATCCGAAACGCTGCCTCACATACACCTTCCTCTGAAGAATCAATGATCCTGCTGTCGATCACATCGCCTGTGGCAAGCAGAAGGGCGAAATCATCCTCCCAGGACATATCTCCGGGGACCTCCCCGGAAGCAGCATCAGGAGCTCCTGCAGCCCCGGCATCAGAGTCCTTTGCCGGCACAGCATCAAACGCCTCTGTGGATACGTGATTTGAGAGCGCCATAACACGAACCCCGGCCACCTCCATTCCATTTACCGGTGCCACCGTAAAATGAACCTCATTTCCTGCGGCAAAATTATTTCCCACCAGGGCAATTTCGTAATCCAGGCTATCGCGCACATAAATCAGAGGTGCATTATCTGTCTTTTCTCCCCCCTCACCTTCCGATTTCATTTCCGTTTCTTCAGAGGCCGCCTCCTCTTTATCCGTACCGTCTGATTTATCCCCGGATGCCTCTGTACTGTAGATCAGTCCATCCCCCAGTACGCCGGGCACCGCCTCCACCCCACAGGCAGACACAAAGCCGCTAAATTTCGCGGCAGCCTCCGAGGTGCTTGCAGCCACCACATTATAGTCCACCGTGACGCCGTAATTGGAACTGTCCAACCGTGCGCCTGTATCATCACACGCCCCGATGATATAAGCCGCCGCCACCGATCCGGGAACATAGTTGGCTGCATCCGCACCGTCATTTCCTGCAGAACCCACCACCACAATTCCCGCAGCGGCGGCCTTCTGAATTTCCGCCTTAAGTACAGAATTCATGAGAGTCGCTTTTGCATACATGGACAGATTAATAATATCCACGCCCTGATTCAGTGCATATTCCATGGCGGCAGCCACAGAAGAGACCATTCCCCGTCCATCATCCCCCAGCGCGCGGATAGATAAAATCCGCACTGCCGGATTCTGAGCAATGATGGCAGCAGCCATCTCATTCCCATGATTGTTTCCGCCCCCCAAAGCTTCATCTATCAGCGATACACGGTCAAGCACATTTTCCCCCAGGCTGACTCCCGTGTCAATCAGGGCAATCACCCCATCCACTTTTCGGACGGCGGCGGAATCTGGTGCCAGGGAAAGGGCTGCAATAGGATTTTGCTCCTCCGTCACCTCCATAGAGATATCCGCATCTGACAAAATCCCGGACGCCGTTTCCACCACTGTGTCCGGCCCCGCAGCCTTCGCTCTGGCTTCATAATACACATAGGCATTCATGGCCTGCTCCACAGAGCTGTATTGGAGCAGATATATATCATCATATTTTGCAATCACATGCTCCGGATCAATCACTGTATCCGCCCCATACGCCAATATCACCAGCCTCATAGAAGAAAAACACGCCGTATCTAATCGCTCCGTCCCATTCACCGGCTCCAGAAAATGCTCCTCTGTCTCTTTCTCCGTCTGCGCTTCTGTAACCGCTTCCGTCTCTTCCTCCGTCAATAAGACCTCTTTCACCGCCCCCGAATCCGGTTCTGAATCCTCCTTCTGGGAAGCCCCAATACCGGCAAATCCCGTTTCCTGCGGTTCCTGATTCTGGCCGTCAGCAGCTGTTCCCGCAATTTCTTTTTCCGCTGATTCATCTGTCCTGCCTCCCGTTGTTTCCATTTTTTTCGGTTCAGTCCCTTCATATCCGGTTGTTTCTGCCTCCTTTGTTCCGACTGCTCCGGCTCCCGCAGCTTCCGTTTCCCCTGGCCCGGCTGCCTCGCCTCCTGCGGCTTCTGTTTCTCCTGACCCGGCTGCTCCGCCTCCTGCGGCTTCCGTTTCCCCTGGCCCGGCTGCTCCGCCTCCTGCGGCTTCCGTTTCCCCTGGCCCGGCTGCTCCGCCTCCTGCGGCTTCCGTTTCCCCTG
>CAMNQN010000239.1 GCA_946549155.1 uncultured Lachnospiraceae bacterium | reverse complement strand
TTGTGGCCCTGCGCGCCCGCCTCTTCCTGCGTCCGGATAATTAACAAAACACGAAAATCCCCTTGTCTGAACATTCCCCTTGAATAAAAACCAGCCAAATGTTATGATTACAGCAATGGCGGTTTTACTCCGCGCCGGAAAGGAGTTTTTCCATGAAATGGGAAGATAAGCCCTACCATTCCCTGGACTATGAACTGAAAAAACGCTTCGGCGAAAAATTATACAAGCTGTCTTTAAACGGAGGCATGACCTGCCCCAACCGTGACGGGAAGGTGGGAACGGGAGGCTGCATTTTCTGCAGCCAGGGCGGCTCCGGAGACTTTGCCGGGAATGCCCGGGAGTCCGTTACCTCACAGATCGAATCACAAAAAGCGCTTCTTAGCCAAAAACGCCCGGTCAAAAAATACATTGCCTATTTCCAGGCCTATACGAACACCTACGCTCCGGCGGATTATCTGGAGCGGATTTTTATGGAAGCGATCTCCCGGCCCGAGGTGGCGGTTTTGTCCATTGCCACCCGCCCGGACTGTCTGGGCCCGGAGGTGCTGAAGCTTCTGGAACGCCTGAACAAAATCAAGCCCGTATGGGTGGAACTGGGCCTCCAGACCATGCACGAGGATACTGCCGCGTTTATCCGCAGAGGCTACAGGCTTCCCTGTTTTGAGGAGACTGTTGGGAATCTCCGCGGTCTTGGCGCGGAGGTGATCGTGCACACGATCCTGGGGCTTCCCGGTGAGGACGAGTCCCGGATTCTGGAAACCATGCGCTACCTAAATCATCAGGACATCCAGGGGATCAAGCTGCAGCTGCTGCACATCCTGAAGCATACGGATCTGGCTCTGTACTACCAGGAGCATCCCTTCCATGTCTTTACCATGGAGGAATATCTGCAGCTTCTGATTCACTGTCTGGAATGCCTCTCCCCCGATCTGGTCATTCACCGGCTTACCGGAGACGGCCCCAGGGATCTTCTGATTGCTCCCAGATGGAGCAGCGCAAAGCGCACTGTGCTGAATGCACTCCACCGGGAAATGAAACAGCGCAACACCTGGCAGGGCCGTCTCTGTCAGCTATGAAAATAACGCGATACTGGGAAAACGCTGATGAAAGCGTTTCCCCTAAAGCAGGTATGGCCGATGACCAAAATAACAGAAAGATAACAAAAAAGCTTCAAAAAGAAAGGAGGGGGATCATGTCCGAACCCCATACCCTCTATAAATTAATCATACTCTATATGCTGAAAAAAATTGATTTTTCCCTGACCAACTCCCAGATTTCTTCCTTTATTCTGGAGCAGGGATACACCACCTACTTTACGCTTCAGTCCAGCCTGTCAGAGCTGACAGAGTCCGGACTGATCCATCAGGAAACCATTCAGAACAGCTCCTTCTATTCCATCACTCCCGAGGGCGAAGAGACCATCGGCTTCTTTGAAAATAAAATTTCCCCCTCCATCCGGGAGGACATTGATCACTATCTGAGGGAAAATAAGATGCAGCTGCGCGATGAGGTATCCGTCATCGCCGACTACTACCGGAACACCGCCGGGGAATTTGCCGTGCGCTGTCAGGTAAAGGAAAAGCATTCCGATCTGATCGACCTGACCGTCACGGTTCCGGACGAGCCCCAGGCCAAGGCCATTTGCAATCAATGGCAAAAGAAGTGCCAGACAATCTACGAATATATAATGAAAGAACTGCTCCAGTAAAGCGGCATTTTCAGCCAACAGGCCCCCTTTCTTTCCCCCTGACATTTCCGGTAGTTCTAAGGGGCTGCCGCAGATGCTTCTAAACTTCGAAACAATCCGCAGAAAGAGAGGGGGCCTGCTCTGGCCTATTATCCTGCTTCCTCTGGGTTCTATACCTCTATCCTGCTGATATTTTCCTCCAATCTCACCGTCTTCCCGGTTCCATCGTCATCATAAAGCTCATACACAATTTTCTTTCCGTCCTCCAGGTAATACAGCTCCAGCTCATTCCAGTCCACCTGCTCCACCGTCTCCCCTCCGGCAGCCAGCGGAAGAAGATGTCCCTTGCGGATAAACAGCACTACCTCATCCAGGGGAACGTCGATATAATGGTGTCCCTTTTCCAGCACCGTCTCCTCTGTCACCTGCGCGTTCTTAAAACGCAGCAGCTTCATGGATTCCGGCAGGTACACCATGCGTCCCGCCGCATTCTGTTCATAGACCGGCGCGATCATCACGCTCTCTCCAATCATGATCTGATCCTCCACCCGTCTGGCGATCTCATCATCGTCCCAGACAAAACCCAGCGGTCTGGCATACATCTCATTTCTTAAAGCAGCCTTCATATACTCACTGTAAATATAGGGCAGCAGCCGGTAGCGGATCTGAATAATATCAGCCGCCGTCTGAGTATGGTCAAACGCATACGGCTCCTGCCTCCTGGTGCCCGCAGCGGAATGATTCCGCATCAGCGGCGTAAAAATTCCAAGCGCCAGCCAGCGCAGCAATAGGTCCTCCGTGGTATCGGCCCCAAAGCCGCCCAGATCCGCACCGGTATAAAGAAAACCGCACATATTCAGGGAGGGCAGCATCTTCAGATTCATCAGCAGATGGGACCACCAGGATTTGTTGTCCCCCATCCAGATACCCCCGTATCGGTGCATCCCAATATAGGACGCCCTGGAATACAGAAGAATCCGTTTATCCGGCTCCAGCTCGTCAAAGGCCTCCGAGGCAGAGCGGGTCATATAGTAACCAAAAAGATTGTGGACCTTGTCATGGCGGATTCGCTCTCCCCGGTAGTTGTGATAAAAGCTCCGGTAATCCTCCGGATTTTTCGCAAGGGTGCTCACCAGATCCTGAAACTCGAAGAAGGTATTCACATCCAAATTCATGGTTTTGTACGCGTCAATTTTCTCAAATACCTTTCTCAGCCGTTTCTCCGAATAAAAAATAGCCGGCTCATTCATGTCATTCCAGAAACCCTCAATGCCCATGTCCAGCAGATACTTATACTTTCTTCCAAACCACCGGCGTGCCTCATCATTCAGCATATCCGGGAAGTGGCATTTTCCGGGCCACACACCCACCACAAAATCCTCCCCCTCCGCATCCTTGCAGAAGTAATTTTGTTTCACGCCCTCCTCATAAACCTCATATCCTTCCTCGACCTTCACACCCCCGTCGATAATCGGAATCAGGCGGATACCCTGCCGCCGCAGCTCTTCCACCAGCTCCTCAAAATCAGGAAAAGTCTCCCGGTTCACAGTAAAGTCCTTGTAGCGCTCCATATAATCAATATCCAGATAGATCATATCCAAAGGAATATGATTTTCCCGGCAGTTCTTTGCCACCTCCCGCACCTCATCAGCGCTCATATAGCTCCAGCGGCACTGGCCGAATCCGAAGGCCCACTTAGGCGGAAGATAACTCCTCCCGATCAGTCCCCGGAACTCCCTTACAATTGCCTCCGGCGTCTCCCCGTCAATCACATAAAGATCAAAATCCTGCTCCTCCAGAGAAATCTCCATCCGGTCATAATGGGTATAGCCCACATCAAAGATAACCTTTCCCGGAGTATCCACAAACAGTCCGAAGCAGGCATCCCCACTCACCAGAAGAAAATTGTGCGCACCGTACAGGGAGTGGGTGTCCTCCAGATGATTGGGCTCATCATTGCAGCTGCTCTCATAAATCCAGCCCCGCTTATTGATGCCCCGCACATTCTGCCCCAATCCATACACAATATCCCGGGCTTCCAGCACATAGCTGAGCCCCTTTTCAGTCCGCTCCATCCAGGGAATCGCCCCTTGGGATGGCTCCGGTTTCTTTAACACCGCTTCCGTCTCCAATGGCTTCCCAAATACAAATCGTTTTATCATACCTATCCTTTTACTCCTCCGTCCATCACACCGTTTTTTTAATTTTCAGGGCGTCTATGTACACCAAGATAATGGGAAGCAGGCTTCCCACCATTAGTATATTATACCCTGTTCCGTGCTGCCTGTTCAAGATATTTCATGCCAAAATCGGCGGCCGCACAGCCGGACAAAATCCCGTTTCTGGCGTACCTGTTCGTGTTTTGGTTAATTGACAGGACGCAGGAAAAGACGGGGCCGGGCGGGCGGATCCCTCTGGAAAACTGCTCCGGATACAAGAAACGCTAGGATGGAGCCGCCCTCCAAGTGTTTCTATGTATCCTGCGCAATGTTTTCCAGAGGCATCTGCCCGCTCGGCCCCGTCTTTTCCTGCTGTTTCCCGACAGGCTTTACAAAATCACGCGAAATGTAACATCTTAATCGAAAATATCTGATTTGCGCAAATTAATATTGTAGTCACAGACAGAAACTTTTTATATCCAACCCTTGCATAGCAATTGCTTCTATAGCAGTAAATTTGCCGCCATTTCTCTCAAGCTCAGCATCTATCATTCCGTTATCAGCTTACGCAGGCTATATTTTTGTCGCTTAGTATGCCGCATCCCGCGTGATTCTGTAAATTCATTCAGGAAACAGCAGGAAGAGGCGGGCGCGCAGGGCCACAAGCAGCTGGAAAATAATTCGGAGGATACCGTAGAAAA
>CAMNQN010000238.1 GCA_946549155.1 uncultured Lachnospiraceae bacterium | reverse complement strand
TTCCAGCTGCTTGTGGCCCTGTGCGCCCGTCTTTTCCTGCGTCCTGCCAATTAACAAAACAAAATAAATAAGTGTGAGCAGAAATACATAATGCTATTATAAGTGGATAAAAAGTAAAATATACTTGACATAAAGTAATGCAGGTGATAGGATAGGAACAGAAGGAGCAGGAAAGTGGGACTCCGGAAAAGGATAAATAAGAAAGGGGGAAGGGCTGCTGGGGATAGGAAGGACAGAGGCGGCCCGAAGGGAATATGAGTGAAAAAGGGATAGGGATGTTGCTTGGAGTCGGAACCGGAGCTTTGTTTGGGCTGCTGGTGGCGGTTTTGATTTTAAAGTATACGAAAACGAATGGACGGATCAAATGCGAGTATGACGAACGACAGGCGGTTTTGAGAGGAAACGGCTACCGGTATGGTTTTTTTGCTATGCTGATCTGTAATGTAGTCTATGGTTTTTTGGAGATCTGCCTGGTGGGGTTGCCGCTTACCGCCGGTGTGGCTATGATACTTTCGGTACTCATCGGCCTGGGCGTGCAGATTATCTACTGTATCTGGCATGACTGCTACTTTTCTTTGAATGAGCGCCGCCCCCGGGTGCTGATTGCCCTTGCGGTGATCGGCGGTATCAATCTGGCGCTGGGGATTTACAATCTGCTGGACGGCTCGGCTATGGAAAACGGTGTTTTGAACTTCCGGTGCATCAATCTGCTCTGCGGCCTGCTGTTTGTGGCGGTGTTTGCAGCACTGCTGATGAAGCATCTTGGCGGAGACGAGTGACAGCGGAAAGGGTCAGAATGGAAAGGATGTCAGGAAATCGGATATGAAAAATTTGAAATTGAAGGCGGCCCGGGCGCTGATGGATATGTCGCAGAAGGATCTGGCGGATGCGGTACATGTATCCCGGCAGACCATTAACGCCATTGAAAAGGGGGATTACAATCCCACCATCAAGCTGTGCCGGGATATCTGCCGCGTATTGAATAAAACATTGGATGATCTGTTTTGGGAGGAAGAGGAAGATGAAACTGTTTAAGGGAAAAAATATGCTGGACGAACGGCAGGAGCAGGAGCTTCTGCACATTGAGAAAAGAGGGTTCTGGATCCTTTATATTATGCTGGCTGTAGCGCTTCTGGTGGAGATGTGTCTTGGGTTTACCTGGCGGCAGGTGGCGGCGGAGGGAATTTGTTTTTTTGGAATCAGCGTTTATATAGTGGGTTCTTGTATCTATAAGGGCATCTGGGACAGAAAGCTTAAGCCGGACGGCAGAACGAATCTGTTGGTGAGCCTGGCGGGTGGGATTGTGAGCGCCACTGTCACAACGGTGATGACAGCAGTGCGCTACCCTGTGGAAGGGCATCGGCTGATGCAGGCGGTTCTAACGTTCGCGATTAATTTTGTGAGTACATTTATGCTGTGCATGGTGCTGCTGACCTTCTGCACTTCTATTTACCGGCATAGGGCGAAGGAACTGGAGGAGCGGGATCCGGAGGAGTGAAGCGGCGCCGGGAAAGGAAAGCGCGAAAAGAACCGGATGAATGCCCGGGGATGCGGGAGCGTATGCCGGGGGACGTGTTGAGAAGAGGATTGGGCGAAAGCGGGGCGGAAAAGTATGATTGAGGCGGTAAATTTGTGTAAGGAATTTCAGCGAAATGTGCGAAATGGGAAAAAGATGAAGAGGGAGAGCTTTCTTGCGGTGGATCATGTTTCCCTGAGAGCCGGGGAGGGGGAGATTATTGGAATTTTGGGGCCTAACGGGGCCGGAAAGACCACCCTTCTGCGGATGCTGGGGATGCTGATGACACCTACCCAGGGGCAGGTTTTGATCAGGAATGAGGAGGGGAAGGAGATTAGGGACATCACAAAGAAGAAGGCGGCCATCGGCTATCTTTCCGGGAATACCAAGCTTTATCCCCGGTTTTCTATCCGGGAGTATCTGCGTTTCCTGGGGGAAATCTATGGACTGGAACAGGCGCAGATTGAGGAGCGTACCAGGGAAATTTTCCGGGTGCTGGATATGGAGGGCTTTGGGGATAACCGGATTGAAAAGCTGTCCACCGGTCAGACCCAGCGGGCCTCCATTGCCCGCTGCCTGATGGCGGATCCGAAGCTGTATATTCTGGATGAGCCTACGCTGGGATTAGATATTTTAAGTGCAGATTCCATTATCCGGTTTATGAGGCAGCAGAAGGAGCAGGGAAAAACGGTGCTGTATTCCACCCATTATCTGGAGGAAGCGGAGATTCTCTGCGATCGGATTTATATGATCTGCGGGGGCAGGATTGTGGCGGAAGGAACGCCCCGCAGTCTGGTTTCGCGGACGGGGACAGAAAATTTAAGAGGGGCGTTTCACGCCATCTATGAAGCGGCGGAAGGAGGAAGGGCAGAATGAGGAAGATTAAGACCCTGATTCGCAAGGAACTGATGGATATTCTGAGAGATAAGAAGACGCTGATTCTGATGGTGGTGGTGCCGGTACTGCTCTATCCGCTGATCCTGATCGGAATGTCCCTGGTGATGGTAAATGTGATGCAGTCCCAGGAGACGGAGGTACATACGGTGGGATATGCCGCAGCGTACGCCGGGGCGGCGGCAGAGCTGGAAAGGCTGCAGGCAAAGCCCAATGGCCGGGGACAGGAGAAAGATCAGCAGCCCCGGGAAGGCGCCGAAACAGACGCCGCTGTTCTGGAATTTCTCCCCGCACAGACCGGCCAGGAAGCGGAAGTGAAGGAAACAGCGGATGTGTGGCTGGATTTTTCCACCCGGGAGGACGGGACGCTTTATGTGAGCGTGGAGTATGTATCCACAGATCAGTCCTCCAGGTACGCAAAGGAGGAGCTGGAGGAACTTCTGGAGGCGTATCGTCAGGAACTGCTGCTGGAAAAGCTGGGGCAGGAAGGACTGGAGGAGAGCTTTCTCTACCCTCTGGTTTATGAAGCCCAGGATGGGGCCTCCGCCACGGAAAGCATGGGAATGGATATCGGCGGAAGCATCGGCATGCTGCTGATTATAACCATTCTGCTGGGAGCGGTTTATCCTTCCATCGATGCCACCGCGGGAGAGAAGGAGCGGGGAACGCTGGAGACATTGCTGACCCTTCCTGTATCCAATTTTCAGATGATCCTGAGTAAGTATGTATCAGTGGCATTGCTGGCCAGCGTGACGGCGATTCTGTCCGTGTTGTCGCTGGGTGGCTCCGTTTGGTTTCTGATGTTTGGGCTTTCGCCGGAGCTGGCCGGGGAGATGGAGGGACTTTCCGCGATGGGAATCCTGTCCGCTGCGCCGGTATTGCTGCTGACGCTTCTGGTGACGGCGTTTTTGGCGGCGGCTCTGTGTATGACCTTCTGCGTTTTTGCCAGAAGCTTCAAGGAGGCGAACAATTACATCACGCCGGTATTGCTGGTGGTGATGTTTGCAGCCATGGCGGGAATGGTGCCCACGGTACAGCTGGATTACCGAACGGCCATGATTCCCATCGTGAACGTGTCCCTGATGGTAAAACAGGTGATTTCCGGGCAGTTTCATCTGGTGCTGGCGGGTATCACCATCTGCGTGAATCTGGCCTGCAGCATTCTGATTATCTGGGTGCTGGCAAAGATGTACGACAGCGAAAATATTCTGTTTGCGGACGGCTTCCGCAGCTTCCGGATTTTCCAGAAACGCTCGGAGATTGCGCCGGGTACCGTGCCCGACGGAGGGGATTTGGTGATCAGCATTACGCTGCTGTTTTTGCTGCTGATCTATGCGGGCAGCGCAGCGTCCCTGCGGCTGGGCTTCTGGGGCACAGCAGTATCACAGCTTTTGATTCTGCTGGTGCCGCTGGCCGTGACCTGGTATATGAAAACCGATGTAAAGCAGCTTTTTTCCCTGAGAAAGCCGGTATGGAGCTCCCTGCCGGGAGCACTTCTCCTGTACGCGGGCACCTGGTGCCTGGTGATGGCCCTGAGCATGCTGTTGACCGTGCTGCTGCCGGGCAGCGCCCGGAACGTGGAAGAAGCGTTTATGCCCATGGCCGAGCAGCCTTTGTGGGCGGTCCTGCTGGTACTGGCCGTGATGCCGGGGATCGGGGAAGAGATTCTGTTTCGGGGCTTCCTGTTCGGAAGCCTGAGAGAAAAATTTTCCTATAAAGGAAGGACCGAGGAAAAAAAGGAAAGTCTGAGAGGGGTGGCCCTGGCGATCCTTATCACCTCCCTGGTATTCGGCCTGTTTCATATGAGCCTGATCAAGCTGCTCCCCACAGCTTTGCTGGGGGCTTCCTTCGCCTGGCTCGTATACCGGACAGGAAGTATTGGCGTATCCATGTACTGCCATTTCCTGAATAATGCGGCATCTATGCTGGTGCTGAAATATCCGGAGGAAGCAGGGCGGCTGGTTCCTTTCCTGACAAAGGAGGTAATGACGTGGCAGGAGCTGGCAATATTAACCGCAGTGGGAGTAGTTGCAGCGGCGCTGGGTCTGCTCTGGCTGAAAAAATTCGGCGTTAAGTGATGGATGTATTTGGTTAATTAAGTAGAGGACGCAGGAAGAGGCGGGCGTGCAGGGCCACAAGCATCTGGAAAATAACTCCG
>CAMNQN010000237.1 GCA_946549155.1 uncultured Lachnospiraceae bacterium | reverse complement strand
GGATTTCCTGGCGAATTGCCCCGGTGCCCAAAATCGGAGGGCGGCTCCATCCTAGCGTTTCTTGTATCCGGAGCAGTTTTCCAGAGGCATCTGCCCGCCCGGCCCCGTCTTTTCCTGCGTCCTGCCAATTAACAAAACACGAAGAACATTCATCTAAACAATAACGATACTTAAATTAAAATATCCATCGCCGCCCTTATAGGTTTGACAGCGGCTGTTTTCAGATGATAGAATAAAAAAAATTCGTATCATAATCTACCGAACAGGGGGGAATATTATGGGACTTCCAGAAAATTGCGCCTTAAATTTACACGCAAAATGGCCCCGGGGAGCGCGGAATCTGATCAGTGACGTGCCTGGCGTCACTGTGGGGCACGCCACCATAAATGAAGGGGATATTCATACCGGCGTAACGGCCATTTTCCCGCATCAGGGAAATATTTTCCGGGACAAGGTGATGGCCGGGGCATCGGTGATTAACGGCTTTGGAAAAAGTATGGGCCTGGTGCAGATTGAGGAGCTTGGCACCATCGAGACTCCTATTTTGCTCACAAATACACTGAGCACCGGCACGGCCCATGAAGCGCTGACCCGGTATATGCTGGAGCAAAATGAGGATATCGGTGTGAGTACCGGCACGGTAAACTGTGTGGTGACAGAATGCAACGACGGACGGCTCAATGACATCCGGGGACTTCATGTGAAGGAAGCTCATGTGAGGGAGGCGCTTGAGAGCGCTTCCGCAGATTTTGCGGAAGGCGCTGTGGGGGGCGGCACCGGAATGGTCTGCATGGGGTTAAAGGGCGGCATTGGCTCCGCCTCCCGCACTTTGCAGACAGATGGGGAAACCTATACCGTGGGCGCTCTGGTGATGTCGAATT
Organism: uncultured Lachnospiraceae bacterium; assembly: GCA_946549155.1. Taxonomy (GTDB): domain Bacteria; phylum Bacillota; class Clostridia; order Lachnospirales; family Lachnospiraceae; genus Merdiplasma. Next base: position 3,723 of record CAMNQN010000237.1, on the reverse strand, counting down.
TTGGTGAACCGGGAAATCTGGTGATCGGCGGAAAGCATTATCCTACCGGGGCCCGTCCTTGTAAAGAAAGCTCTGAAGCCGGAAAGGACAAGGGCTCCATCATTATGATTCTGGCCACAGACCTTCCGCTAAGCGAACGTCAGCTCAAGCGGATGGCCAGACGCTCCATGATAGCCCTGGCACGGACCGGCTCCTACTGCGGGAACGGAAGCGGCGACATCGCCATCGCCTTCACCACTGCCAACCGTTCCCCCCATTATAGCGAAAAAAATATTTTAGATATGCGGTATTTTTATGATGAGGAGATTGACCGGGTTTTCGAGGCCTCTGTGGAAGCAGTGGAGGAAGCCATCGTCAGCTCCCTGTACCATGCAAAGACCATGACCGGAATCCGGGGAAACACTTACCCGGGACTGCGGGAATTTCTGGAAAAATGCTGATTCGTTCAGCATTTCCTGCGAAAAATGAAAAACTGTACGGAAGGGAAGAGGAAATCTATGAATCAGAAGACTTATTTTATCAGCGTCGATATGGAAGGCGTCACCGATGTGACAGCCTGGTGTGAAACAGAAAAAAACGGGGAAGATTATGAGAGGGCCCGCCGTCAGATGAGTCTGGAGACAGCCGCTGCCTGCCAGGCGATTCTGGAAGCCGGTCATCTGGCCGTGGTGCGGGACGGACATGATTACGCCCGGAATGTCCTGCACGAGCTGCTCCCCCGGGGGGTAAAGCTGATGCGGGGCTGGGCCTGCCATCCCGGTTCCATGATGGCGGGAGTGGATGAAAAATACGCCGGAGCTCTTTATGTGGGCTATCACTCTCCCGCCGGCACAAATGGAAGCCCGCTGGCACACACCATGAACAAGAACAAAGTCCGCTGGCTGAAAATAAACAGAAAAATCGCTTCCGAGTTTACCTTAAACTCCCTGTATGCGGCCCAGATGGGTGTACCCTCCATCTTTATCAGCGGAGACGAGACCATCTGCCGTCTGGCCTCCGGGGAGATCCCACAGATCACCACTGCGCCGGTAAAGGAGTGCCGCGGCAACTCCACCTTCAATCTGCACCCGGCGGACGCCATCGACCTGATAAAAGAAAAGGCCGCCGAAGCGCTGAAAAATCCCGCGCCCCTGCGGCCCCTGCCGGAAGAATACGTAATGGAGGTCTGCCTCACCAGCCACCAGTCCGTCCGGACTGCCCTGGCTCATCCGGCCATCCGCCAGACCGACGACTCCACCGTATCCTACACGGCCCGCTCTCCGAAGGAAGTGAACGTAATGTTCGAATATATCCTTCAGTGCTAAGAAGAGGAAGCCTCATAGTTTAAAGCGGTACCCCACTCCCCAGATCGTCTCGATATACTGCGGCTTTGCGGAGTTTACCTCGATTTTCTCCCGGATTTTTTTAATATGGACCGTCACCGTGGCAATATCCCCGATGGACTCCATATCCCAGATTTCCTTAAACAGCTCATCCTTCGTGAATACATGATTCGGATTCTGCGCCAGGAAGGTGAGAAGATCAAATTCCTTGGTGGTAAAGGTCTTTTCTGTGCCCTCCACCCAGACCCGCCGGGCCGTTTTATCGATCTTAAGGCCCCGGATCTCAATGATATCGTTAACTCTGGCGTTCACATTAACCAGCCGTTCATACCGGGCCAGGTGCGCCTTTACCCGGGCCACCAGCTCACTGGGGCTAAAAGGCTTCGTCATATAATCGTCCGCCCCCAGTCCCAGGCCCCGAATCTTATCGATATCGTCCTTTTTGGCGGACACCATGATAATCGGCACATTTTTCATGTCCCGCACCTGCTTGCAAATATCGAATCCGTTCACGCCGGGCAGCATCAAATCCAGAATCAGGAGATCAAAATCCTCCTCCATTGCCCGGCTAAGGCCCCTCTCCCCATCATTCTCCGTCTCCACCTCAAAACCGCTGAGCTCCAGATAATCTCTCTCCAGCTCTGCAATGCTGATCTCATCCTCAATAATCAAAATTCTGCTCATAGGGGCACCTCCTGATATTTTCTTAGCACAAAGCACATGGTGGTTCCTTTTCCCAGCTTGCTGCTGGCCCATATTTTCCCTCCATGGTCCTCAATAATCTTTCTCACAATCGACAGCCCGATACCGCTTCCTCCCTGGGCGGAATTTCTGGATGCGTCGGTACGGTAAAAGCGGTCGAAAATACTGGGCAAATCCTTCACATCAATTCCCTTTCCGTTATCCTCCAGCTCCACCTGAATAAAATCTCCCGCATCCAGAATGCGAAGCTCAATCTGACCCTTGGGCTTATCCATGTATTTGATGGAATTTCCGATAATGTTATTGATGACCCGCTTCATCTGTTCCGCATCCGCAATCACCATCGTATTTTTGTCCACCTGGTTTAAATAGGTAAAACGGATATTCCGCCCCTCCAGGTCCAGACAGACCTCCTCGGCGCAGTCATCGAAATACTCCGCCACATTGATTTTATTGAAGGTGTAGGGAATCCGGTTTGTATCAATCTTGGAATAAAAGGTCAGCTCGTTGATCAGGCGGTCCATGTCGTTCGCTTTATTATAAATCGTCTTGATATACCGCTCCATCTTCTCCGGCGTATCCGCCACGCCATCCATAATTCCCTCCACATAACCCTTCACCGTGGTGATGGGAGTTTTCAGGTCGTGGGAAATGTTGCTGATCAGCTCCCGGTTCTCCAGATCATACCGTTCCCGCTCATCCTCTGATTCCTTCAGCCGCTTTCTCATGGCCTCAAAGTCCCGGCACAGCGCACTGATCTCTCCGTCCCCCTCCGCCTCAAGATTAAAGTCCAAATCGCCTTCCTTTATGCGCTGGGTGGCCTCCTTTAGCTTATTCAGAGGGGTGTTGATTCCGGTATAGATCCAGAACGTCATAATTGCCGCCGTGATAATCAAAATCACAAGGATCGCCACCCCCATATCCATCAGCAGCGAACGCATCTGAGGCAAAAGTTTGGAAGTGGACGTAACAATAAACGCGCTTCCCTGAGACTGATCGGAAAATTTCAGATCCACCTGCTTCACCAGCGCCTTCACATCTCTTCCAATATAAGTACCGCTGTCGGAAATCATCTCGCTGTCGCCGTAGGCAGGAAGCTGCTGAAAGAGCTTCTGAACATCCGCTTCTGTCCCGGTATAATACAGTTCGCTATCCCTCCTTAAAATAAGATAGGAATCCGTTTCATCCAGCTTATTATTCAATTCCTGAAGATAAGAAAAATTCAAAAAACGATCCGGATCCTGATACGCCATCTCCCGCATCTGTTCACAAATCTCTTCCGTGGATTTACTGATAAACGGAACGGAATTGGACAGCGATTCTAAAGACAGCTCCACCCCATAGGACTTCTCGATCGATTTCAGTTGAAACTTGCTGAAGCCAAAAATCGCCGCTCCAAAAAGAATAATCGGCGTCAAAACCACCGTAAAAAAGGCTACCATAAGCCTTGTTCTCAATTTCATATTGATCGTCCCCCTGGCGGACTAATGTAGCATTTCATATGCTTTCAGTATAACACATGGATGAAAGATTAGCACTTAAAAATAAAATGCAAATATAAATTTTCTATAAAGGGGGGCGTGTTTTTTCATTTTGGATTCCCGGAGGGGTGTGAACGAGGCAGGGGCTGATATGGGGGGGGGGGGGGAAAAAAAAAAGCAGGAGTTTTGGGTTGGTGTTTTGGGAAAAACCCCGCGCC
>CAMNQN010000236.1 GCA_946549155.1 uncultured Lachnospiraceae bacterium | reverse complement strand
GTCCTTTGTGCCGGTGAAAATGCCGCGGAAATACGTGGCGGAGATGCTGATGGACCGGATAGCCGCCTCGAAAATTTATCTGAAGGAGAAGTATAATCAGGGAGAACCGCTGAAATATTTTCAGAGGGGGAAATCCCATTACCTGATGCATCCCCAGACTGCCAGAGAGCTGGAGAGAATGCTGAAAATTCTGGATAAGCGGGGAGAGCAGGAATTGTTTTGCTTTGTGCGGGACTACTACCTCAGGGGATATCCGATGTAGACGGGGGGATTGCTTCAGAGTCATGGCACAGAGGGAACAGGCAGTTTGCTTTAGGAGGGCAGAGCGCTATGCTCTGTGAATAAGGGCAGCGATTATCGTGCGCTGCGGAAGAAAAATGATATGGCTGTGGGGACACAGCATGGATAGGAGAATAAAAATGATAAATGGAAATAAAGTATTGTTCAGCGGTATGCAGGCTACGGGAAATCTTACGCTGGGAAATTATCTGGGTGCGTTGAAAAACTGGGTGGATCTGGCGGATGATTATGAGTGCTATTACAGCGTGGTGGATATGCATTCCATCACGGTGCGCCAGGATCCGGCGGTACTGCGAAAAAGAGCCCGGGCGCTTCTGACTTTGTACATTGCGGCGGGGATTGATCCGGAGAAGAACTGTCTGTACTATCAGTCCCATGTGTCTGGACACGCGGAACTGGCGTGGATTTTGAACTGCTTCACTTACATGGGCGAATTAAACCGCATGACCCAGTTTAAGGATAAGGCGGCGAAGCATACGGACAATATCAATGCGGGACTGTTTACCTATCCGGTGCTGATGGCGGCGGACATTCTGCTGTATCAGGCGGATGTGGTGCCGGTGGGCATTGACCAGATGCAGCATCTGGAAATCACACGGGATATTGCTCAGCGCTTTAACGCTGTTTATGGGGATGTGTTTACCATTCCTGAGGCTTATGTGGGCAAGGTGGGAGCTAAGATCATGAGCCTGCAGGATCCTGCCAAGAAGATGAGCAAGTCCGATGAGAACCCCAACGCCAGCATTTACCTGATGGACGATGCGGATACTATCCGCAGAAAATGCAGGCGGGCGGTGACGGATTCTGAGGGTGCGATTCTTTACCGGGAGGAGCAGCCGGGAGTGAAAAATCTGCTGGATATCTACTGCGCCTGTTCCGGAAAGACACCGCAGGAGGCTGTGCGGGAATTTGACGGCTGTGGCTACGGACAGCTGAAGGACGCGGTGGCGGAGGCGGTGATTGCCGTGCTGAACCCGCTGCAGACCCGTTTCAGGGAGCTGGAGAAGGACAAAGGATATATTGACGGTATTATCAGGACCAATGCGGAGCGGGCGGCTTATACAGCCAATAAGACGCTGCGCAAGGTGCAGAAAAAGATCGGTTTTCCGGAACGGGTGAGGTAAGAAGGAGGGCGACGGTACGATGGAGACGAAGGTTACGCGGGGGCAGGCGCTGGAGCTGCTGCGCAAATACAATAAGGAAGAGTTTCACCTTCTCCATGCTCTGACGGTGGAGGGTGTGATGCGCTATTATGCCAGAGAGCTGGGATATGGGCAGGAAGAGGAGTTCTGGGGCCTGTGCGGCCTGCTTCATGATGTGGATTATGAGAAGTATCCCGAGGAGCACTGTAAGAAGGCACCGGAGCTGTTGGCTGAGATCGGAGCGGAGGAGGCGCTGGTACATGCGGTGTGCTCCCACGGATACGGGATCTGCGCGGATGTGGAGCCGGTGCATGAGATGGAAAAGGTGCTGTTTGCGGCGGATGAGCTGACTGGGCTGGTTTGGGCTGCCGCAAAGATGCGTCCGTCCGGGAGCGTGATGGATATGGAGGTGTCCAGCCTGAAGAAAAAATATAAGGATAAACGTTTTGCCGCCGGATGTTCCAGAGATACCATTCATCAGGGGGCGGAGCGCCTGGGCTGGGAGATTACCAGGCTGCTGGAGCAGACGATCCTTGCGATGCGAAGCTGTGAGGAGACAGTGAGAAAAGAGATAGAAACGCTGAAGTAGAGGGCGGTATCCTGGGGAGGGGCGGCAGGACGCCCCAAAAAGAGCTGCCATTGGCAGGAAAGACTTCTGAGAAATGTCTTTTTGCCGATGGCAGCTCTTTGTCTGTGCAGGTCAGGAGTTTATTTCCCTGGGATTTACATGCACCATAATGTGTTTTACCCGGGGGAAATTTTTTTCAATGGCACTGTGTACATGATCCGCTATGGCGTGGCCCTGGGACAGGGTTTTCGTGCCGTCGGCACAGATTTCGATGTCTACATAGATTTTATTGCCAAATACCCGGGTCTGGAGAAGATCTACGTCTAAAACGCCGTTCTGGGCCAGGGCGCATTGGAGGAGCGCATTTTCTGTTGCTTCGTCGCAGGAATGGTCCACCATTTTGTCGATGGCATCCTTAAAAATATCGTAGGCGGCTTTCAGGATAAAAGCGCAGATCACCAGGCTGGCGATGGGATCCAGAACGGGAAAGCCCATCCGGGCTCCGGCGATACCGATGAGTGCCCCCACAGAGGACAGAGCGTCGCTGCGGTGATGCCAGGCGTCCGCCATCAGAGCTCCGGAATCCAGTTTTTTTGCGTAATGTCTGGTGTACCAGAACATAGCTTCCTTGGTAAAGATAGAGATAACCGCGGCGATCAGGGCCAGCAGCCCCGGCACAGTCAGAGCCTCATAGTGACCACTGAAGATGCTTTTCACGGCTCCTATGCCGATGAAAAGGCCGGTGATAAACAGAATGACAGCCAGAATAATGGCGGCCACACATTCAAAGCGCTCGTGACCGTAGGGATGGTCACTGTCGGAGTCCTTGGAGGAAATCCGGATGCCAATGATCACGATAATGCTGCTGAATACGTCCGAAGCGGAGTGAACCGCATCGCTGACCATAGCCCCGGAATGGGCAATTACGCCCGCCAGCGCCTTGAAGGCGGATAGAAGCAGATTGCCGATGATGCTCACCATGGATACCCGGGTGGCCTGCTGTTCAAAGCTGAGGCCGGAAGGTTCCGGATTGTTGCTAATAAAATTTTCCATAAAAATTGCCTCCCGTTTTTGAGATACTTCTATGGCACTTGCAATTCGTGGGTGATGATGCAGACGGGGAGTCTGCAGTTCTTTTTGCTTTACTATAAAAAACCACCCGCGAAACCAGTAATGTATCTTACTGTCCCGTGGGTGGTTATGCTCCACTGTCACATAAGTGACCCGGCTCCAGGCGAATGCCTCGGCCTGCTCAGTTTGTACTGTAGATTGGTGTGCAGTGCAAAGAGTAGCTTAAAAATACCAGAAACTTACGGGGGTGTCAAGTGTTTTTTTCTCATTTATGGCAGAGGTCTTCTAACATTGCCCGCGCTGTTCATGTTTTGTTGATTGCCGGCGAAGGCATGGAAGGAAGAATAAATTGCATGTCCTCAGGAAGGGGCGCTTGGAAGCTTAAGCGTTTCTGTGTTATGGGGTGAGAAAATTCCAGCTTCCAGGAGTGGAGAGCCTGGCGGTTTATCAGGTCACGCCTGGGATAATAAAGATAATCCCCGATCAGCGGATGCCCAAGATAACCCATATGTACCCGGATCTGGTGAGTGCGTCCCGTCTCCAGCTCCAGGGAAACCAGAGTCAGATTCAGGTCTTCCCGGTAGAGCAGGGGCTGATAATGGGTGACGGCATATTCGCCATGGTCAAAGTCCACACACCGTTCAAGAACGGAACCCTCCTTGCGCCCGATGGGTGCGGCAATGGAGCCGCCCTGGCAAATTTGTCCTTCTGCAATGGCCAGGTAGGTGCGGCGGATTTTTCTATCTTGCAGAGATGTGCAGGCTGTGTCAGCAAAATGCTCCGATGTGCAGCCGCACATTTCCTCCTGTGTGAGGGTACGCTGCTTCATGATCGTGGAAAGGATGGAGCTGCTGAGCATATTTTTGGCAATAATCAGCAGGCCGCTGGTGTCCCGGTCCAGGCGGTTGATGCAGCGGAACACAAAGGGCATTCCCTGTTGCTCATAATAGTGGAGGACGCCGTTGGCCAGAGTATTCTCCCGATTTTGGAAAGAGGGATGGATAGGAGTATCCGCTGGCTTGTTCACCACCAGAAGGTCTTCGTCCTCAAAGACCACCGAGAAGGGAACCGGGGCGGGCAGAATGTGCTCCGAAGCGGAAACTTCCTCCAAACGGATATCCAGACAGTCTCCGGCGTGCAAAGAAACGGTGACGGGCACCGTCTTACCGTTCCGGCATATTCCCCCTTCCGTGCGTTTTATATGGGCGAGTATATGACGGGAATAGCCGCGGCCCCGCAGATAATCCCGGACGGAGATGCCCTCCTCCGCTTCCGTAACCTGATAATGAAAAATACGATCCATAGATGATATCCGCCAGCACCATTCATTTCGCGCAACAAAACGGCGGGCAGTTCCTTTCTGATGTTTTGCAACCTAAGAAAGATTATACTGGTTCCGGAAGTTTCGTCAATGCCATATCTACGGAAAGATTCAAGACAGTGTCTTCGTTTTTACTTTGTTTTAATTCGTGTTTTGTTAATTACCAGGACGCAGGAAGGGAAAACGCGGAGCCGACCCTGTCATCTGAAAAACTGCTTC
>CAMNQN010000235.1 GCA_946549155.1 uncultured Lachnospiraceae bacterium | reverse complement strand
AAATTGAGTGGTACCGCGGTAATAAATTGTTTATTAGCGTCTCAAGTTATATACTTGAGGCGCTTATTTTTTTGTTTCCGGCGGGGGAAGATGCGCAGCCTCATTTCCTTCTCATTGGATTGAATGAATCATAATTATTTCAAGGAGGAACAACAGTATGAAAAGAAATGGATTAGCATTAGCAGTTAGCGTGGCAATGGCAGCGGGTCTGATGGCTCAGAATGTTTTTGCGCAGGAGGAGGCCTATTCTATTGGAATCTCTCAGTTTGCGGAGCATGGTTCCCTGAATAACTGCCGGGAGGGCTTCCTGGCGGGGCTGGCGGAGGCCGGCATTGTGGAGGGAGAAAACCTGACGGTATCCTTCGACAATGCCCAGGCGGACACCGGAACTGCCAGCCAGATCGCCGACAGCTATGTGTCAGAGGGTGTGGATCTGATCTGTGCCATTGCGACGCCCAGCGCCATGAGCGCCTATAATTCCTGTCTGGAAACGGAGATCCCGGTGGTGTTCACCGCCATATCGGATCCTGTGGCCGCAGGGCTGGCAAAGGAGGACGGCACCCCGGCGGGCAATGTGACCGGCACCTCCGATAAGCTTCCCGTGGAGGAGCAGTTAAAGATGATCCGGGAGATTTTGCCGGAGGCGGAGAAGATCGGTATTCTCTACACCACCAGCGAGGCCAATTCCATCAGCACCATTGAGGAGTACAAGGCTATTGCGGGAGATTACGGCTTCGAAATCGTGGAGACCGGAATCAATACGCTGGCGGACGTGGATATGGCTGCCGCGGAGATGGTGGGGAAGGTGGACTGCATCTCCAACCTGACGGACAACACGGTGGTTTCTGCACTGCAGACTGTATTATCTTACGCCGGGGCCGCGGGCATTCCGGTATTTGGCAGTGAGGTGGAGCAGGTAAAATGCGGCTGTCTGGCTTCCATGGGAATCGACTATGTGGCTCTGGGCAGACAGACCGGCGCGATGGCGGCAGCGATTCTGAAGGGAGAAAGCACTGCCCCGGAAATGAATTTTGAAACCTGCCAGGGTGCCAGCCTGTATGTAAATACGGAGGCCGCCGCCAATCTGGGCATCCAGTTTGAGGAGGAGTATCTGGCGGGCGCCGCGGAAGTGTTTGAGGAGATTGTGGTGGAGTGAAGCGCTAAGAAAAAAGTTTTGCAAGTCTGGAGGTTAGAAACGTGACGCTTTTACTGAGTGTTCTGGAGCAGGGAATGATTTATGCGATTATGGCTCTGGGAATATATATCACCTATAAAATATTAGACTTTCCGGATCTGACCGTGGACGGCAGCTTCCCCCTGGGGGCTGCCATCACGGCGGTAATGATCAGTCAGGATAAAAATCCGCTGCTGACGCTGCCGGTGAGCTTCCTTTGCGGAGCGCTGGTGGGGGCGTGCACCGGGCTGATTCACGTAAAGCTGAAGGTGCGGGACCTGCTGTCCGGCATTATTATGATGACGGCGTTATACACCGTCAATCTGCGGATTGCAGGAAGGGCCAACCTTCCTATCTATAATAAAACCACCATCTTTGACAACGATCTGGTAAGGGCGGCACTGCCGGAGGCTTTGATGAAATTCCGGACTGTGCTGATTATTCTGCTGATCACGCTGGCGGCGAAATACATCCTGGACTGGTACCTGAGAACGAAATCCGGATACATCCTCAGGGCGGTGGGCGACAATGAGGTGATCGTGACGGCCATGGCGGTGGATAAAGGCAGGGTGAAGATCATCGGGCTTTCCATTGCCAACGGCCTGGTGGCGCTTAGCGGCTGCGTGTTTGCCCAGCAGCAGCGCTACTTCGACGTTTCCTTCGGCACAGGCACCATGGTAATCGGCCTGGCTAGCGTGATCATCGGCACCAGCATTTTTAAGCGGATTACGGTGCTGCGGGTAACCTCCAGTGTGATCATCGGTTCCATTCTTTATAAGGGATGCGTGGCCCTGGCCATCAAGCTGGGCTTCCAGTCCTCTGACCTGAAATTGATCACCGCCGCGCTGTTTTTGCTGATTCTGGTGATTGGGAACGAGCACAAAAGGAGGGGGAAGGCAGATGCTTAAGCTGGATCATGTATCAAAATATTATAATGTGGGAACCGTCAATGAGATGTGCCTGTTTCAGGATTTCTGTCTGGAGATCGGGGAGGGCGAGTTCCTTTCTGTGGTGGGCAGCAACGGCTCCGGAAAAACCTCCATGCTCAATATTATCTGCGGAAGCATCCAGGTGGACAGCGGGAAAATCTGGCTGGATCATCAGGATATTACCCATATGAAGGAATACAAGCGTCAGCGAAGGATTGGCCGGGTTTTTCAGAATCCTGCCATGGGCACCTGCCCCGAACTGACGATTCTGGAAAATCTGAGCATCGCCGACAATAAAGGAAAGCCCTATAATCTGCTGCCCGGTATTCAGAAAAAACGGGTTTCCTACTATCAGGAGCAGCTTTCCCAGCTGAATCTGGGGCTGGAGGATAAGCTGCATGTGAAGGTGGGGTCTCTCTCCGGAGGGCAGCGGCAGGTACTGGCGCTCCTCATGTCCACCATGACGCCCATTGAGTTTCTGATTCTGGATGAGCACACGGCGGCACTGGATCCGAAAACGGCGGAGATCAATATGGAGCTGACCAATAAGCTGGTGCGGGAGAAGAAGCTGACTACGATAATGGTGACCCACAATCTGCGCTACGCGGTGGAATACGGCGACCGGCTGCTGATGATGCATGAAGGGCAGGCGGTGCTGGATAAGAAGGGGAAAGAGAAAGAACAAACGCGGGTAGAGGATGTGCTGGATATCTTTAATGCCATCAGTGTGGAGAGCGGAAATTGATTTTTGCTGAATTTCAAAAACAGGGATGCTGGCAGAAGGCGGGACGGTTGGTTCCGCAGACTTCTGCCAGCTTCTTAGTTTTGCAGGCTTTGCAGATCTCTGTAAAAATCAGGGTAGGAGATGCGCACGCAGTCGGCATCCTTAATCCGGGTTTCCCCATCGGCGGCCAGGGCGGCTATGGCGAAGCTCATGGCGATGCGATGATCCAGATGCGGATCGATTTCTGCACCGTGTACCGGGGCCCCGCCCTGGATAATCATACCGTCATCGGTGCCCTCAATCCTTACGCCCATGCGGGAGAGATTTTCCACCATGACGGCGATGCGGTCGGATTCCTTGACCTTCAGCTCGGCGGCGTCACGGATGACGGTGGTTCCTTCCGCGAAAGCGGCCATCACCGCGATCATGGGCAGCTCGTCGATAAGCGCAGGGATAAGCCTGCCCTCCACCACCGTCCCACGCAGGGAGCTGTGTTTTACCAGAAGGTCGGCGGTGGGTTCTCCGCTTTCACTGGTCTCATTCAGACAAGTAATTTGCCCGCCCATGGCCTGGCAGACCTGCAGGATTCCGGCCCGGGTGGGATTGATGCCCACATTCCGGATCAGAAGCTGGGAGCCGGGAACCAGAAGGCCTGCTGCGATGAAGTAGGCGGCGGAGGAGATATCACCGGGAACCTTTACAGACCGTCCCTCCAGGACCGGGTCCGGCAGGATGGATGCGGTGGCTCCATCGGCGGTTTCCTGAGCAGTCACCTGGGCGCCGAAGTAGTTCAGCATCAGCTCCGAGTGATTCCGGGAGAGCACCGGTTCTGTGACGCTGGTAATACCGTCCGCGTAAAGACCTGCCAGAAGCACGCAGGATTTTACCTGGGCGGAGGCCACAGGAGAGGAATAGCGGATGGCTTTCAGCGGCCGTCCCTGGATACGCAGCGGCGCGCAGCCGTTTCCGGAAAGACTCCCGATATCCGCTCCCATCAGGGAGAGGGGGGTCATAATCCGTTTCATGGGCCGTTTCTGAATCGATTCGTCTCCATTTACAGTACAGCAAAAGGGCTGTCCCGCCAGAATACCGGACATCAGCCGGGTGGTAGTGCCGCTGTTTCCCACATCCAGAATCCTCTCCGGACAGCTCAGCCCATGCAGTCCCTTCCCGTGAATCAGGATACGCTCCGGCGTATTTTCAATCTCGATTCCCATCTGGCGAAAGCAGGAAATGGTGGACAGACAGTCTGCCCCCTGCAAAAAGTTGGTCACCTCTGTGACGCCCTTCGCCAAAGAACCAAACATTACGGCGCGGTGGGAAATCGATTTATCGCCGGGGACAGATATTTCTCCGCGAAGCGGAGTCGATTTATGCAGCTTCATAGTTTCTCCTCTTTTCCATTTCTTTAATTGCTTTCCCAGACCTGATAATGATGCTGTCTGAGCACCTGCGCCGCCTTTTGGCTGGGCTCTTCCTCATAGAATTCGATCCGCAGCACACCCTCCTCAAACTCCCGGTTATGTACGATGCCAATGTTTTTCAGGCTGATGCCGTTTACCGACAGCAGGGTGGCGATGGTGGCGATGGCCCCGGATTCATCAATGATATCGCAGTAGATCCGGTAGGTCTTTTTAATGGTGCCCAGGGATGCGGAGGAGAAGGAGTTCCGGTAATCTCTGGATTCCTGGAACATCTTATAAATACCGGCGCCGTCCCCCCGGTTCATCTGATCCCTGGCCTCCGTCAGAAGACGGATAAATTCCTCCATAACCCGGGAGATATTTTCCTTAAGATCGGA
>CAMNQN010000234.1 GCA_946549155.1 uncultured Lachnospiraceae bacterium | reverse complement strand
GGGAAATCATCAGGATTTCCCGGCGAATTGACTCGGTGCCCCAAATTCGGGGTCGGCTCCATCTTAGATTTTCTTGGTATTCGAAGCAGTTTTTCAGATGACAGGGTCGGCTTTGCGCTTTCCCTTCCTGCGTCCTGCTAATTAACAAAACACGAAGAACCTTCACCTGAACAGTAACCTTTTCCTGCGTCCTTCTAATTAATTAAACACGATCTCTTGTCAATTTTATATGACCCATGATACAATGATCGTTAACAGGTCTGACTGCCCGTATCCCGGAGGGAATGCTTCCCAAGGGTGCACACAGGGCGGCCGGAGTAAAACCTTTCAGAAAAAAGGAGCGAAGGATGCGGTTACTGATTAAGAATGGAAGAGTATTGGATCCTGCTTCCGGGCGGGATGAGGTCTGCGACATTCTGGTGGAGGACGGTGTGATCCGCAGAGTGGGAAAGCAGGTGGAGGCAGAGGACGCCCGCATAGTGGAGGCTTTTGGATATTTTGTGATGCCGGGGCTGGTGGATCTGCATGTGCATTTCCGGGATCCGGGATTGACCTATAAGGAAGATATTGAGACAGGGAGCAGGGCGGCGGCCCGGGGCGGCTACACCACGGTGCTGGCCATGCCGAATACAAAGCCGGTGATCGATACGCCGGATAAGGTGCGTTACGTGACGAACAAGGCCCGCAAGGTGGCTCCTATCCATGTGCTGCAGGTGGGTGCTGTGACCATGGAACAAAAGGGCGAGAGAGTGTCTGATATCCGGGGAATGGTGGAGGCCGGTATTCCCGCCATCAGCGAGGACGGAAAATCCGTGATGGATACGCTGGTGTACCGGGAGGCTATGGAGATTGCTTCGGAGTTGGATCTTCCGGTGCTGGCCCACTGTGAGGACATTCATCTGGTGGATCATGGCGTGATGAATGCGGATGAGCGGGCGGAAGCCCTGGGAATGAGGGGCATTACCAATGCGGTGGAAGATGTGATTGTGGCCCGGGATATTTTGCTGGCGAAGGAGACGGGAGCCCGGCTGCATCTGTGTCACTGCTCCACAAGGGACAGTGTGGAGATGGTCCGCAGGGCCAAGGAGGAGGGCCTGAAGGTGAGCGCGGAGGTCTGCCCCCATCACTTTACGCTGACCAGCGATGACATTCCCGGAGATGATGCCAACTATAAAATGAATCCTCCGGTACGCAGCCAGGCGGACAAGGAGGCATTGATCCAGGGGCTTCGGGATGGCACCATTGATGCCATTGCCACGGATCATGCGCCCCATAGCGCGGAAGAGAAGCGCCAGTCCATGACGAAGGCGCCCTTTGGCATTGTGGGTCTGGAGACGGCGGTGCCGCTGACGGTGACGGAGCTGTTGGAAACAGGGGTTTTGACGCCCCTGGATATGGCCCGTGTCATGAGCTGCCAGCCGGCCCGGATCGCCGGGCTGGAGGCTGGGACCCTGCAGGAGGGAAGGGCGGCGGATATCGTGCTGATTGATCCGAAGGAAGAGTATGTGATTGACAAAAATACCTTTGCCTCCAAGGGGAGAAACACTCCCTTCCATGGCCGGAGGGTCAGAGGGAAAGTGAAGATGACCATCTGCGGCGGGCAGATTGTGTATGAGGACCGGTAAGGCCGCCGGAGCATTTTGCGTGGAATGAGAAGAAAAACAGAAAGCGAGAGAGAAGCATGATAGAAAAACTGATTGCGAAGATCCAGAAAACCCAGGCTCCCATTGTGGTGGGCCTTGACCCTATGATGAACTATATTCCGGAACAGATTCAGAAGAAAGCCTTCGGGGAATTCGGCGAGACGCTGGAGGGGGCCGCGGAGGCCATCTGGCAGTATAATAAGGCAATTGTGGACGCGGTGGCGGATCTGGTTCCCGCGGTGAAGCCCCAGATTGCCATGTATGAGCAGTTTGGCATCGAGGGGCTGAAGGCTTTTAAGAAAACGGTGGATTATTGTAAGGAAAAGGATCTGGTGGTGATCGGGGATGTGAAACGGGGAGATATCGGCTCCACCTCCGCAGCCTATGCGGCGGGACATCTGGGCCGGGTGCAGGTAGGAAGCAAATCCTACGCTGCTTTTAATGAGGATTTTGCCACGGTCAATCCTTATCTGGGCTCTGACGGCATTAAGCCCTTTATCGATGTGTGCAGAGAGGAAAAGAAGGGACTGTTCATTCTGGTGAAAACCTCTAATCCCTCCAGCGGAGAATTTCAGGACCGCATAATCGACGGAAGACCGCTGTATGAGTGGGTTGGCCAGCAGGTGGCCAAATGGGGAGAGGACTGCATGGGAGAAACCTACAGCTATATCGGCGCGGTGGTGGGAGCCACTTACCCGGAGATGGGGAAAACGCTGCGCAGAATCATGCCCAAATCCTTCATCCTGGTGCCGGGCTACGGAGCGCAGGGAGGAAAGGGCGCTGATCTGGTACATTTCTTTAACGAGGACGGCCTGGGGGCCATCGTAAATTCTTCCAGAGGAATTATTGCCGCCTACAAACAGGAAAAATACGCAAAATTCGGAGCGGAGCATTTCGCGGAGGCCAGCCGGGCGGCGGTGCTGGATATGAAGGAAGATATAAAGACTGCCCTGGAGAGCAGATAAGGAGAGAGCTATGGCTGAGAAATACAGAGAGACCGCAAGGGTTATTACGCAGGAAGCTATCGGAAACGGAATCTACAGCATGTGGCTGCAGACGACAGATATCGGGAAGGCGGCCCGGCCGGGACAGTTTATTTCCGTGTACAGCAAGGACCGCAGCCGGATGCTTCCCCGCCCCATCAGTATCTGTGAGACGGAACCGGAGGGCGCTGTCCGCATTGTATATCGGGTGGCCGGGAAAGGCACGGAGGAATTTTCCCGTCTGGGCAGCGGCGATACGCTGGAGATTCTGGGCCCTCTGGGTAATGGATTCCCGCTGGAGCGGATGGCGGAGGGAAAGAAGACTTTCCTGATTGGCGGCGGCATCGGCATCCCTCCCATGGTGGAGCTGGCGAAAAGACTGCCGGGAGAGAAGCAGATCGTGGTGGGCTATCGGGATGCCCGGTTATTCCTGAAAGAGGATCTGGAAAAGAACGGAAGCGTATATGTAGCCACGGAAAACGGCAGCTACGGCACCGCCGGCAACGTGCTGGACTGTATCCGGGAAAATAATCTGGAAGCGGATGTGATTTATGCCTGCGGTCCGACGCCCATGCTCCGGGCGCTGAAAGCCTATGCGCAGGAAAAGGGCATTGAGTGCTGGCTGTCCCTGGAGGAGAAGATGGCCTGCGGGATTGGCGCCTGTCTGGCCTGCGTCTGTCAGTCGAAAGAGGTGGACGATCATTCCAGGGTGCATAATAAGCGTGTCTGCAAGGAGGGTCCGGTGTTCCTTTCCACGGAAATCGAGCTGTAGATCGGGAATGCTAAGGAAATGAGAAAAGAGAGGCTGCGACAGATGAGTATCAATATGAGTGTAAAAATCGCCGGCGTGGAGCTGAAAAATCCCGTGATGACGGCGTCCGGAACCTTTGGCTCCGGAATGGAATACAGTGAATTTGTGGATTTGAACCGGCTGGGGGCCGTGGTGACGAAGGGAGTGGCCAATGTGCCCTGGGCGGGAAACCCCACCCCCCGTATCGCGGAGACCTGCGGCGGCATGATGAACGCCATCGGCCTGCAGAATCCGGGTATCGACACCTTCGTAAAGCGGGATCTGCCATTTTTGCAGAAATATGATACGAAGGTGATCGTCAATGTCTGCGGAAAGAGCACGGAGGACTACTGTGAGGTGGTGGAACGTCTGGCAGAGGAGTCGGTGGATCTGCTGGAAATCAATATTTCCTGCCCCAATGTGAAGGAGGGCGGCATCGCTTTCGGACAGAATCCCAGGGCGGTGGAGGCCATCACGGCAGAAATCAGGAAGCATGCGAAGCAGCCGGTGATCATGAAGCTGAGCCCTAATGTGACGGATATTACGGAGACAGCCCGGGCAGCGGAGGCCGGAGGCGCTGACGCCTTATCTCTGATCAACACCCTCACCGGCATGAAGATCGACGTGCACCGCCGTACCTTCGCCCTGGCCAATAAGACCGGCGGCCTCTCCGGCCCAGCGATCCGGCCTGTTGCAGTGCGCATGGTTTACCAGACGGCCCAGGCAGTGAAGCTCCCCATCATCGGCATGGGCGGGATCACCTGCGCGGAGGATGCGCTGGAATTTATTTTGGCAGGAGCCAGCGCCGTATCGGTGGGCACCGCCAACTTCCGTAATCCGGAAACCACCCTGGAGGTGATCGACGGAATCGCAGAATATATGAGAAAATATCAGATCAAGGATATCAGGGAACTGATTGGAAGCGTAAAATAAAGAAAATTTTCCTTACAGGAAGCAGCAGACGAAAACGTCCATGTCCTGCGATTGAGAACCATGGACGTTTTGTCTTGTCCCTTATTTAATACGCTTTATGGCTGCCGTGTTCATGGCAATCTGATTATTGTACATCTCCATTTTGCCGCTGATAATATTAAGTATAGTAGACATCCCAGTGTTATGTTCCTTCTGACTGCCGTAAAATTCAAGGGTCAGATCATGGGAGGGCGTAAAAAATCTTGTGTCTTTGGAACGTGAAGCTTTCTGATAAAAATT
>CAMNQN010000233.1 GCA_946549155.1 uncultured Lachnospiraceae bacterium | reverse complement strand
GATTTCCTTGGCATCCGGAGTTATTTCCCAGATGCTTGTGGCCCTGCGCGCCCGCCCCTTCCTGCGTCCTGATAATTACCCAAACACGAACATAAACAACAGTCTTCTATTCGTCCCGATCGAAGCTTGCAAACGCCTCCAACAGCAGCTTTTGATAGACCACCGGATCCGCCTGATCCAGCACCAGCACATTTCCAACACAGGACACGCCGTCATCGTCATAACAACGCATATCGCACACCGTCATTCCCCGGTTCATCCCTTCCGAGCAATCCACATCCACCCGGCGCATATGACCTCCGAAAATCTCCGGATGCACCAGATACAGTGCGGTGGTGGCGTCGTGAATATACACCCGGTCGCTGTTCTGATAGGCCGGCGACTCAAAATAAAACTTCAGCATTTCCCCGAGGGCGCGCTGTACTCTTCCGCCGCTCTCCAGCAGCCCGTCCACCTGTTCTCTGGTAAGGCCGCACAGATGCGTCACATCCAGGCCGCACATGACGATGGGAATACCGGCATCGAATACAATCTTTGCAGCCTCCGGATCCTCCCAGATATTAAACTCCGCCGTGGGTGTCACATTACCGCCCACCGCCGCCCCTCCCATCAGGACGATACGCTCTATGCGCTCCTTTACCTCGGGGAAGGTCTTTATCAGAAGAGCAATATTCGTCAACGGCCCAATGGCCATGATGGTAATTTGCTCTCCCTTAGGCAGCGCCAGAATCACGTCCCTCATATAGAGCAATCCGTTCTCCGCCGCCAGCTCCTTTTTCGGCTCCGGCAGCACACAATTTCCCAGCCCGGAGGTTCCATGGACATCCCCGGCATCCGCCGGTTCCCGAAGCAGAGGGCCTGCCGCCCCCCGCACCACCGGAATATCCGCCGCCCCCAGAAATTCCGTTAATTTCAGCGCATTGGCTGTTACCCTGTCACTGGACTGGTTTCCCGCCACCGACGAGATACCGCAGATATTCAGCCGGTCTCTGTAAGCAATCAAAACCGCAAATGCCGCGGCATCGTCAATGCCAGGATCCGCATCCAGCCATACATTTTTCTTATTTTCCACTCAGTCTTGCCTTTCTCTTCATCATAATATAACTAAATACTGCCAGTCCGATCAGCACCGCCACATAGGGGATCATCTGAATCAGCTCCATCATCTTGGGATAGCTGGGCTGAATTTCATTGCCGAAGGCCTGGGAGGCGCCGAACAGCAGAGACACAAGCAGTCCGCCCACCGGCGTATCCCGGCCCATAGCGCTGGCTGCCAGCGCGATAAATCCACGTCCTGCGGACATTTCCTTGTTAAACATATTCATATATCCGCCGGACATAAAATATCCGCCTAAGGAACAGAGCATACCACTGAACACCAGGGCAATGTACTTGATCTTTCTGGAACTGATACCCACAGACTCCGCCGCATTCTGATTCTCACCCACCGCACGGATTTTCAGCCCCAGCGGCGTCTTATACAGAAACAGGTGCATCACAATCACCATCAAAAGCGACAGATAGGTCAGAATATTCTGTCCGGAAATCACCTTTCCCAGGAAAGGAATACCGGAAATCAGCGGAATGGCAATGGTGGGCGCCGATACGCTGGCCACGGAGGTGGAGGAACCACGATCCCCGGAGTAGGCCAAAAGCAGAAGCACGGTGGCTCCCGACGCCATCAGGTTAATCGCCACCGCCGCCAGGATCTCGTCTGTTTTCATATTCAGAACGAAAAATGCCAAAAACAGTCCCAGAACCGCGCCGATAACCAGCGTCAGCAAAATACCCAAAATCCAGCTATGGGTCATGGAACTGAAAATAACGCCAAACAACGCGGAAAACAACATGATACCTTCCAGCGCCATGTTGCAGATGCCCGCCTTCTGTGCCACTCCGGAAGCCAGCGTGGCAAAAAGGATCGGCGTGGTAGCCCGCAGAATTGCATTATAAAAATCAGGGGATAAAAATATACTTAACATACTACGCCGCCTCCTCTTCTTTCAATGCCGCCTTCGCTTCCCGGGCAATCATCTTATGCTTGGTCCTGCTCAGGAACTGCTCCGCAACTGCCAGGAGGATAATAATACCCTGAGTAACCTGTACGATCTCCAGCGTAACGTCGGTAGAACGGGACATGATGGACGCCCCCACCCGCAGGTACGCTAAAAACAGCGCCGCCAGCGGAGTCTTCAGCGGATTCTTTTTCGCCAGTGTACAGATGATGATGGCGTCCCAGCCATATCCCAGAAGATCCGTCCAGGAGAAACGGTTGTAAATAGGGCTGAGCAGCTCCACACCGCCGCCAAGGCCGCCGATGATACCGCCTACCATCTGGGAAATCACAATCACCTTCACGATATTGATACCGGAATATTTCGCGAATTTTTCATTTTCACCGGCCAGACGAAGCTCATAGCCGATCTTGGTCTTATAGAGAAAAATATATCCAAAAACCGCCACGGCCAGCGCGATAAAAATACCCACATGGATACGGGTTCCGCGAAACAGCGTCATCAGCTCCGACTCGCCCGGAAGCTTATAGGAAGCGGATCCCACCGCGGAATCGTTGATAAAGTGCATCAGAATATAAGTACAGAACCACAGCGAGATGTAGTTCATCATCAGGGAGGATACCATCTCCGAGGAACCGGTTTTGATCTTTAAAACTGCCGGTACCGCGGTAAACAGGGCTCCTGCCGCCGCCGCGCAAAGCAGCGCCACCGCAGGGCTTAAGCCCGCCGGAAGCCCCAGCTGCAGGGCGCAGACCGCCGCCACCAGGCCGCCTAAATGGAACGCTCCCTCCGTCGCCAGATTGATCTGATTCGCGGAGAACATAATGCAGACGGCCGTTCCTGTAAAGATCAGAGGAATCATGGATTCTACCACGTTCGCCAGATTTCTTTTACTTCGCAGCGGCCCCGTGACCAGTGCTACAATGGCCTCCACCGGCTGGTCGCTGACACAGAAAATCAGAAGGAAGGATACCAAAAGGGCAATTACAATGGCAAAAAACATACGAATAATTTCAAACTTTTTTGCGCTGCTATTCATAAATCACACCTCCCAGCTTCTCGTCATGCTTCAGTCCCAGCATGTACTGTCCCAGCTCTTCCTCCGTCACCTTCTCCACCTCCGTAAACAGGCCGGAGAACTTTCCTTTATACATAACCGCCAGGCGGTCGCTTAAGGAAAATACCTCATTCAGGTCGGCAGATACCAGAAGCACCGCACATCCCGCATCCCGGAATTCCAGCAGACGGCGGCGGATAAACTCGGCAGCACCCACATCGATACCACGGGTGGGCTGGTTGGCAATAATAATGTCCGGATGGTTGGAAAACTCCCTGGCTACAATCACCTTCTGGATATTTCCGCCGGAAAGCATCCCCACATTCTGTTTGTTGGAGCTGCATTTCACCAGATATTCCTTCACCAGCTCCTGGGAGCGCTTATTCAGCACATCGCCCTTTAACAGCACCTTTCCGGAATACCGTTCCTCATCATACTGATTAGAAAACATATTTTCCTGAATACTCAGCGTGGGCGCGCATCCGCTGGCCATGCGGTCTTCCGGAATATGAGCCAGTTTCCGGTCTCTGATCTCCTTTATGGAGAAGGTCTTTATATTCTCCCCCTTAATCTCCACCGTTCCCGCATACCCCTTATTCAGGCCGGTCAGCGTGTCAATCAGCTCCGACTGGCCGTTGCCCTCCACGCCTGCAATGCCTAAAATCTCCCCGCCCTTCAGATCAAAGGACAGATCGTCCACCTTCAGAACACCCTGGGAATTATGCACGGTCAGATTCCGTACCTTCATCAGGGTATCCTTTAACTGTACCGGACTTTTCTCAAAGGTAAGCACCACTTCCCGGCCCACCATCAGCTTCGACATATCGTCCGTACTGATATCAGCCACATTGTAGGTACCCATGCTTTTGCCGCTTCGCATGATTGTAGCCCGGTTACATATCTTTTTGATTTCATCCAGCTTGTGGGAGATAAAGATGATAGACCGGCCATCCTTTCTCAGTTTCTCCAGCTGGACAAACAATTCGTTGGTTTCCTGCGGCGTCAGAACCGCTGTGGGCTCGTCCAGAATCAGAATATCCGCGCCGCGGTACAGCGCCTTTAAGATCTCCACCTTCTGCTTGATACCCACCGGGATTTCTTCCACCCTTGCGGTAACATCAATATCGAAATTATACTTTTTCGCGATCTCCTGTGCCTGAAACACCGCCTGCTTCATATCGATAAACAGACCCTTTTTGGGTTCCACACCCAGTATAATATTTTCCGCCACCGTCAGGGACGGAACCAGCATAAAGTGCTGATGCACCATACCGATTCCCTTGCTGATGGCATCCTGCGGGGATTTGATCGTTACCTCTTTTCCGTTCAGAATAATTTTCCCCTCATCCGGAGACTCAATTCCGAACAGCACCTTCATCAGCGTACTTTTTCCGGCGCCGTTTTCACCCAGCAGCGCATGGATTTCTCCCTTCTCCAGCTCCAGGCTCACATCTTCGTTTGCAACCACGCCATTCCCGTAAATCTTCATGATGTGCTGCATCTGCGATACGACTTGATTGGACATTTTCTCCCGCTCACCCACCTTTTCCATGAAATAGA
>CAMNQN010000232.1 GCA_946549155.1 uncultured Lachnospiraceae bacterium | reverse complement strand
TCCATCTTAGTTTTTCTTGGTATCCGGAGATGTTTTCCAGATGTATATGGCCATGCGGCCCCGATTCATCCTGCGTCCTGGTAATTAATAAAACACCAACAGAACAAAATGATAACCCGTCTTGCAAGCCTGCGGCAACCATGCTATACTTTCTGATAGCAATGAAACGGACAGAACAAACTACGGTAATGGGTTGATATAGACAGGGAAGGACAAGAGATGGGTCAGAGAAAGAGATTGATGGTGCTGGGGGCCAGTTACTCCCAGATTCCTTTGTTTCGGGCGGCCAGGCGGATGGGAGTGACCACGATTGCGGCCAGTATTCCGGGAGATTATCAGGGATTTGGGGAGGCGGATGAGATCGCTTATGTGGATATCACGGATCCGGAGGCGGTGCTGGAGGCAGCCAGGGAGAAGCAGATTGACGGCGTCGCTACCTGTTGTATGGATGTGGGTATCCGGGCGCTGGGATATGTGTGTGAAAAGATGGGGCTTCCCGGCCTTAGTATTGCGGCGGCGGAGGCCTCCTGCAATAAGTATCTGGAGAAGAAGGCGTATCTGCTTCACGGTGTGAATACGGCCCGCTTTTATAAGGTGCGGGATAAGGAGGAGCTTTCGGAGGCGCTGGAAAAGCTGGAGCTTCCGGTGATGGTGAAGGCTGTGGATCTGATGGGCAGCCGGGGAATTTTCCGTTGCGATACCAGGGAGGAGGCGCTGCAGAACTTTGAAAGATCCATGAAGGAGACAGCGCAGGATTTTTGTATTGTGGAGGAATTTATTCAGGGAAGCATGTTTGGTGTGGAGGCCATGATGTCTGAGGGCAGGCTTGTTTATGCGCTGCCGCTGGGAAATGACCTTCGGGAGGGGAATCCCCCGTTTCCGGTGGGGCATTATGTGCCCTGGGAACGGCAGGAGGAGCTCATTTCGCAGGTATGGCAGCAGACAGAGAAGGTGGCGGAGGCACTGGGATATGATAATTGTCCTATGGATCTGGACTGTATGCTGAAGGATGGGAAGATTTATGTGATAGAGGCAACCGGCCGGGCAGGAGCCACCTGTATCACGGATACGGTCAGTATTTATTATGGAATCGATTATTTTGAGGCTATTGTACGGGTAGCCCTGGGGATGGATGTTTCGGGCCTGTTCAGACGGGAGGATATTCCGCAGACACCCAGTGTCACCCGGCTTTTGTCGGCGGAGAAAAAGGGCACGGTGGAGGCCATTCGGGTACCGGAGAAGCTGCCGGAGGGAGTGGTGGATCTCTCCTTTAATATAGGAAAGGGAAGCCGGGTACAGCCCATGGAAAATGGACGGGACCGCATCGGACAGCTGATTGTGAAGGGAGAAACCCTGGAGGCCTGCTATGAAAAAATGGAGGCTGTGCTGGATCAGATTCATTTGGAAATGCAGTCTTAGTACAGTTTGTGTGCATCATTTGTCCTAAGGGGAACCGGGCGCAGCGTGCTGCTGTGGGGAGTGAACAGTAACAGAGAAAGAAATGCGAAGGAGAAAGAAAATGTTAGTGTCAGTAGTAATTCCGTGCTATAATTCGGAGTTCACCATAGAGAAGGTGGTGGATTTATGCATGGAATCCTTTGATAAATGGGATGGCTATGAGTGTGAGATGATTCTAGTCAATGATTATTCCAGGGATAAGACTTTTGAGGCGATCACACGGGCTGCCCGGAAATATCCCAATGTAAAGGGGGTCAATCTGGCGAAAAATTTTGGCCAGCATGCGGCTCTGATGGCGGGATTTCAGTATGTGAGCGGCGATCTGGTGGTGGGTATGGATGATGATCTGCAAAATCATCCCGATCAGATCAAACAGTTTCTGGATAAGCTTGAGGAAGGCTACGATGTGGTATTCGGCATTTACAAGGAAAGAAAATTCAGCGCTTTCAAAAATTTCACCGGGGCGGTCAGCCAGTTTTTGCTGTTCCATTTGGTGGATCG
Organism: uncultured Lachnospiraceae bacterium; assembly: GCA_946549155.1. Lineage (GTDB taxonomy): Bacteria > Bacillota > Clostridia > Lachnospirales > Lachnospiraceae > Merdiplasma. Next base: position 2,678 of record CAMNQN010000232.1, on the reverse strand, counting down.
TCCCAGGGATATCGAGATGAGCAGCTTTTGGCTGGCCCGCCGCTATGTGATTGAGGAAATCAAGAACTATCGCGGCAATGACGCATTTATTCAGCTTCTCTTTGTGCGGACCACAAGAAATCTGGCGAATATTGAGGTGGAGCACTATGCCAGGGAGGTGGGGGAATCCAACTATACCTTCCGGAAGGGCTTAAAACTGTTTATGTCCTTTATGAATTATTCTACGATTCCGCTGCAGCTGGCCACCATATTCGGGGTATTGTTTTCTCTGACAGGCTTTATCGCGGCTGTGGTGATCCTGGTGAGAAAGCTTTTGGATCCCACCATTTACGTGGGCTGGTCTTCCATGATGTGTATTACGCTGATCATCGCGGGGATTACCTTCCTGATGCTGGGGATTATCGGAGAATATGTGGGAAAACTGATTATGACGATCAATCACACGCCCCTTTATGTGGTTCGGAATACTTTGAATACGGAAACCCCAAAGCAGGGGGAAATGCCGGATACGGATGGAAAAAGAGCGGACGGAAACAGGGAAAGAACAGGAGAATAGCAGAGTATGAAAAAAATCAAATTGGGGAAAAGCGATCTTTTCGTGTCAAGAACAGCCGTAGGGTGCATGAGGATGGACAGTCTGGATTCCAGGGAAGCAGAGCGTTTTGTCCATGGCGCTGTGGAGATGGGACTGAATTTTTTTGACCATGCGGACATTTATGGCGGCGGAAAATGTGAAGAGATGTTCGGGGAAATCCTGAAAAATGATCCGGGCCTGCGGGAACGTATTTTGCTTCAGTCCAAGGCCGGAATCTGTCCCGGCGTTATGTACGATAATTCAAAGACGTACCTGCTGAATGCAGTGGATGGAATATTGAAGCGCCTGCATACCGAGTACCTGGATGTCTTTTTAATTCACCGGCCGGACGCACTGGCGGAGCCGGAGGAGATCGGGGAGGCCTTTGAGATTCTGCATCATTCCGGAAAAGTGCGTCATTTTGGCGTATCAAATCATAATTCCATGCAGATGGAACTGCTGTCCGGATATTTGAAGCAGGACCTGCTGGTGGATCAGCTCCAGTTCAGCATTACAAACTCCAATATGGTGAGAAGCGGAATGGAAGTCAATATGGAAACGGAGGGCGCCCCTGACAGAGACGGCAGTGTTTTAAATTACTGCCGGAAAAATCATATTACGATTCAGACCTGGTCCCCATTCCAGTACGGCATGTTTGAGGGGGTATTCTTAGGAAATCCCAGATTTGAAGCGTTAAATAAAGTAATTGATAAGGTGGCGGAGAAATATGGTGTTTCCAATACCTCTGTGGCGGCCGCATGGATTTTCAGGCATCCGGCGAATATGCAGATTTTGACGGGAACCATGAAGCTTTCCAGACTGGAGGAAATCTGCAGGGCGGAAGAAATCAATCTGGAAAGGGAAGAGTGGTATCGGATTTATCTGGCGGCCGGACACATTCTTCCGTAGAGGAGGCTATATGGTTAGTGAAAAAATATACAAAAATTATCTATCTATTTTAAAGGAAGAGATGGTGCCGGCCATGGGCTGTACGGAACCCATCGCACTGGCCTACGGTGCGGCCCGGGCGAGGAAGGTGTTAGGCCGGGAGCCGGAGCATATTGTAGTAAAATGCAGCGGAAATATTATTAAAAATGTGCGGTGCGTGATTATTCCCAATTCCGGCGGTTTGGTGGGGATTCCGGCGGGTGTGATTCTGGGAGCTGTGGGCGGAGACCCGGATAAAAATATGGATGAGAAGCTTGACAGCTGCGGCTTCTGAAGCCCGCATGGGCGGCTGCGATATGCCGGTGATTATAAATTCCGGCAGTGGGAACCAGGGGATTGCCTGCTCCGTTCCGTTAATCGTGTACGCAAGGGAGATGGAGCTGCCGGAGTACAGCCTGTATCGGGCGCTGGTATTCTCCAACCTGCTGACGATTTATCAGAAGCTGTATATCGGGAAGCTTTCTGCGTTCTGCGGAGCAGTTTCTGCCTCCTGTGCTTCAGGGGCAGCTATTACCTATATGGTAGGAGGCGATATCGGACGTATCAAGAAAACGATCGAAAACACTCTGGCCAATATACCTGGTATCATCTGTGACGGTGCGAAAATCTCCTGCGCCGCTAAGATCGCAGCCAGCCTGGACGCCGCGTTTCTGGCCCATCATCTGGCCATGAATGATCAGGGCTATGCGCCCTATACGGGTATCCTTCGGGAAAAAACCTCCGAAACCATCAGCTGTGTGGGTCAGATCGGCAAGGAGGGAATGAAAGAAACCGATAAAGAAATTTTAAAAATTATGATTGAAAAAAATTAAAAAAACAGATTGACAAAAACGGAACCTGTACGTATAATAATAAGTGCGTCTCGTTGAGATGCGCAAAGTTCATAGAAATTTTAAAATTCAGATTATGGAGAAATACTCAAGAGGCTGAAGAGGCGCCCCTGCTAAGGGTGTAGGTCGTTTACGCGGCGCGAGGGTTCAAATCCCTCTTTCTCCGTTTTAAAATTTCTTACAGAGAATAAAAAAGTCCTTGACATTCTCTGGAACAAGTGATATCCTATACAGGCTGTCGCGAAGCTGTTTTGAAAAACAGCAGAACGGCAAAAGAAAATAAAAAAAGTTGTTGACAAACATTAAAAGATGTGATATCTTATAAA
>CAMNQN010000231.1 GCA_946549155.1 uncultured Lachnospiraceae bacterium | reverse complement strand
AATCCTGATGATTTCCCAGCTCAGTGCCTCTGAGCCGTCAGCCTTGAGGGCTGCCAGCTCTCCCGAAATTCCGGCCTGCCTCCATCTTAGATTTTCTTGGTATTCGAAGCAGTTTTTCAGATGACAGGGTCGGCTCCGCGCTTTCCCTTCCTGCGTCCTCCTAATTAACTTTTTTGAAATATCCCCTGGCGTAGGGGGTTGCTTGTGACGCTGCGTAATGCTGTAAAATGGGCATCGAAAGGGGGAAAGGCGCTATGTTAAAGTACACGACAGGCGATATGGCGAAGCTTTGCGGCGTGTCTGTCCGCACAGTCCAGTATTATGATTCCAGAGGCATTCTGGTTCCCAGTGAACTGAGTGAGGGAGGCAGGCGGCTTTATTCAGAGGAAGATCTGAAGCGGATGAAGGTTATCTGTTTTCTGCGGGAGCTGGATCTGCCTATCAATACGATCTCCCGGCTGCTGGTGGAAGAGCATCCGGAAAATGTGATTGATCTTTTCCTGGAGCAGCAGGAAACGCTGCTTCGCAAAGAAATCAATGACCGGGAAACACAGCTGGATAAACTGGGACAGCTGCGGCGGGAGGTGAAAACAGCGGAACATTTTTCTGTCGAAACCATCGGTGACATAGCCTACGTCATAGAAAACAAAAAGAAGCTGAAGCGGGTTCATGGGATTATGCTGGGAGTCGGGATCCCTCTGGAAGTGATTGAGTGGATTACGTTTTTCCATGGGCTGTATACAGGCATTTGGTGGCCATTTCTGCTGGGCCTGTGTGTTGTAATCGGCGGAGCAGTCTGGCTGAGTGCCTATTACTACCGGAGTGTGGAGTATATCTGCCCCAGATGTCACACGGTATTTAAACCCCGCTTTAAGGAGATGCTTTTTGCAAATCACACCCCCTCTGCACGGAAGCTCACCTGCGTCCATTGCGGACAGAAGGGCTTTTGTGTAGAAACCTATCGTAAGGAGGAGACATAGAATGGAAAAAATTATGGAATTTCTGCCGTTTCTGATTCCGCTGGTCCTTGCGGAATTTGCGCTGCTGGGTTACACGCTGCATCATATTCTGACCCACCGGCATTATAAGAGAGGAACCCGTACCCTGTGGCTGGCCGTTGCGATTATTGGCATGAATTATGTGGGGCCGATTCTTTATTTTCTGTTGGGCCGGGAGGATGCGTAATGGATATGCTGCATATCAGGGGCCTGCATAAGCGATTTGGTGACAAAGAGGTTCTTAAGGGACTGAATTTGTCGGTACCGGAACACAGCGTTTTTGGCTTTATCGGGAAGAATGGCGCGGGCAAGACAACGACGATGAAAGCGGTTCTGGGACTGCTAAGGACAGATGACGGCGAGATTATGGTGGGTGGGGAAAAAGTGGTTTACGGACAGACATCGTCCAACCGGTTCATCGGCTATCTTCCGGATGTGCCGGAGTTTTATCCGTTTATGACTGCACCGGAATATCTCCGCTTCTGCGGTGAAATCACCGGGGGGAAGAGGTCAGAGAACGAGAAGCGCAGCAAGGAGCTGCTGGAACTGGTGGGGCTTGGAGATGAGACGCACCGCATCAGGGGGTTTTCCAGAGGCATGAAGCAGCGCCTTGGTATCGCACAGGCGCTGCTGAACCGCCCCAGGCTGCTGATCTGCGATGAACCCACCTCCGCGCTGGACCCTGTGGGCAGAAAGGAGATACTGGATATTCTTTTGGCGGTCAGGGAGCAGACCACCGTTTTGTTTTCCACCCATATTCTTTCCGATGTGGAACGTATCTGTACGGATGTGGCCTTCCTGAATGACGGAGTGGTAAGCATACAGGGGAAATTATCGGATGTGAAATCGATTTACCGTTCGGACGAGTATCTTCTGGAGGTGGAAAGGAAAGAGGATATACAGGGGCTTATGCGGGCATTCCGCTTCATGCGTCAAAGGGCTGACTATGTATTGGCCTTCCATGAAAAAGATCATGCTCTGTTTGATGTCCTGCGCTACGTAACGGAGGGCAGGGTGTCCCTGTCCAAGCTGGAACGGGTGGAGCCTACGTTGGAATCCCTGTTTATGGAGGTGGTGGAGAAATGAAATCGCTGCTTGCTTTTATGAAAAAGGAATGGATGGAGCAGCTGCGTTCCGGGCGGCTGGTGCTTCTTGGTATTTTGTTTGCTTTGTTCGGAATCATGAACCCGGCAATTGCCAAGCTGACCCCATGGCTTCTTGAGAGGATGGCGGATACCCTTGAGGGAAGCGGGCTGGCGCTTACCGGAATTTCGGTAAGCGCTCTGGATTCCTGGATGCAGTTTTTTAAAAATATTCCCATGGCGCTGACGATATTTCTCCTGCTGGAAAGCCGTATCTTTACAAGGGAATATCAATCAGGTACTCTGGTGCTGGCTTTGACAAAGGGACTTGAACGGTATAAAGTGGTGATTTCCAAGACCTTGCTTCTTGTCCTTCTGTGGTCAGCCGGCTACGGACTTTGCTTTGGAATTACTTACGGATATAACGCATACTTCTGGGGGAATGCAGCGGCACAAAACCTTTTGCATGCCCTGTTATGCTGGTGGCTGTTCGGGGTCTGGACCATCGCATTGACCGCGCTGTTCTCGGCAGGCGCCCAATCCAATACAGGGGTGCTTGCCGGAACCGGCAGTGTGGTCCTTGCATCCTATCTGATCGGTATGTTTCCGGGAGCGAAAGAGTATATGCCTACGCTGCTGATGGACGGAAATTCCCTGATCTATGGCAGCAGCGATGTGCAGGCATATACTTTGGCGATGATCATTACCGCTGTTTTGTGCATGCTCTGCTTTGCCGCAAGTATTCCGATATTCAACAAAAAACAATTATAACCCCCATCCATTGTTTTCCGCTATTGATGTGCGGGAAGATAAAAAAGAGTTACTGTTCACTTCGTTCACAGCAACACGCTACGCGATGCACAGAAATTGCACCTTCGGTACAATTTCGCGCTGCTGCCCTCGGGATTCAGGTGCAATTCTGCACCTGAACACCTCGCGGAACAGTGGCACCTGAACAATAACAAAAAAGATGCTGCTCATAAATGGTTTGTCCATTCAGGCAGCATCTTTTGTACTTCTTATGATACGCGTGGAATGCGCGCCGCGCATTCTTCTTATTCTGCAGAGATCGCTCCAGTGGGGCATGCTGCTTCGCAGGTTCCGCACTCAAGACAAGCGTCAGCGTCAATTACATACTTGCCGTCGCCTTCGTGGATCGCTTCTGCGGGACACTCTTCTGCACAGGTTCCGCATGCTACACATTCGTCAGAAATTACATATGCCATGGTACTTATCCTCCTTTATATTTTAGACAGACGGCACGGGAAGGTCCCGATGCCTGTGTCAGCCTTTACAACATTTTAATACATAGAAGGTAATTATACAAGTAAAAAATTACGGAAAAAGCTGCCTGCCTCTTCCTGCTGTGTCTTGGCTAGCCTTAAATAATCAGGCTCCAAATTATATACAAAGCAGAAAATATCTGTTTCTGCCGGTTTTGACTGAATTGTAATTATTCGAGCAGCTTTAATTCTGTTAAATCTGCCAGTTCCGCCGGTTTTATACCGGCTGCCTCTGCGATCTGCTCTTCCGATAAAATGTTTTGCTCCAGCAGCTTTTCTATCATCCTCTTCACGCCTTCTTTTCTTCCATCTTCCCATATCCGTTCCAACGCTGAACACATACTGACTTCCTCCATTTCTTCTTTTATGATAGCCTTAAGCAGTTTGTCATTATTCTGCACAGCAGCAACCGCCTGATAGGTTTCACGGCTCACGAACAGATTTTCCTTTTTGAGCTGTTCTACCTGATTATGATAAAATCCATTCAAAATGTGAAACAAATCTCTTACGTCCGTCTGTGAAAATTTTCGCCCATCTTCATCCCGCACGCATAGCAAATACATTTGATAATCTTGAAAATAGGGTTGGATTTCCTTTGGCATTTCCACCATATCCGCCAGGGAATGCGGGCCGTCCCATTCTTTCTCCCCGTAATAGATCGCGATAGTGAGACAGGTTTTTATCCTGATTTTCTATTCCGAAAATCGCAAGCTGCATCCCATGGGCATATTTTACCACATCCCGGTACCGTACAAACGCTTTCTCAGTCCCTTTTGAAGGAAGGATGGCAGACACATTCGCATCCTGTTCCTGCATATCCTCCGGCTTCAGCACTTTTTAGCCCTTAAAAAATACCGTGTTAAACAGATTCGTAAAACGGTCATTATTCTTCCAGAATTCCCTTAACGCCACATCTTTTTTTGTTTTATGCAACAAAGCCCCCTGTTCTGCAGGGGCTTTCATTTACGGAGACTACAGTCTATCTCTCGCCTAAAAACCCCTGCCCCATTTTATTATCAAGCATGGGTTTCTTAACAAGACATGTACCATCCGGAAAATAGTTCCGGGTGCACACTCGCAGAGAGGCGAATAGAATATAAGATTGTCATGCTTTCAGATATTTATTATAGATTAGCACATTTTCCTTTAAAATGCAATATATTATTAATAATACCACTATGTAGTTATTATACGGTTATTGTTCATATTTGCGCAGTTCGTGTTTTGTTAACTACCCGGACGCAGGAAGAGGAGGGCGCGCAGGGCCACAAGCATCTGGAAAATAACTCCGG